>BNTU01000011.1 GCA_025996835.1 Bacteroidia bacterium
CGAGATAAACATTCTCAACGCCAAAGGCGCAGAAATAAGGCTCTACAACACAGTAGGTATCCTGCTATACCGCACCCACGAGAGCCGCATAGACCTGTCGGCATACCCCAACGGCATCTATCTGCTATGGGTAGGAAACCGAACTCTGACGATAGTAAAAAAATAGAAAAAGTTATAAACAAATTATAAACAAGTTATGTTATGAAAAAGATATTTTTAGTTACGATGCTCGCATGGATAGCATGCAGCACAGCAATGGCGCAATTCGGCGGCGGGACGGGCGCGTCTACCGACCCTTATCTCATTACCAACAAAACAGATTGGGACGCTTTGGCGGACGCTGTCAATGGAGGAACTCATTATTACAACACGTATTTTGTGTTAACAGCAGATTTGACGGGTGGTATTGAAATTACAAAAACCATTGGTAATGATGCATTAAAGCCTTTTAGGGGTAACTTTGATGGTTGGGGACATGAAGTGCAGATGGCTAATGCGGGTGGGTACGTGCCGACATATTCTGCGTTTGGTTATATTGGTTCTAGCGGCATCATCAAAAAGTTAGGTGTAATCGGCACTGCGGGTACTCTTGGGAATACGGATAATGTAGGAGGTATTGCTATTGAAGTGGATGGGGGGCGCATCGAAAATTGTTACAGCATTGTTAGTATTGTAACCTTTGGTACATCTAATGGCATTGCGAAGTTGAAAAGCGGCGTGATAAGTAATTGCTACTATTATAAAGAGGCGGAGATAAAGGGTGAGAGTGCTTATGGTATAGGTGTATCTACTGGATCTACTGGGGGAACTATTGAAAAGAGTTTTGCAGCTAATGAAAGAATAACTTTTGACGCTGGTCTCGGTTCCGGGAAAAGAATAACGGAAGGCTCGGCTGTCATAGATAGTTGTTATGCTAACAGTGGCATGACAATAAATAGTTCGCCGGCAGCTTCGGATATAGGTTTGTCATTGCAGAATGGACAAAATGCAGCACTTGGTGATTTTAAATTGGTATCATGGTTTGCAACTAATTTGCCGAGTTGGGATTTCGCGACCGTTTGGCGTATGCCAAGTGGGGGCGGTTCCACTTTGGGGTTTCCGGAGCTCAGAAAAACCTACTGTAATACAGCCATCATAAATGGCACCTTTACTAGAGCTTGTGACGGTACAACAGTGACTTATTCAGTTCCGGCGGGGACATACATATCTTACATTAGTCAAGCCGATGCAGATGCTCAAGCGCAGGCAGCGGGTCAAGCCGATGCTGATTATAATTGTACTTACTCCAATGTTGAACTGAGCCAAGACTTTACTAGAAATTGTGGAAGCGGCGAATTCGGTTCAACATATACTTATACAGTTCCGGCGGGTACGTTCACATCTACCAGTAGTCAGGCCGATGCAGATGATCAAGCCCTTGCGGATATTACCGCGAATGGTCAAATAGAAGCTGATCTCTATGGAACTTGTACGCCCTATACCTACACTATCCACTACGATGGCAATGGACACACCGGAGGTTCTGCTCCCAATGATAGCACAAAAGTGCACTTTGTGGCTTACACCGCCGTAGGAGCCGATTATAATCCGGGAAACTTAACGAACACCGGTTACATTTTCAGCGGTTGGCATACAAGCAGCACTGCCACTGCTCCGTTGACAAGTTATACCGTCGAAGCAGACACCACGCTGTATGCGGTGTGGGAGCCCGTTCCACCCACCTACACTATCACGTACCTTGGCAATGGACACACCGGAGGTTCTGCTCCCAATGATAGCACAAAAGTGCACAATGTGGCTTACACCGCCGTAGGAGCCGGTTATAATCCGGGAAACTTAACGAAAACCGGTTACACTTTCAACGGTTGGGATACAATCATCACTGCCACTACTCCGTTGACAAGTTATACCGTCAATGCTGCCGCCACGCTGTATGCGGTGTGGGTGCCCATGACCTACACTATCACGTACGATGGCAATGCACACACCGGAGGTTCTGTTCCCGCTAATGGCACAAAAACACACAATGTGCCTTACACCGCCGTAGGACTCGGTTATAATCCGGGATACTTAACGAAAACCGGTTACACTTTCAACGGTTGGCATACAAACAGCACTGTCACTGCTCCGTTGACAGCATATACCAATGATGCTCCCGCCACGCTATATGCGGTGTGGATACTCGCTCCACCACCACCACCTACCACCTACCCTATCACGTACCATGGCAATGGACACACCGGAGGTTCTCCTCCCAATGATAGCACAAAAGTGCACGATGTGGCTTACACCGCCGTAGGAGTCGGTCACAATCCGGGAAACTTAACGAAAACCGGTTACACTTTCAACGGTTGGGATACAATCATCACTGCCACTACTCCGCTGACAAGTTATACCGACAATGCTGCTGCCACGCTGTATGCGGTGTGGGTGCTCGATATAGCTCCACCACCACCACCTGCCACCTACACTATCACGTACTATGGCAATGGAAATACCGGAGGTTCTGTTCCCGCTAATGGCACAAAAACGCACAATGTGGCTTACACTGCCGTAGGAGCCGGTTATAATCCGGGAAACTTAACGAGAACCGGTTACACTTTCAACGGTTGGAATACAAACAGCTCTGCCACTACTCCGTTGACAAGTTATACCGGCAATGCAAACGCCACGTTATATGCGGTGTGGGTAATCGATGATGTTGATGTGCCGCCGCCGCCGACCTACACAATTACTTATAACCGCAATGGCGGTTCGGGCACGATGAGTTCTCAGACTAAAACGCAAGGCGTAAAGTTGCGTTTACAGCAGAATGCCTTTGCGCCGCCGTCGGATCATCAATTTGACGGTTGGGCAACATCGCCCACCGGTCAGGTGCAGTATGCCGACCGCGACAGTTTTGACATAGATGCCAACACAACATTGTATGCCAAGTGGTATATCCCGGAAATGAGCATAACGCTCAACAAGAATATCATCAATGGCGTCAACAGTCTCAAAGTAGGCGACACGGAGCAGCTAATTGCCACCGTGCTCCCGGACAATGCCACCAACAAAACAGTGATATGGAGCAGCAGCGACGATTTTGTGGTGGCAGTCGACCAAACAGGTTTGCTCACGGCACTTAAAGCAGGCAAAGCCATCATCACAGCGACCACCCAAAGGGGAGGCAAAAAGGCAAGTTGCGAAGTAACGGTCGTGGAAAGGTGGACGTTACGTCCCCCCGGCTTCTCTGCCGACTATGATGGCGACGAAACGCTCTACATCAGTGGCAACGGACCGATGCCGGATTATGATGTTGCGGCTAACGATGTGCCGTGGAGCAGTTACAAAAACAAAATCACCAGGGTGATAGTCTATACCGGCGTAACAACCATCGGGTCAAATGCCTTTAATGGACTCAGCAGGCTCACATCCGTCACCATTCCCAAGACGGTAACAAAATTTGAGACACAAGCCTTTAAAGGTTGCAGTAGCCTCTACTCCATCACCATTTCGGAGAGGGTAACAGAAATTGAGACAAGTGCATTTGAGGGTTGCGATGGACTTCAAGCCGTATATAATTACAGCAATACCCCGCAAAACTTAGACTACGCATTTGGAGGTTTTGACGCCGAAGTATACAGTCGCGCCACCCTTTATGTGCCGGCAGGGAAAAAAAGCATCTACCAAGCCGCCCGCGAGTGGGAACAATTCAGGAATATAGTGGAAGGGCTGCTTTCAGTCACTTTTGAAACGAACGAAAGCGCGGGAGGCAGTTTTGTACCAAATCAAGATGTGGTTTTTGGTGCGCATTTGGACGAGCCGAGCGCTCCCACGTTCTATGGATGCAAATTTGCCGGTTGGTACTACACAAAAGAAGACCAAGAGATTGCATGGGACTTCGACAACGATACCGTCATAACGACTCTCACGCTACGAGCCAAATGGCTACGCTACTTTCAAGTCTATTTCGTCACCAATGGCGGCACGGCAGTGGAAGACCAAACCATATTGGAAGGTGACAAAGTAGGAGCGTTCGAACCTCAAGCCCCCGTCCTCGTAGGTTACACCTTTGACGGCTGGTTTAGCGATGTAGAATTGCTCGTTCCGTGGGACATAAACACTAAGGTGGTAAACAGCAACCGTACCCTCTACGCCAAATGGCGATTAAATGCGTCACCGCCCCCGTCTACCGCAATCGACCTCATCAACGCCAATGACGCAGACTCGGAGCGCACCCCATCAGTGCAGGTCTATCCCAACCCCACCACAGGCGAGATAAACATCCTCAACGCCAAAGGCGCAGAAATAAGGCTCTACAACACAGTAGGCATCCTGCTACACCGAACCCACGAAACCCGCATAAATCTGGCAAACTACCCCAACGGCATCTACCTGCTACGCACAGGAGCAACCACCGTGAAGGTAGTGAAGAATTAGAGTTTAGAGTTTAGTTATTAGAGTTTAGAGTTTAGTTGCCTCCCCCCTGAGGGGGGGGGAGGCGCATCCCGTAGGGATGCATCGCTCGGTAGAAAATGCAACCGCCACCCACCCACCGCATCCCGTAGGGATGCGAGCAGAACGACAAGAGGTTTCTTGGCTGTGGATAATGATACACACAAAATATCTTTCCACACAATGATTTACGGCGATTCGTTACCATTCAATCGGCTAATTGACAAGATAAAACAACTCAACGAAATGGTAAGAAACTATTCATAGAAATTATTCATAGAAATTATTTGCAAATGTAATATATATTTCGTACCTTTACATAAAATTATCAAAAAAACTCAATGACGCATTTAAAGAGCAAAGGACAGAGAATTGGTTTGGCATTTCTGATTTTTATTTTCGGAATGAATGCCGCAGGGGCGCAACAAAGCGTCAATATTAACAGTGGGAAAACTTTTCAGGAACAGGGCAGCAACCCGCGCAGTCGCGCGTTTGAAGTCAATCCGCAGTTGCAGAATTTTTCGCAAAGCAATGTGGGCGATGTGCTGCTGCTCGATTTTTTCGACGACAAGCATTATGAAGCCATAGTGCGGCAAGTCAGCAAAAGTTACGATGGCATCGTTGGCATCACCGCACAGGTGGCAAACACCGAATTGGGCTATTGCTACATTTCCATTGCAGGGAACGACATCGCGCTTTCGGCAGAGTTGCCGCAAAAGGACGAGTTTTTTGCCGTCAAAAAAATAAACGGGAACTATCGTCTGACAGAACAAACATTATCGGAAGTGCAGCACGAACACGGCGGCGAATGTGGACACGTGTCTGAAAACGACGGTTCAACGCTCCGTTCGACGCTCCGTGCGACTTTCGTACCAACACCCACGCTTCCCGAAGACTTCGCGGCGGTAACGGTGGATATACTCGTCGTGTATACTCCCGCAGCGAAGGCGGAGGCTATCACCAACGGTAGCACCATTGATGCGGATATTGACGGGGGAATACAACGTTCCAATCAGGTGCTGCTCAACTCGCAGACAAATGTAACCCTGAACCTTGTTCACAAGCAGGAAATAAATTATACAGAAAGCAACAATCTGACCACCGATATAAACCGCCTGAGAAACCCCGGGGACGGCTATGCCGATGAGGCGCACGCGCTTCGTACCCGCTACAATGCCGACCTTGTTGTTCTCTTGCTGGGTGATAACATTTCCAATGTAGCCGGTGCAGGGTATATTATGAATACTGAATCAGGCAATTCACAAGCCGGTTTTTCAGTACTAAAGGCAAAGCATGTAAACACCACCGCCTATGTGCTGATTCACGAAATTGGGCATAATTTCGGTTGCGGGCATCACGTGGGTACCGATAACGACGCACTTTACGACTATTCTCACGGCCATGGCGTGTCGGGGAACTTTTCCACCATCATGACGTATGACAATTTGGGCTTCGGAACTCACATTGCCTATTTTTCCGACCCGAATATTACGTATAACAGCGTTGCCGTTGGTGCTGCCAATGCCAACAATGCCAAAACCATCCGGCAAACCAAGGGGGTGATAGTCGCTTATTCGGATGAAGCACCTTGGTACGATGCTTTCTTAAGGGACATTACACTGAGCAGTGGCACGCTTTCGCCGGCTTTCAATTCGGACGTGTATCAATACACGGTCAATGTGAGTAACAGCGTGACGAGCATTGATGTAGAGGGCATTGCCAACTCGCCGAATGGTGCCAACATAACCGGAAATGTTACCGCAAAGCCATTGACTGTAGGCAGCAATACGGTGACTATTGAGGTAGAAGCCTTCTGGGGAAGTAATCCGAAGAAGACCTACACGGTAAACATTATCCGCAACGCCGCTTCCACCACTTACTACAATGTAGCCAAGAGCGGCACATTTACCCGAAATGATTGTGGAGCCGGAAAAACTCCCGGTCCGGCGGTAACTTATACTGTTCCGGCGATGACATACTCATCCACAATTAGTCAAGCCGATGCAGATAATCAAGCGCAGGACGATGTTAATGGAAATGGTCAAATGCATGCTAATACTCATGGAACTTGTCTTGATGACGGCGATGGTGATGGTGATGGTGATGGCGATGCTGACGGTGATGCTGATGGCGATGCTGACGGCGATGCTGATGCTGATGCTGACGGTGATGCTGATGGTGATGCTGATGGCGATGCTGATGGCGATGCTGACGGTGATGCTGATGGTGATGCTGATGGTGACGCTGACGGTGATGCTGATGCTGATGCTGACGGCGACGGTGACGGTGACGGTGACGGCGGTGTGACGACCTACAAAATCACCTATAACCGCAATGGCGGTTCGGGCACGATGAGTTCTCAGACTAAAACGCAAGGCGTAAAGTTGCGTTTAAGCCGGAATGCCTTTGCGCCACCGGCGGGACAGCAATTTGACGGTTGGGCAACATCGTCCACCGGTCAGGTGAAGTATGCCGACCGCGACAGTTTTGCCATAGATGCCAACACAACTTTGTATGCCAAGTGGTATATCATGGAAGCGAGCATAACGCTCAACAAGACTATCATCAACGGCGTCAACAGCCTCAAAACAGGCGACAACAAGGAGCAGCTAATCGCCACCGTGCTCCCCGCCAATGCCACCTACAAAGACGTAACATGGAGCAGCAGCGACAATTTTGTGGTAGCGGTCAATCAAACGGGCTTGCTCAAGGCACTTAAAGCAGGCAAAGCCATCATCACAGCGACCACCAAAAAGGGAGGCAAAACAGCAAGTTGTGAAGTAACGGTCGTGGAGGAAAGTTGGGCGTTAGGCGGTAACCTCTCTGCCGACTATGACGGCGAAGAAACGCTCTACATCAGAGGCTCCGGACAGATGCAGAATTATACTAATGCGGCTAACGATGTGCCGTGGAGCAGTTACAAAAACAAAATCACCAAGGTGATAGTCTATACCGGCGTAACAGCCATCGGGGCAAATGCCTTTAATGGACTTGGCAATCTCACATCCGTCTCCATCCCCAAGACGGTAACAAAAATTGGAACACAAGCCTTTAAAAATTGCGGCAGCCTCTATTCCCTCACCATTTTGAAGGAGGTAACAGAAATTGGGACGAGTGCATTTGAAGGTTGCGATGGACTTCGAGCCGTATATAATTACAGCAATACCCCGCAAAAGTTAGACTACGCATTTAGAGGGTTTAATGCCGAAATATATAGTAATGCCACCCTTTATGTGCCGGCAGGGAAAAAAAGCACCTACCAAGCCGCCAACGAGTGGGGACAATTCAAGAAAATAGTGGAAGGGCTGCTTTCAGTCACTTTTGAAACGAACGAAAGTGCGGGAGGCAGCTTTGTACCAAATCAAGACGTGATTTATGGTGCGCATTTGACACCGCCCGCCACCCCCACGTTCTATGGGCGCAAATTTGATAGTTGGTACTACACGAAAGGCGACCAGGAGATTACATGGGACTTCGACAACGATACCGTCACAACGACTCTCACGCTACGAGCCAAATGGTTGCGCTACTTTCAAGTCTATTTCGTCACCAATGGCGGCACGGCGGTGGAAGACCAAACCATATTGGAAGGTGCCAAAGTAGGAACGTTCGAACCTCAAGCCCCCGTTCGCGTAGGTTACACCTTTGACGGCTGGTTTAGCGATGTAGAATTGCGCGTTCCGTGGAACATAACCACTAAGGTGGTGGACCGCGACCGTACCCTCTACGCCAAATGGCGATTAAATACGTCACCGCCCTCCACCGCGCTTGACCATATCGACGCCAATGATGCAGGAACAGAGCGCACCCCATCGGTGCAGGTCTATCCCAACCCCACCACAGGCGAATTAAACATTCTCAACGCCAAAGGCGCAGAAATAAGCCTCTACAACACAGTAGGCATCCTGCTACACCGCACCCACGAAACCCGCATAAATTTGTCCAACTACCCCAACGGCATCTATCTGCTGCGAGCAGGAGCAACCACCATAAAAGTAGTGAAGCGATGAAGAAACGACTAACGAATTTTTTGTTTATCTTTGTACCCTAATTTTACAAAAGATGGAAGCAAAAAAATGCAAGCGACTGCCTTATGGCAATTCGGATTTTAAAAGTATAAGGACTGAGAATTATGCTTATGTGGATAAGACTCGGTTTATTGAGATGTTGGAACAGGAGAGCAACAAAAATCAGTTTTTCATCCGTCCGCGCAAATTCGGCAAGAGTTTGTTTTTCATGACATTGTCGTATTATTATGATATCAATGCTGCCGGAGAGTTTGACACATTGTTTGGCGACTTGTATATTGGCAAACATCCTACGCCCGAAAAAAATTCGTATGCCATCTTGCAGTTCGATTTCTCGGGATTGGACACTTCCGGCGAAAAAGAATTTGTGAAATCCTTTTCGCAGGAAATAGAGATGACGGTTACAGATTTTATCAACGTCTATCGTGCAATTATTCCCAACAGCGAAGCACTTATTCAGGAAATAAAGCAGACACACCCCGGTAACGGTGCTCTGCAAATTGCTTTTGATGCAATAAATTCGGCGGAGAAGAAAATATTTGTCATCATCGATGAATACGA
Source organism: Bacteroidia bacterium (assembly GCA_025996835.1). GTDB lineage: Bacteria > Bacteroidota > Bacteroidia > Bacteroidales > Azobacteroidaceae > Azobacteroides. Next base: position 9,027 of record BNTU01000011.1, read on the forward strand.
CCACTTTGCCAACGACCTCATTGCCATGGGCAATATGGCAGGAACAGATTTATATAAAACAATGATTGCCGCCAATGGCTTGGTGCGTGACTTTTATGAACGTTTAAAAAAGGCTACCAAATCGTCCATCGTGAACCGCACATTTATTACAGGCATCTCGCCGGTGATGCTCGACGACCTCACAAGTGGTTACAATATTGCCGTCGTTCTGACAATGGAGCCAAAATACAACGAGATGATGGGCTTCACGCAAGAAGAGGTGGAATGGCTGATGCGCGAAACAGGCGTTGACCCCAAGTACATCAACATAGATATGCCGACCTATTACGATGGCTATTTGTTTCATAAGGACGGCGCGCACAGCGTTTACAATCCTGCCATGGTGCTCTATTTCTTTGAGCAGATAATAAGCAGACAACAACCGCCGGAAAATATCGTCGATTTGAATATGCAAATAGATTACGGACGGTTACGGCGGCTGTTCAAAAATGAAAGTAACCGCGAAACGCTACTCAAAATTATAAAAGAGGACGGCATCCTTTCCGAATTATTGCAAAAATTTCCTATTGACATGCTGGAAGATGACACTCAATTTGTTTCCCTGCTATTCTATATGGGTTTACTGACCATCAAAGGCGCTTATCTGAACAAAATGCGGTTGGAGATACCCAATTTTTCGGTCAAAACGATGTATTGGGATTACATTGTACGAATGACTCACGAAACTTCGCCCCTGATGACCGTACAGTCGCAACCTTTGGACGAATCTATCGTTGCAGCGGCAATGGAAGGCGACATCACCCGCTTTATCGACTATGTTTCAAAAAATGCTTTCAGTAAATTTTCCGACCAGGATTTGAAACATTTCGATGAAAAATACATTCAGTCGCTCCTGTTGGCTTATCTGTTCATGAGCAAGATTTACATTCCGATGAGCGAATACGAAGTCGTTCCGGGCAGAGCGGATATTTATTTGCAGCGCGACCCTCGTCTGCCCCAGGTAAAATGGGAATGGATATTAGAGTTGAAATACTGCAAGACCGGTGCCAAACCCGCTGAAATTGCTAAACTGCAAAAAGAGGGCGAAGAACAGATAAAACAGTATCTCAATTCGCACCGGTTGAGCAACCGTTCCGACCTGAAAGCCGCCGTCATCGTGTTTATCGGCAAAAATAAATACAGAATATCTTAACAACACGAACAAACACAATATTTTGCGCAATTTTGCGTTATCACGCCATAATATGCGGACACTTTTTTTGTTTCTCGTTTTTCTCTTGCCTTGTGCCGGTTTGCTGGCGCAAATAGACTTGGATTCGGTCGTGGTTACCACTACTGCGCGTCCGCAGGGCACAACAATGGAGAGAATCCATCAGGGGCAAGGTCGGCGGTCGGTGGATGCCACCGGTGGGAGCATTGAGTCGCTGGTGATGACTGCGGGCACGGGCGTGTCTTCGACCAACGAACTAAGCACGCAATATGCAGTGCGCGGGGGCAATTACGATGAAAATATGGTCTATGTCAACGGCATTGAGGTTTATCGCCCGTTGCTGGTGCGTAGCGGTCAGCAGGAGGGGCTGAGTTTCATCAACCCCGATTTGACACAGTCTGTGCAGTTTTCCTCCGGTGGATTTGATGCGCGGTATGGCGATAAAATGTCATCGGTGCTGGACGTAACCTACAAAAAGCCGAAAAAAACGGAGGGTGGATTTACAGGCAGTATGCTCGGCGGCAGTGTGTATTTTGGCAATACGGCGGGCAAATTTTCCCAAATCACGGGCGTGCGCTACAAACGTGGCACCACTTTGTTGAACACATTGGACACCAAAGGCGATTACAACCCATCGGCGATGGATGTGCAAACCTTTATGACTTATGCCTTTACGAAGAAAATCTCGCTCAATCTGCTGGGCAATTATTCGCACAATGCCTACGATTTCAACCCCGGCAACAGGGCAACGTCCTACGGCACGATGGACATCCAAAAGAAGTTTGAGGTAGCCTACGCAGGGCAGGAAAAAGACCGTTTCAACACACTGTTTGGGGCGGCAACCCTGAAATATGAGTTTTCAGACAAGGCGGATATTTCGCTGCAAGTGTCCGGTTTTCAATCCGGTGAGCAGGAGACTTACGACATCACGGGCGAATATTGGATTAGCAATGTGCTGGGGCAGGATAAGGAAACCATCGGCACAGGGCTGTTTCACGCCCATGCGCGCGACCAATTACACGCCTCAGTGTATAATGTGGCACTGCTGGGGACGAATAGAGGAGGGGCACACACCTTTCTATGGTCGGCAGGGGCGCAAAAAGAAGACATCAAAGACCGCATCAACGAGTGGGAATTGCGCGATTCGATGGGCTATTCGGTGCCGCAAAACGATGACTATTTGCGGATGCGGCGCAATTTGTCGTCGCGTAACAATCTGTCGTCCAACCGTTTATTTGCTTACCTGCAAGACACCTATCGGCTTAATCGGGACGTGGGGCTGTTTGGGTTCACTGCCGGTGTGCGTGCCGGTTATTGGGATTACAATGATGAATTATTGATTAGTCCGCGTGCCTCATTGAGCTTTATTCCGGCTGAGGCACAGCAGTTTAAGTTTCGGCTGGCAACGGGAATTTATTATCAGCCGCCGTTTTACAAGGAGTTGCGACAAATTCTCATCGATGAAGCCGGCAACAGTGCGGTGGTGCTCAACAAAAATATCAAGTCGCAACGCTCCATTCACATTGTGGCGGGTGGCGATTACACATTTCGACTGAAAGATGGGCGACCGCTAAAACTCACTACCGAACTGTATTACAAGAAGTTAGACAACCTGATACCGTATTATTTGGACAATGTGCGCATTTGGTATGCCGGCGACAACACGGCGCACGGCTACGCTACGGGGCTTGACACCAAATTTTTCGGACAATTTGTGCCCGGCACCGACTCGTGGGTAGGTTTTTCGCTGATGCAAGCCCAACAGTACATCAACGGCAAGCGCGTGGATATGCCCACCGACCAACTTTACAACTTCACTTTGTACTATACCGATGTGATGCCTGATTTTGAGCGGTTGCAATTCAATTTGCGGGCTATTGTGGCGCAAGGGCTGCCTTTCAGTGCACCGGGGAGCGAATATCAGGCAAATTTCCGCGCGCCCGCCTACCGCCGCATTGATGTAGGCGTGAGCTACCGCTTAATCAATCGTATTTGGCTGGGCTTCGATGTTTTTAACCTGTTCGATATTAGCAATGTGAGTTCCTATTCATGGTTTACAGACATCACAGGCGCACAAAACGCCGTACCGGACAAACTAACCGGCAGACAATATAACATCAAAATAGTAGGCGATTTCTAAAAAAAAATCCCTACCTTTGCCCCCGAGTTTCAAACGTAATTTCAAACTCATAACTCATAATTCATAACTCATAACTCATAACTGATATGACATATCTCGTAACCGGTGGCGCAGGTTTCATAGGTGCCAATTTTGTGAAATACTTGCTGAAAAAGCACAGTAACATCCAAATCGTGGTGCTGGACGACCTCACGTATGCCGGCAATTTGGGCACCATCAAGGAGGATTTGAAAGACCCGCGCCTCACGTTTGTGAAGGGCGACATCAAAGACCCGAAAATTGTCAATGAAATTTTTGACACACAGGACATCCGGTTCGTGGTCAATTTTGCAGCGGAAAGCCATGTGGACAGAAGCATCGAAAACCCGCAAGTGTTTCTCGAAACGAACATCCTGGGCACACAAAACTTGCTGGATGTGGCAAAAAAACACTGGTCAACCGGCAAAGATGCCAACGGCTATCCAACCTACAAAGACGGCGTGAAATACCTGCAAGTATCCACCGACGAGGTTTACGGCAGTCTGGGCGACACCGGCTACTTCCACGAAACCACCCCGCTCGACCCACGCAGCCCCTATTCGGCATCCAAAACAGGTGCCGACTTGATTGTGAAGGCGTATGGCGAAACCTACAAAATGCCCATCAACATCACCCGTTGCTCCAATAATTACGGACCCTATCACTTCCCCGAAAAACTTATCCCGCTGATTATAAAAAACATACTCGAAGGCAAAAAACTCCCCGTTTACGGCAACGGCACCAACGTGCGCGACTGGCTCTATGTGGAAGACCACTGCAAAGCCATTGATACTGTGCTGCTTAACGGCAAAACAGGCGAAGTTTACAACGTAGGCGGTCACAACGAGAAAAAGAACATCGACATAGTCAAACTCATCATTGCCACGATGCGGCAATTGCTGGAAGAAAATCCGGCGTATCGCAGTGCTATTAAGGGGGTTGCGGGTCAGGTCCCCAATGACAAAGACGGTTGCTATTGCTCTTTCGATTGGATTAGCGAAGACCTCATCACCTACGTTACCGACCGCCTCGGACACGACCAACGCTATGCCATCGACCCCTCCAAAATCGCGGCAGAATTGGGCTGGGTGCCCGAAACAAAATTTGAAGACGGCATCGTGAAAACCATCCGCTGGTATCTTGAAAACCAAGATTGGGTGGACGAAGTAACCTCCGGCGACTATCAAAAATACTACGAACAAATGTACGGCAAACGGTGAACGCAGCAATCACAAAAGAGGAAATAAACCTGATGCCACCGGTCAATTTCAACAAGCAAATCGTTGTGGCGGACACACCCGAAGAGGCAGAAAACGCGGTCAATTACCTGTCGCAGTTCCCGCTGTTGGGCTTCGACACCGAAACGCGCCCCGTGTTTCAAAAAGGGCGTGCAAGTAATGGCACTGCCCTCGTTCAAGTTGCCTCTGACGATGTCTGTGTGCTGTTTCGCCTCAACCGGATGCCCTTTCCGCCGGCGTTGGAGCGGTTGCTTTCCGACCCCAACATCCTGAAAATCGGCTTGTCGTTGCGCGATGATTATCATTCGCTCAATCGCCGCTATAAGTTTACACCACAAGGCTTTATAGATTTGCAACAACTCGTGACCAACTATGGCATAGAGGAAATGAGTTTGCAAAAAATCTACGCCCTGCTGTTTCACAAACGCATCACAAAAGGTCAACGCACCAGCAACTGGGAAGCCTGCGAATTGTCGGAAGCACAACAAAAATACGCCGCCTTAGATGCCTGGGCGTGCCTGAAAATATACAAAAAATTATGTCGCTGAAAAAAGTTTATCTCTACCCAAAAAAAGAAGAATCGCTGCTACGCTACCACCCGTGGCTATTTTCCGGTGCCATCCAACGCATCGAAGGCACCCCCGAAGAAGGCGAAATTGTGGAAATCTACACTGCCGGCAATAATTTTCTGGCAGTGGGGCACTGTCAAATAGGCTCAATAGCAGTCCGTATCCTCAGTTTTGAAAATGAACCCATCAATCACGATTTTTGGAAAAAACGCCTGCAAGCCGCGTATGAGTTGCGCCGACAATTGGGCTTAGTTAATTGTCATTGCGGGCTTGACCCGCAATTCCCGAAGGCGAAATGTCATTGCGGGCTCGACCCGCAATCCCTGCCAAACAACATCTACCGTTTGGTACACGGCGAAGGCGACAACCTGTCAGGCTTAATCATAGACATTTACGCCAACACCGCCGTTATGCAGGCACACACGCCCGGTATGCACCTCGCGCACAAGGAGATAGCAGAGGCGTTGAAGGAGGTGATGGGCGATGCGATTGATACTATCTATTACAAATCGGCGGACACTTTGCCGTTTAAGGCGGAGCTGGATGTTGAGGATGGGTATTTGCTTGTTGGTCAGGGGATTGCGGGTCAAGCCCGCAATGACGTTTTGTCTTCGGCGATTGCGGGTCAAGCCCGCAATGACGTTTTGTCTTCGGCGATTGCGGGTCAAGCCCGCAATGACGTTTCGCCTTCGGCGATTCAAGCCCGTGATAGTATTTTGTCTTCGGCTATTGCTGTTGAAAATGGGTTGAAGTTCAAAATGGATTGGGAGAAAGGGCAGAAGACAGGCTTTTTCGTTGACCAGCGCGACAACCGCAGCCTGTTGGAAAAATATGCGAAAGACCGTAGCGTGCTGAATATGTTTTGCTACACAGGCGGCTTTTCGTGCTATGCGATGCGTGGAGGGGCGAAATTGGTGCATTCTGTGGACAGTTCGGGACGTGCATTAGCCCTGACAAACGCCAACATCGCGCTGAATTTTCCCAACGACCTGCGCCACAAGTCGTTCGACACCGATGCGTTCAAATATTTAGACGAAATGGGCGACCAATACGACCTGATTGTGCTCGACCCTCCGGCATTTGCCAAGCACAAAAAAGTGCTGCGTAATGCCTTGCAAGGCTACCGCAAACTAAACGCTCTCGCATTCGAGAAAATCAAGCCGGGCGGTATCATCTTCACATTTTCGTGCTCGCAGGTAGTGAGTAAGCAAGACTTCCGCCTGACAGTGTTCAGCGCGGCGGCGCAGTCAGGACGCAAAATAAAAATTTTGCATCAACTTGCGCAACCCGCCGACCACCCCATCAACATCTATCATCCTGAGGGAGAATATCTTAAAGGGCTAATTTTGGCGGTGGAATAAAAAAAAAATGTCTGAATCAGGATTTTCAGGATTATAATCCTGAAAATCTTATTAAAATCACGGTTCAGACGATTAAATTGCTTATCTTTGCACTCTAATTTTTACAAAAGATGAAAGCTAAGCAGCAAAATAAGATAGAAATCAAGAACAGGAAGGCTTCTTTTGACTATGAGTTCATTGAAACTTTCGTGGCGGGGATAGTGCTCACGGGCACCGAAATCAAGTCGATACGGTTGGGCAAAGCCGGTCTGGTGGATACTTTTTGCCTTGTCATCAACCGCGAATTGTGGGTGAGAGGTATGTACATCGCCGAATATTTCTACGGCACCTACAACAATCACAACCCCCGCACCGACCGCAAACTCCTCCTCAACCGCAAAGAACTGAAAAAAATCGAGGAACTGTCCAAAAACACCGGCTACACCATCGTCCCCACCAAACTCTTCCTCAACGAGCGAGGCTTAGCCAAACTCGTAATAGCCGTAGCCAAAGGCAAAAAACTGTACGACAAACGCCAGTCGCTCCGTGAAAAGGACGACCGGCGTGATATGGACAGGGCTATGAAGAAATAATCCGTGTCGTGTTAGAAAGGGTTTTCGCCACCTGCGTCACCACCGCCTACTCCGGCTGCTGAGCCGCCACCGCCACCTACCGTTCCTGTCGTTGTTGCGCCTCCCTGCCTCGGTTCGTCTTTTCGCGATTTTGCCGGCTTTTGTCTGAGTTTCTCGAGTTTTGCTCTGTCTGCCCTAATTCCGATGGAGTCGTTCATCATCCAGAGTTTGGTGTTGAAGTTTTTCAAGTAGTTTTCGATACTGTCTTGCGCCGCTTTCAAGGCTTCAGGGTCGGTAACACCGGCTAATTGAGCAAGCGGCAAATCGCGCATATTCAGTGTTTTAAGAATATCCCCTTTATACAGATTTTTCTGAAAAAAGTCGTCCAAAGTGTGACCTAACACCGTGTTGAAATCCGAAATCATAATGGGGGTGCGTGCAAGATACGGGCGTACGTCTTTATATTCCACCCAAAAGAGCGGTTCCTTTTGATCCGGTCCTCCGCTTTCGTAGTCAGGAATTACATAAAAAGGACAAATCGCCATCACCTCACAGTCAAACGAACCCTTTACCTGATTGAGAAAATAACCCTCTTTAACCATGTAACTGGTCACGTCCGGACTGGGTATATCAGCGTCTTCCACAACGAATTGCGTCCCCTTTTTGGTATATAATACATTATATTTTACCAACACGGATTCAAAATCAAGTTTAGTTTGTTCGGAAAACACATCAGGTCCATCACTCGAATAAGTGTAAGCCGGAATCTTCCCATCCATCAAGAGTTTGAAAATCAGGGTAAACAGATTTTGCCTGTCTCCTGCCGGTTTGGAAGGGTAGTACAATGCCTGATTGGTAATTTCGGACTTCAAATCCACCATGCGGTAGAGAATAGTTTGCCAAACAATATGCTGCGGGGTCTCTGCATCTATCTGACTTCGTATGCGAGCGCGCTCCGTCATCGGACGCACACTGCCCTCATTGGCAGGAACCGGTGCTGCTTCTTTCGCTGTTCCACCTGCCGGTGTTGCCCCAGCCGGCTGACGTCTGGAACGTGGCGATTGTGTGGTCTGTGCCTTGTTCGTTTGAGCAGGCAATACTTCCGGCAACACTGTTGCCAACAACACTGCAAAAAACAGTAGTAAAACGACTTTTCTTTTTGAGTTCATAATAAAAAAATTAAATAATAATTATTTCTAACGGTGATTTTAACGTTTGCGTTACGCCATCGGGGCCTCTCGTTGAAATAGCACGTATCAACAGCGTTTGCCCCTTACTCATACTCCGTATCAGTGCTTTCTGACGGTCAGTGAAGTTAGCTCCCGAAGAAATTTCTTTGATGGCAAACCCCATGCTGTCAAACCGTGTGGTTTCAAAGCCCAATACCGTAAATGGAATATTCAAAATGCCATCATCAATCGCGGCACTCAGGAATGGCGTATTGAGCAACTGTGCTTTAGGCAATGTTCCCCCCTTAAATTGTGTCCTGTTGCCATCTGCACCTGCCACCATAAGATAGGCAGTGGGCGGCGGCAACGGACGCACCTTAAAGGTGTTTTTCGCCATTTCCTGCGAGCGGTCGCCTATCCGGGCTTGCACCGTGATGATGGCATCCGAACCATATTTGGGATTGACTTCCCAAAGTCCGCTGCCGACTCCTTTGGGCGTCAATGCCCCATTAGAACAGGAGGCAGTCACATTTTGCATCGGAACGCCGGGTACCGCAATTCGTATTTCGTTTTTTATACCCGCGTAGAGAATATTCATCAACGTGGGCGCAATGGTTGCACTTGGCTCCATGACAAAATATTGCGTGGAAAATTCGCGCTCAATGAAAGAGCCATCGGTACGAGGGAACGCAATAGTCCCTTTAAGCGGAAAAGTACCCACAGTTGTTGCCGAAGCCACAAATCTGCCGTCGGGAGAGTCCAGTTCTTTACCATTCACAACAATTTTCGGCTTTTGAGTAGAGTCTACTGCTGCCAACACAATATCTGCCCTGTAAGTACTCCCTCGCATCACGGATTGTGTTTCGGGGATAACGAACGCCCGCAACTCATTGACAATAAAATCGCTCAAATCGACCTGCTTCACAAAGAGTGACATGGCCGCGCCCTCAGCATTGCGAATATCGCTTTGCAATTTGGTCAACATCGGGATGATAGCCGCCACCGGAAGCATTTCAAACATGGATTGTAGCCACGACTTGCCGTCAGTCTCTAATTTATTGGGTGGGTCATCGGTGTTGAAACTGCGCTCAATAATTGCCTTTGCCTCATCCGAAACGACCTGTCCCATCATGAACGTGCGATAGTCATCAATGGCGGCTTCAAATATCTCACCTTCCATTCTCCCCTGTGCGTTTGGCTCAACAAGCATCTCATCTTGACCTGCTTTCAAATCCTGTTTGTTCACCAGGTTTTCGGGGTCAGGTTGCTCCTCATCGGCGTCTGCCCGCTTGGCAAGGCGTTCCTTTAAATCCTGGAGATAATTAAACAGCGCATCCGACTTTTCTTTCACCGCCATCCCTTTCTCGTGCCATTCCCTCCCCTTTCCGGGGTTGGCTGTGGCTTGCGACACTAAGCGGGCATACTGGTATTCGTTCTGCGCGCCGGTCGTTTTGATGGACAGCATCAAACCCTCTTCCAACTTTGCGTAGCCGTTCAACACGTCTGAAGAAACGTTGAGAGAGTTCAACCCGATGTACACTACGTACATCATGTTTATCATCTTCTGTCTTGTTCCACCACCGCCTGACATACTAAATCAATTTAATATCTACTATTATTAGGATAGTAAGCATTGTTGCTTCCACCGCCCATGCCGCCGCCGCCCGGTGTCATACTCAGATTGACAGTCATGGCTGCCAACATACGGGCATACACGGCATTGAGGTCTTGTATCTGCCGCGCCATCCGTTCCGTTTCGTGCTTAAAGAGTTCGCTGTCCATTGCCGAACCTTCGTAAAACTCTTTCATCTGTGTCAGTGCGGCATTCATCCCCTGCACGTTTTGATTGAGCATATCCATCTGTTGGATATAACCGCCGGATACTTGATTGAAATCACTTGGAAAGTGCGCAGGATTGACGCCAACCGTGGGACTTCTCATATTTTCCGATGCCCGCGTCAATTTCTCTATCGCTTCGGTCATCCTGCCGATACATTCTGCCAACGTACCGCTCTCTTCTCCTGAGATGTAGCCTTCGCCTGAGATGTAGCCTTCTCCAACATGAGATTGCGGCGCATAACTACCGGCATCGCCGTTAGAAGTTGCACCACCGCCAATCACAACAACACCACCGCCATTGCCATTACCATTGCCATTGCCACCGCCACCTTCGAAATTTAATTTGCTGCTTTTAGTGATTTCTGCAATTGATGCGATGTCTGTTGCCATATTACCAATATCCGTTGCAACGTCGCCGGATATTTCAGCCTTAATACTGCCGGAAAAAACAGGAGCAACAGCAGCAGGAGCAGGAGCAGCAGGAGCAGCAGAAACTTCTGCACTCACATTATTATCTGCACTCGGAGCATGAGCATTTGCATTCAAAGCTCCTCCGAAACCTCCTCCGGAACCTCCTCTGGATACTCCTCCGGAACCTCCTCGAGTGGCAGGGTCGAAACTGACACCTAAATTTTCAGCGGCTGTTTTGCCATTAAAAATAGGAAGCGGCGCATCCGGCTTGTAGATAGAGGGGAATACGTTCTCCCAATGCATTTCTCTCGGCGGCTTTTCAAACGCCGACGTGGCAAACACCGTGGCTTCAGCGATAAATCCAACATAAAGCAACATGTGCCCAATGCCACCTGACCAGTGCATGATTTCACCCAACACACCAAGGATGATGACCGTGGCACCCAAGCTATAGAACACTTGAAAAAACTGCTTTAAAGCGGCTCCTTCGTCAGCCTCTTCTTTCTTCGGCTTTTCTTTTTTGCTCGCCATATTTTTACTTCTTTATGAAATTCAGTATTGTTTTCTAATTAATTAAACGCGGCTTTTAAACTTTTATTGTGATAGTAGCCCATCACCTCTTGGAAAAGCCCATTTGTGTGCGCACACAGCGGAACCCAATGTATGAGCGTTGCTCGTTTTGATATTCGTATGCTCGAATATCGCCCCGTAAAGAACGCGCCTCATCCTTCCACGACCCGCCACGAATTGTTTTTTTCTTTAACACGTAGGGGTCTTCTTTCGCTGCATTGTATTCGTATTGGGGGTTGATGTCGTCCATCACCTGCAACCCGGCTTCGAGAAAAGTAGTGGATGTCCACTCCGCCACATTGCCTGCCAAGTCATAGATACCAAACTCATTAGGCGTAAAGGAAGCAACCGGAGCCGTAATTAAATAGCCATCTTCAATATAATCGCCATCACCCGGCTTAAAATTACCAAGGAACGACCCATCATCCGCCATAGCACTATACTGCTCCCAAGGATAGATGTTGGCGGTTCGCACCCGCGACGCATATTCAAACTCGGCTTCTGTGGGCAATCGGAAAGGCTCAATTTTATCCCGCATATCAGCCGGAAGTGACTTTTTAAGTTGCTCTGTGCGCCAATGACAGAACGCATTGGCTTGCTCCCACGACACACCTATCACCGGATAGTTGTCATACAACGGGCTGGTGAAATAAAATCGCATATAAGGGTCGTTGTTAGCGTTGTAAAAATCATTTATCCAAGCAGACTCATCCGGATGAATGTTTACAATATAGGTATTGGCAAAATCCCACTCACTCGACAGTTCGCGTGTGATGGTTTCGCGGACGATTTTGCCATCCTCATTGATGTAGGCGGTGTCTTTGGAAATCATTATCGTTTCTCGCTCCGTAATATCCGTATTATATATGCGCCGTTCAGGGTCAAAGCGATTGCGCCGTAGAGCGGCTTGTTTGGCATCATACACCGTATAGTGATAAACCATTTGATTGGGGTCCGGCGTCCGGACTTCTTTTGTAACCGGATTGACGTAGTCAATACTTTTGAGCGCACGTAATTCGGTTTCGTTGGCTTTACGCTTGCTGGGAATACGTTTTTTCCAATTCAATATGGGCGTTTCCAATGGTTCGCCTTTATAGGTTTCTATTTTAAACGCGTTATTCCCGCCGAAGGCAGGGTCATAGAGCCGTTCACGAAGGATGGAGTCGCGCACCCAATATACAAATTGACGGTATTCCGCATTGGTAATTTCGGTAATATCCATCCAAAAAGGTTCTAAAGAAACGCCTCTGGTACTTTCCGGCGCACCCCATATCTCATCGTCTTCCGGCGTACCCAGCGTGATAAAGCCCTGTTTGACCAAAGACATCCCGTTGACTTCCGGTTCCGTCCATTCCTCCGGAATTATTGGGTTGTCTAATACCTCTACATAGAGGTCTGTTTTGTGAATGATTTCATCTTTTATCTGTTCTTCGGTTTTAACGGAACCGAACGTATAAACCAGCGACAAAGCTAATTTGGTGGGTCCAATATATTGTTTTGTTTCAACATCAGGACTTAAGGAGCCGCAAGGAATACATTGTGCCCGTTGAAATTTGAACCGCATGTAGCCTATTCCAAGGGAGAACTCAAACTTCCATCGCGGTGCCAAACTCCACATATAGCCGTAAGAAAGCCCGCCGCCGAAGCCCCAACCTTGATAATACTCCTCGTGCATCTTATATGGAGAAATGTCTCCAAACATTATTTGCGGTGGAATGGATGCAGTAGGCAGCGCACCGAGGTCAAACTGCGTAACAATACCGTGTATGCCAATATTATGCCCCCGAAACGGCTCGTCGAACCAGAAGCGAAACTCCGGTTGCAGCAATAAATGCTTGAGTTTGAATCCGTAATCGCTAAATCGCCATGGATTATAATTCAGTGACGCGCCCAGACTAAAGTATGGTGACGTGTAAAATTCTGCTCCGATATTGAGCGTAGAGGTCAAATCGTCCACCAAGTTCGTCTTAAGAACCCACTCAGGGGCGGGTTCCATTCCGTAGAAATTCACCGGTGCCTGTCCTTTTACGGAACAACAACTAATGAATAAAAGCAAAATGCCCTTTTGCAGTGTTTTTGTCTGTTTTATCCTTTGTCTCATCTTTATCCTTGCGCCGAATATTCTATTTCAAACCGCAAAAGTACAGTTTTTTTTTATACCCGCCAAATATTTTTTTTTAATCCCCCTCAAAAATTCTTTATAGTGCTGCATATCAACCAAATAAAATAATCACCTGAAAAAAAACTCATAACTCATAACTCATAACTCATAATTATTACTTACCTTTGCGGGCTTTATACTAATTAAAATATGAAAATGTTAAACATTGTACTCTTTGGTGCTCCGGGCACCGGCAAAGGAACTCAAAGCGAGTTAATTATCAAAAAATATGGGTTACACCATATTTCAACGGGCGATATCCTGCGCAAAGAAATTGAACGTAAAAGCCCGTTAGGTTTGCAAGCTGAAAAGCATATCAGTGCAGGACAATTGGTTCCGGATGAACTGATTATTGATATGCTGGCGGATGTGTTGAACAAAAACACCGATGCAAAAGGCTATATCTTCGACGGGTTTCCGCGCACCATTCCGCAAGCAAAAGCGTTGGACAAACTGCTCGGTGAACGAGAAATAGCTATCACAGCGGTACTGTCCCTAAAAGTAGAAGAAAAAGCCCTCATCCAACGCCTGCTGAAACGCGGTCAGGAATCGGGACGCGCCGACGACAAATTGGAAGTCATCGAAAACCGCATGAAAGTCTATCGGGAGCAAACAGACCCACTCCGCGACTTCTACAAAAAAAATGGAAAACTCGTCAACATCCCCGGCGATGGCACGGTAGAGGAGGTGTTTGAGGAAATTGTGGTGGAAATTGACAGGTTGCCGTTTTAGTTATGAGTTATGAGTTATGAGTTGCCAATATAAACAACAATGAGTTAAAACCGATGAAAGATAGTATTGTAAAAGCAAAGAGTTTTAATTTTGCAATTAGGATTGTGAAGTTATATAAGATATTATGTGAAGATAGGCGAGAATATGTTTTAAGTAAACAATTGTTACGCTCAGGTACATCCATCGGAGCTAATATTAGGGAAGCACTTAATGCTGAAAGTAATGCAGATTTTATACATAAGTGCGCCATTTCTCAAAAAGAATGTGATGAAACACTGTATTGGTTAGAATTACTAAAAGGAACAGACTATCTTAACGAAATGGAGTTCACATCAATGAATGAAGATGCAACCGCATTACTAAAAATCATAAAAAGCATTATCCTTTCAGCAAAAGGGAAAAAACTCATAACTCATAACTCATAACTCATAACTATGTCAAATTTTGTGGACTATGTGAAAATTTATGCCCGCTCGGGCAAAGGAGGACGTGGTTCTACGCATTTTCGCCGTGAAAAATACATCCCTTTTGGTGGTCCTGACGGCGGCGACGGCGGCGATGGCGGTAGCGTCATCCTGCGAGGCAACCGCAACTATTGGACACTTCTGCATCTCAAATATCAGCGACACATCCTTGCCGGACATGGCGAAGGTGGCTCCGGCACCCTCAGCCACGGCAAAGACGGCAAAGATGTTACAATTGACGTGCCTGTCGGCACGGTGGTGTTTGACGGTGAAACCGGCGAATTTATCACCGATGTGAAGCACGACGGGCAGGAAATCATCCTCCTGAAAGGCGGACGCGGCGGCAAGGGCAACAACTTCTTCAAAACGTCCACGCATCAAGCACCCAAATATTCGCAACCGGGCGAACCCTGCGAAGAACGGCGTATCATCCTGCAACTCAAACTATTAGCCGATGTGGGATTGGTGGGATTTCCCAATGCCGGCAAGTCCACACTGCTGTCGGTGGTGTCGGCAGCCAAGCCCAAAATCGCCAACTACCCGTTCACGACCCTTGAACCAAGTTTGGGAATTGTGGACGTGCGCGGCGAACACACCTTTGTGATGGCAGATATTCCCGGAATCATCGAAGGCGCAAGCGAAGGAAAGGGCTTGGGGCTGAGGTTTTTGCGACACATCGAGCGCAATTCGCTGCTGCTGTTTCTCGTGCCAAGTGATGCCGATGATATTCACAAAGAATACAAAATCCTGCTCAACGAGTTGGCGCAATACAACCCCGACCTGCTCGACAAGCAACGCATCCTGGCAATTTCCAAGTCCGACATGCTCGACGATGAACTCGAACAGGCACTCGCAAAAGATTTGCCAACCGACATCCCCCACATTTTCATCTCCTCAATCACCCACAAGGGCATCATCAAACTGAAAGACCTGCTGTGGAAGGAACTGAACGACCAACCATTCGTGGATGTAGATGCGCTGGTGACACAGCCCATGTCGCTCAATCTGGCAGAAGTGGAGGATGATTTTGATTTTGCATTGCCGGAAGGCGAAATAGTTATGAGTTATGAGTTATGAGTTTTTTTTTTCGGAGCCGGGTGTCATTGCGGGCTTGACCCGCAATCTCCTGAAAAGGAGCCGAATGCAGGGCAACAGGGCAATGTGAGACAGGGGATTGCAGGTCAAGCCCGCAATGACAAAAAAAACTCATAACTCATAACTCATAACTCATAACTAAAAAAGATGTTGAGTAAGAACAAAATAAAATTCATTAAGTCGCTGGACAGCAAAAAAGTACGCACTGAAACGGGGCTGTTTTTGGCGGAGGGTAACAAATTGGTTGCCGACCTCCTACCCTGCTTCGAGTGCGAATTGCTGTTGGCAAAGCCCTCCTGGATGGCTGCTCAGGGGGATTTGCGTGCTAAGGAGTTGATTGTTGCCGAAGGGGACGACATTGCTAAAGCCGGTTTGCTGAAAAATCCGCAGGATGTGCTCGCCGTTTTCGCACAGCCACAACGTCAATTAGACACATCGGCACTTGCCAACGAGTTGACATTAGTGCTGGACGGCATTCAAGACCCCGGCAATCTGGGCACCATTGTCCGTTTGGCGGATTGGTTTGGTGTTCGGACGGTCATTTGCTCGCCCGACACCGCCGATATTTACAATCCTAAGACGGTGCAAGCCACGATGGGCGGGCTGGCACGGGTTGGTGTCTTCTACGAAGATTTGCAATTACCAGTTACCAGTTACCAGTTTCCGATTTATGGTACTTTTTTGGATGGTTGCAGTATTTATGAGGAGCGATTGTTGCCTGCGGGGTTGATTGTGATGGGGAATGAGGGGAATGGTATTCGTCCGGAGGTTGAGAAATGGGTTACTCATCGGCTTTATATTCCTAATTTCCCGCTTGGTGCGCCCACTACCGAGTCGCTGAATGTGGCGACTGCTACTGCAATTACGCTGGCGGAGTTTCGGCGGCAGGCTGCGACTGTTATTCAATAAAAATATCTACCTTTGCGTGCTATTTTTTAAGAATGTTTAGGAACATAGAATATGACAACGGGGGATTGCGGGTCAAGCCCGCAATGACGGTTCATGAGCGGGTCAAGCCCGCAATGACGGTTCATGAGCGGGTCAAGCCCGCAATGACGGTTCATGAGCAGGTCAAGCCTGCAATGACACTGCTGGATGGTATTGATTCGCCGCAGGATTTGCGGCGATTGCTGCCGGAGCAGTTGGAGCAGGTGAGCCATGAGTTGCGGCAACATATTATTGAGGTGTTGTCGAGTCATCCGGGGCATTTTGGTTCGAGTTTGGGCTGTGTGGAACTGACTGTGGCTTTGCATTACGTCTTCAACACGCCCTACGACCGCATCGTGTGGGATGTGGGGCATCAGGCTTATGGGCATAAAATTTTGACCGGTCGGCGCGACCAATTTCACACTTTGCGACAGTTTGGCGGCATCAGCGGCTTCCCCAATCCTGAAGAAAGTGAATATGATGCCTTTATTGCCGGACACGCATCTAACTCTATTTCAGCCGCTTTGGGCATGGCGGTGGCTTCGCGGTTGAAGGGTGAAGACCGCAAAGTGGTTGCCGTCATTGGCGATGGTTCGATGACGGGCGGGTTGGCGTTTGAGGGTCTCAACAATGTGTCGTCGCAGCCCAACGACCTGCTCATCATCCTGAACGACAATAATATGGCGATTGACAAGCCTGTGGGCGGGTTGAGCCAGTCGCTTGTAAAAGTCACTACGTCAAAGGCTTATAACACTATTCGCTACAAATTATACCTCTTTTGCAAACGGCATGGCTTGATTAAGGAGTCGGGAAAGGGCCTTATTTTGCGCTTCAACAACAGCCTGAAAGCCCTGCTGACGAAACAACACAATGCCTTTGAGGGCTTCAACGTGCGCTATTTTGGTCCGGTGGACGGACACAATGTGAAGGATTTGGTCAAAATTTTGGAAGACATCAAGCAAATGCGCGGTCCAAAACTGCTCCACATCTTCACCAAAAAGGGCAAAGGCTTCGTACCTGCCGAAAACAATGCAATAATTTGGCACGCGCCGGGCAAATTCAACCCCGCAACAGGCGAACGGGTTATCACAAAATCCCTTGATGAGCCGCAATTGTATCAGGATATTTTTGGACACACCTTAGTAGAATTGGCGCGGCAAAATCCCCGCATTGTTGGCATCACGCCGGCGATGCCCACGGGCTGTTCGATGAGCTTTATGATGCACGAGATGCCCGACAGGGCATTTGACGTGGGCATAGCCGAAGGTCACGCGGTCACTTTTTCGGCAGGATTGGCAAAAGAGGGTCTGTTGCCGTTCTGCAATATCTATTCCTCGTTTATGCAGCGGGCTTACGACAATCTGATTCACGATGCCGCATTGCAAAAGTTGGATATGGTGCTCTGCTTAGACCGCGCCGGTCTGGTGGGCGAAGACGGAGCCACACACCACGGCGCATTGGATTTAGCCTATCTGCGGTGCATCCCAAACGTAACAATCGCCTCGCCACTCAACGAAATAGACCTGCGCAACCTGATGTACACCGCCTCACAACCCCATCAAGGCGTGTTCGTAATCCGCTACCCAAGAGGCAAAGGCGAATTGAAAGATTGGCAACGCCCCTTTGAGGTGCTGCCGGTAGGAAAAGGAAGGCGATTAACAGCCTGCGACCGTCATTGGGAACCTGACCCGCAACCCCCATCCCGTCATTGCGGGCTTGACCCGCAAACCCCTCCCAAAAATAGTACCGCTGTCGTCAGCATCGGACCAATCGGCAACATCGCCGCACAAGCAGTAGAAAAAGCAAAGGCAGCAGGCATAGAAGCAGCACATTACGACATGATTTACCTAAAGCCCATCGACGAAGAACTATTGCACGAGATTGGAACGCATTACAAGCGTGTGCTCACGGTCGAAAACGGCACCATCCAAGGCGGTCTGGGCACCGCAGTGATGGAATTTATGGCAGCAAACGGCTATTCACCTGAATTTCAGCGCATTGGCATCCCCGACGACTTTATTCCGCATGGCACTATTCCCGAATTGTATCGGCTGTGTGGGATGGATGCAGAGAGTATTGCAAAAAAAATTGTCAAGTTGGGCAGCAAATAGTGCTTTGTCCGTCAGCCCGCCACCTAACTCATAACTCATAACTCATAACTATTTCATACCTTTGCACCGTTGCAAATAAAAAATGGGCAGTATGAGTAAAATAACATTAGGCAGGACGGGCATCGTTTCCGACAAAACCGGCTTTGGGGCGTTGCCTATGCAGCGCGTTTCGGAAGCGCAGGCAGGGGTGCTTTTGAAGAAGGCTTACGACAGCGGCATCACGCTGTTCGACACGGCGCGGATGTATTCCGACAGTGAAAAGAAAATCGGGCTGCACCTCGCGCATCTTCGCACACACATCACAATTACCACAAAGACGATGGCAAAAAATGCCAATGACTTTTGGAACGATTTGCAGACAAGTTTGGCAACACTCAAGACCGATTACATCGATGTTTATCAGTTGCACAATCCACCCTTTTGCCCGAAGCCGGGCGATGAATCGGGCTTGTACGATGCCATGCTTGAGGCGCAGCGGCAAGGCAAAATTCGCTTTATCGGCATCACCAATCACAGCATTTTTGTGGCAGAAGAGGCGGTGCAGAGCGGGCTTTACGACACTTTGCAATTCCCGTTTTCCTACCTCTCAACCGAACGGGAAACGGCTCTCGCCCGACTTTGCAAAGCACATAATGTTGGATTTATTGCGATGAAAGCTCTGTGTGGCGGGCTTCTCACCAACGCCGCCGCCGCTTATGCGTACCTCAACCAACCCGATTTCGACAATGTTTTGCCCATCTGGGGCGTTCAACACGAAAGCGAATTAGACGAATTTATCGGTTATATGCACAACCCACCGGCATTAACAGGCGAATTGTTGGCAATCATTACGCAAGACAAATCCGAACTTGCCGGAAATTTTTGTCGTGGCTGCGGCTATTGTATGCCCACCTGCCCGGCAGAAATTCAAATCAACAACTGCGCACGAATGATACAACTCATCCGCCGCACCCCATCGGCACAGTGGCTCACACCGGATTCTCAACGCATGATGCACACCATCGAAAACTGCACCGAATGTGGCATCTGCCGCACAAAATGCCCCTACGGCATAGACACTCCCGCCCTCCTGAAAGCAAACTTGGAAGACTACAAGGCAGTTATCAGTTACCAGTTACCCAATGATAACTGGTAACTGATAACTGGTAACTGATAACTGATATGATTCATTATTTCAATCCCGGTCACGAAGCTGCTGTGCTCAACGGCTCCAAACACTACCAGGCTCCTGCCAACCATGTGCGGATACAGCACGATTTGGCTTTTTTGCCTGCCTGGTACGCCGCGCCTGACGATTTTGTGCTCGTCCATGAGCCGTTGCCTGCCGATTTTGAAAAAGAGATTGGACAAGGGCTTGCAACTGCGATTCCGATTAGCGAATTGGCATCCTACACCACATTATTAGCCAATCAAACGGTTGATATTTGGGGCATTTCGCCACAAAGTTGCCGTTTTTTGGAACAGTTGAGTGCGCAATACCGGCTGAATTGGACGGTGCCCAAGTGGAAAGACGAATACCGCACTTTGGGCAGCCGTCAAACGGCACAAAGGGTGTTGTCGCACCTTATCGAAAATTTCCCCGAAATAGACAAAACATTAGTGCCCCAATTCATCACGAATTTGGATGAAATTGAGCAAATAATGGAGAAAACCACCCATAAAATGTTAGTAAAAGCACCGCATTCATCGTCCGGAAATGGCTTGGTGTGGTTGCCGGCGGGGAAATTGGCGCAGTCGGAACGGCAAATTTTGAAAGGGATGTTGCGCAAACAATCCGCCGTGTCGCTGGAAAAAGCGTTGGACAAACGGTTGGATTTTTCCATGCACTTCGAGATTACAGCCGCTCATGCCGCACCAAGCACCAATTTCATCGGCTATTCGCTGTTTCAAACAAATGCCAAAGGTGCCTACGAAAAAAGCCTGATATTGGCGCAAGGTGCTATTGAAAAGCAGCTTTCCGAATTAATTCCCATCACCGTATTGGACACAGTAAAGCACCAATTGCAGCAAATTATCAACGAAATTTATGCCCCGCACTATCAGGGAAATATCGGCGTAGATATGCTTATTTATTTGGATGACAACGAATTAAAACTACACCCCTGCGTAGAAATAAACATGCGCAAAAGCATGGGCTACCTCGCCCTGAGGCTGTTTGAACGCTTCCGGTCAGGAGAATTGCATGTCAGTTATCAATTGCCAATTATCAATTACCAATTACCGGTTGCCGGTTGTCAATTTCTTTGTCCGGTTACTGAAAATAGTTGCTTTCAGGCGTATTTTGTTTTTTAATCAAAAAACCGTACCTTTGCACCATAATTCATAAATAAAATGCCGTCATTAAAGGAAATAAAGAGCCGAATTGGTTCGGTCAAATCAACAAAAAAGATTACTTCTGCCATGAAAATGGTGGCTTCGGCTAAGTTGCGCAAGGCTCAAAAGCGGGTGGAGAGTTTTTTGCCCTATCAGCAGAAAATGGATGAGATTTTGCACTCTTTTCTGGCGTCTTCATCCGATTTTCAGACCAATTTGGCAGAGGTGCGAGACGTGAAGCGCGTGGCAATCGTTGCCTTGTCGTCCAATTCCAGTCTGTGTGGCGCGTTCAATGCCAATGCGTTCAAACAGTTCAAGGAAGCACTCACACGCTATAAACACCTCCCCGACGAGGCAATCGAAATTTACGCCATCGGCAAAAAAATCGAAAACGACATCCGCAAAATGAACCGCAAGTTCGACATCAAAGGCAGCCACATCCCCCTGATGGACGAACCCACGTTTGCCGGAGCCAAGCAGGTAGCCCAGTCGCTAATGGCAGATTTTCGCACACACAAAATCGACAAAGTGGATTTGGTCTATAACCATTTCAAAAGTTCTGCGGTGCAAGTGCCGACGATTGAGCAGTTTTTGCCGGTAAATCCGCCCAAAAGCCCCAAAAATCCCCCTCAGGGAGAACCGGTGGGGACTGATTACATCGTAGAGCCTGACCACGAAACCGTGCTACAGTCCCTAATCCCGCAATCGCTGCAAGGCAAAGTCTATGCCATAATTGTGGATTCCGCAGCTGCCGAACAAGCGGCAAGGCTCGTAGCAATGCAAGTGGCGACCGACAACGCAGAAGACATCCTCGACGAACTCACCATCCAGTTCAACAAGCAACGCCAGCAGTCCATCACGAGCGAGTTGTTGGATATCATTGGTGGCGCAGAGGCGCAGAAGTAATAAAATATCATCCACTTTTTCCATAAATTTGCAAACAAATCTTCAAAATTTTCCCATTCTTCATTGGTTATATTTGGCATTCTCACAAATTTTATCTAATTTTGCAACCGATTTGCGGTAGCATTGTCACTAAAACATAAATAAATAACTGATTATGAACAATAAAGACGAAATCGTATTGTACCAACCTGATAATTCAATCCGGCTGGATGTGAGAGTGGAAGAAGACTCGGTGTGGCTAACACAAGCACAGATGGTTGAATTATTTGAAACAACCAAACAAAATGTGAGTTTGCACATCAACAACATCTTCAAAGAAGGAGAATTGGAGAAAGGAGCAACTGTCAAGGATTACTTGACAGTTCAACAAGAGGGGGGCAGGAACGTTCAGAGAACCGTTTCCAATTACAATCTGGATGTCATCATTTCTGTTGGCTACCGTGTCAAATCATTGCGCGGCACGCAGTTTCGTATTTGGGCAACTCATGTTTTAAAAGATTATCTGATAAAAGGTTACGCATTCAATTATCAAATAGAGCAAGTAAGACAATTGGCTATAGAAACCGAAAAACGCATGACTAAAGCCGAAAACGAAATAGCTTTTTTCGTGCAAAAATCGTTGCCGCCGATAGAAGGCATTTATCATGATGGGCAGGTTTTCGATGTATACACTTTCGCTGCCAATTTGATAAAATCTGCCAAACATTCAATTCGGCTCATTGATAACTACGTGGATGAAAGCGTATTGCTGCTATTATCAAAAAGAGCAGAAGAAGTAACGGCAACCATCTATACGCCGCAAATATCAGCAAATTTTCAACTTGATTTACAAAAGCATCAAGCCCAATATCCGGTAATTTCTGTTGAAATATTTACTCAAGCACATGACCGCTTTTTGATTATTGACGATGATGTGTATCACATCGGCGCATCGCTCAAAGACTTAGGCAAAAAATTGTTTGCGTTCACAAAGATGGGATTCAGTGTTGCTGATATTTTGGTGCGAACGGAGAGATAAGAACAATCTAACTGCTGAAAATGTTGAACTGAGGGGCAAGTTTTTTTCAAATTCATACCCAATAATTCATAAATAATGATTATCTTTGCGCCCGCAAATATTGGTGTTTTTTAAAAACAAAAAAATCATGGATAAAAAAGAATTAGTTTTTGGAAGAAAAAATTTCATTTTATTGGCAGCGGCAATAGTTGTCATCATTGTGGGCTTTGTGCTGATGGCGGGCGGGCAAACGGTTGAGGGAGCAGGCGGATTTGACCCAAGTATTTTTAGTTTCAGACGTATTACGGTGGCTCCGATTGTTACGCTATTTGGCTTTGCGTTAGTTGTTTATGCAATTTTATTTAAAGAAAAAGAATGACTATACTGCAAACCATTATTATTGCCATTGTTGAGGGGCTGACGGAGTTTTTGCCGGTGTCTTCGACCGGTCACATGATTATTGCGGAGGCTGTTTGCGGCGTGGAACCGACCCCTTTTGTGAAGGCGTTTACCGTTATCATCCAGTTTGGGGCAATTCTCTCTGTGGTAGTGCTTTATCATCACCGTTTTTTTGAAAGTTGGAAGTTTTACAAGACACTTTTGATAGCATTTTTGCCGGCGGCGGTCGTGGGGCTTTTGCTGGGCGATGCCATTGATAGCTTGCTTGAAAACGTGCCTGTCATTGCCACGATGCTGATTGCAGGGGGTGTGTTCATGCTGTTTGCCGATAAACTGTTTTCCCATGTGTCGCGAAATCAAGAAATGACTACCAAAAGAGCACTGATTATCGGCTTCTGTCAATGTCTTGCGATGATTCCGGGCGTTTCGCGCTCTATGGCAACGACTGTGGGCGGTATGGCGCAAAAATTGAGTCGCCGTCACGCGGCGGAATTTTCATTTTTCCTCGCTGTGCCAACGATGTTTGCGGCAACGGCTTACAAACTTTTTAAGTTGCTCAGAGAGCCTGTCGAGCGCGAAGTATTGTCTGCCAACCTGACTACTTTGCTCATTGGCAACCTTGTTGCGTTCGTAGTGGCGTTTTTTGCCATGGGACTGTTCATCAATATTTTGACAAAATACGGGTTCAAGCCGTTTGGGTATTATCGCATCATCGCAGGTGGCACAATTTTGATTCTGCTGGCGATGGGTTATGATTTGCAGATTATATGATGAATGAGGAAGGGATTGCGACGGTGGATAAGGTGTTATACCTCGATAAGCCTTTGAATTGGACGTCGTTTGATTTGGTCAATAAATTGCGATACAAACTATCGCGCGAGTGGGGCATAAAAAAGTTGAAAGTGGGTCATGCGGGCACGTTAGACCCTTTGGCAACGGGTGTGATGATTGTGTGCGTGGGCAAAGCCACGAAGCGGATTGATGAATTTCAATACCAAACGAAGGAATACGTCGCCACATTGCGGCTGGGAGCTACAACCCCATCGTTCGACTTGGAAACGGCGATTGACAAAACGTATGAAACGGCGCACATCACGCGCGAACTTGTAGAGCAGGTTTTGCCAATGTTTGTGGGTACAATTCAGCAAGTGCCGCCTGCCTATTCGGCAGTGAAAGTGAATGGCAATCGCGCTTACGACCTTGCCCGCAAGGGTTTGGAGGTGAATTTGAAGGCGAAGGAGTTGGTGATTGATGAGATAGAGTTGTTGGAGTATTCTGTTGCCGGGCAGGGGATTGCGGGTCAAGCCCGCAATGACGATGCACTCCTGCTAAAAATCAGGGTGGTGTGCAGCAAAGGCACCTACATCAGGGCATTGGCGCGCGACATTGGTACAGCACTCGGCTCCGGTGCTTTTCTGAGAAGTTTGGTACGCACCCGCATTGGTGATGTTACATTAGATAAATGTTTGAGTATAAACAATTTAGATAAAATGGAGGTACAGATATGAAAGAAATGAGATTGTCGAAATTCAAATTTGAATTGCCCAAAGAGTTGATTGCGCAATATCCGTCAGAACGTCGCGATGAGTCGCGCCTGATGGTTCTGAACCGCAAAACAGGTAAAATAGAGCACAAAATATTCAAGGATATTTTGGGCTATTTTAACGAAGGAGATGCGCTGGTGTTTAATGATTCGCAGGTGTTTCCTGCCCGCTTGTATGGCAACAAGGAGCGTACCAACGCGGTTATTGAAGTGTTTTTGTTGCGCGAACTGAGTCCGGAGAAACTGTTTTGGGACGTTCTCGTTGACCCGGCTCGCAAAATTCGCATTGGCAACAAACTGTATTTTGGTGAAGGCGAAACGATGGTGGCGGAAGTCATCGACAACACCACCTCGCGCGGGCGCACATTGCGTTTTCTCTTCGACGGAACGCACGAAGAGTTTAAAAAAGAACTGTATTCGCTGGGTGGAATGCCCCTGCCGCCCTACATCGAACGCAAGTCTGAGCCGCTCGACATTGAACGCTACCAGACAATTTTTGCGAAAAATGAAGGTGCCGTCATCGCGCCTGCCGCAGGGATGCACTTCAGTCGCGAATTGATGAAACGCCTGGAAATCAAGGGTTGCGAACTGGCTTACATCACCGTCCACTTCGGGTTGGGCAATTCCCGCGACATCGACGTGGAGGATTTGACGAAGTACAAAATGGATTCCGAACCACTAATCATCGGTGAAGATGCCGAAAAAATCGTCAACACAGCCAAAGACGCTCGCAAGCAAGTGTGTGCCATTGGCGGCTCTGTGTTGCGTGCAATGGAAACGGCAACCACCGCGCTGGGCTATCTCAAACCGTATAATGACTGGACAAACAAGTTCATCTTCCCCGAATACAACTTTGTGCTCGTGACCAGCACAGTGACCAATTTTCACCTGCCCTATTCCATCATGATGATGCAGGCAGCCGCTTTTGCCGGTTACGACTTCCTGATGGAGGCCTATTCAGTAGCCCTAAAAGAAAAATACCGCTTCGGCGTATATGGCGACGCAATGCTAATCCTATAGCCAGTTTCCAGTTACCAGTTACCAGTTACCAAATAATTGGAAACTGATAACTGGAAACTGATAACTGGAAACTGGTAACTGATAACTGGTAACTGCAATGGTAGCATATTTGGCATTAGGCAGCAATCTGGGCGAGAAAGAAACCAACTTGCGCACTGCAATCGACTTTCTGAATCAACAGGCGGGCACCATCACCGCCCGCTCGTCTGTCCACCAAACGGCACCATGGGGTTTTGAATCCACAAACAGTTTCCTGAATATGGCAGTCTGCCTGCAAACAGATTTGTCGCCGATTGACCTCCTGCACACCGTCAAAGCCATCGAACAGCAAATGGGACGGCTGCCAAAAACGGACAATCACTATCACGACCGCCTCATCGACATCGACATCATCCTCTACGATGATGTGGTTATGCAGTCCGACGAACTGACTTTGCCGCATCCGCTCTATAAGCAACGTGCATTTGTGCTGAAGCCGCTGGAGGAAATCCGCTGATGTTGCGGTAATCTGATATACTTGTGCCGAATTGGGAGGTCGCACCTCTCCTTATGGTGATTGCTTTTCTATCTTCTGCAGCCACTCCGCCTCTTCTTTCGTCAATAAGCCGGTGTCCACCAGCGACTTATCTATCGGGCAGCGGGTGAGCGTTTCAAATTGATAGTATTCGCCAAATTCGGTTGTCGCTGCGGGGATGCAGAGCAGCAAATTCTCGATGCGGATGCCGTAGCGACCGGCTTTGTAAATGCCCGGCTCGTTGGAGGTGAGCATCCCCGGCTCAATCGGGGTTGGATTGTAGTTCATGCGGATGCTTTGCGGTCCTTCGTGCACGTTGAGGCAGTGCCCCACGCCGTGTCCTGTGCCGTGAAGGTAGTTTTGCCCGTCTTGCCAGATGAATTGACGTGCCAGGATGTCGAGTTGCATCCCGACCGTCCCTTTTGGAAATTTGGCGCGTGCCAAGGCGATATGCCCCTTCAGCAGCATGGTAAAGTCGCGCTTCATCTCGTCCGTCACTGCTCCAACGGCGATGGTGCGCGTCAGGTCGGTGGTGCCATCCAAATAGTGCGCGCCGGAATCCACCAGCAACAACCCTTCGGGCAAAATTCGCGCGTTGCTTTCAGGCGTTGGCGCGTAATGCACAATCGCGCCGTGCGCACCGTAAGCCGCAATCGTCTCAAAACTTTCGCTCACAAAATAGTCCTGCTCGCTACGCAGTTCCAACAATTTGCGGCTGACATCCAATTCCGTAACAACCTGACTGTCTGCCAATTGCTGCCTCAGCCATGCCTCAAATTTGACCAATGCCACCTCATCGCGCTGCATCGCGTTGCGAAAACCGGCTATTTCCACCTCATTTTTGATGGCTTTCATCCGGTCAATCGGGTGCACATCCACTTCTATCACTCGACCCGCAATCCCCCGATTAGAACCGTCATTGCGGGCTTGACCCGCAATCCCCCGATTAGAATCGTCATTGCGGGCTTGACCCGCAATCCCATGATATAAATGGTAATTGACCTTATTCGGAGCAATCAGCACCACAGGGCTGTCATTGCGGGCAACCGCAAAAGTTGCCCCTACAAAAGCATCCATCGCATCATACTCCGCCAGCGTCACCCCCTCACCCTGCAAATAATCCTTCACCTCATCAGTCAGTTTTCTGAAATCTATAAACAGCACCGCTTCCGTATCGCTCACAAAGGCATAACTCACTGCCACAGGATTGTAGCGAATGTCGCTGCCACGCAGGTTAAACAGCCACGCAATCGAATCCAATGCCGCCAAAACAGTGCAAGTCGCCTTTTGAGCATGCAGTGCCTCGCGCAACCGCTGAATTTTGCTGCGAACACTCTCGCCCGTAAAATGCTCCGGCAAAATAAATGCTTTGTTCAGCGGAATTTCAGGACGATTTTCCCACCATATATTATATGGTGTAAAATCCGTTTTTACGGTAATCCGTTTTTTTTCAAAATAGTTGAGCAAACTCCTTGCTTGCGAAGCCGCAAAAACCTCACCCTCAATGCCGATAGTGTCGCCTGCCGAAAGTTCATCCGT
This sequence comes from Bacteroidia bacterium, assembly GCA_025996835.1. Lineage (GTDB taxonomy): Bacteria > Bacteroidota > Bacteroidia > Bacteroidales > Azobacteroidaceae > Azobacteroides. The sequence goes on from BNTU01000011.1 coordinate 36,824, forward strand.
CAGCCACGCCTCGTGCGAAGGTGTATCGGGCAAACCTGCTTTAAACAACGCGATACCGGTGTTTTGCAACTGCTCGTCCGCCTGCAAAAAGTAGCGTGAATCTGTCCACAGCCCCGCTTTGTCGCACGTTACCACCAGCATCCCCGCCGAACCGGTGAAGCCCGACAACCATTGCAATGTTTTCCAATGGTCGGGCGTGTATTCGCCGCAATGCGGGTCTGTCAGCGGCACTATGACGGCTTGCACAGAGGCTTCCTGCATCGCTTGGCGCAACTTTTCTATGTTTGATTGTTCCATTTCGCAAAGGTAATGCTTTTCTGTTCAATGAGCAAATATTTAAATTTTATCCCCGTTTTTGTTGATAAATCCACTAACAACTGCTGAAAAGAACCGATAACTTCTGAAAAGTCAGTCCACCATAAACAAATTTTTCAAAGTACGCTGTTATTTAATGAAAATTTACCGCTATGTATTCAGCCTTTTTTCATCCAATTTTTTTTGACTTTTCCAAAAGAATTTATCATTTTACTTTGTTATTAACACAACTCACAAAAAAAAATAATTTTGTGATTTTGTGATTGTTATGCGAAAAAAGGATACTGATAATTTTGTGATAATTCTTTTTCGCAGACTAATAATTTACCATGCAACAATTATCAAAAAAACTTTTCAACTATTTCAACAGGCAATAATCATCATCCTATTTTATTTTAAAATTTATAAAAAAATAGAATAATAATGATATGTTTGTTGAAAAATTTTCGTCATTTTTTTTGCACCGTTGGAATGAAAGCCTTACCTTTGCAGACGTAAATTTTTTATACGAGTTGAAAAAATGGGTTTTATAGAATTGGGTTATTTAGGTCTTTTCATTGCAGCATTTGTTGCGGCGACAGTTGTTCCATTCAGTTCCGAAGTGGTGTTCACGGCTTTGGCTTTTGGTGGCTTCGATTTGTGGTCGTGCGTGCTGGTGGCAACAGCGGGAAACTGGCTGGGAGGTATGTCCTGCTATTATTTAGGGCGACTGGGTCGGTTAGATTGGATTACGAAATATACGGGTGTGAACAAAGAAAAATTAGATAAGGTTGCTAATAAGATACAAAAATATGGTGATTGGCTCGCGTTTTTTTCCTTTTTGCCTGCTGTGGGTGATGTCATTGCTGTGGCAGCCGGTTTTTTTCGTTGCAATGTCTGGATTGTGTGTGGAGCCATGTTGCTGGGAAAATTTTTTCGCTATGTGTTGTGGATGTATTTTAATGATTTGTTTATTTGAATTATATATCGAAAATGACTTTCAAATATGATGTGATAGTGGTAGGAGCGGGGCATGCCGGTTGTGAAGCGGCGGCGGCGGCGGCGCGGCTGGGTTCAAAGACTTTGCTTATCACTATGGACATGAATAAAATTGCTCAGATGAGTTGTAATCCGGCTGTTGGAGGAATAGCTAAAGGGCAGATAGTCAGAGAAATAGATGCACTTGGCGGGCAAATGGGAATTATTACAGACATGACTGCTATCCAATTTCGGATGCTCAATCGCTCCAAAGGTCCTGCCGTATGGAGTCCGCGAGCACAAAGCGACAGGGCAAAATTTAGTGTGGCTTGGCGTGAAACGTTAGATTCTATATCTAATCTGTATATTTGGCAAGATACTGTAACAGAATTAGTTATAAAAAATAAAATGCGTGTGACGGGGGTTAAAACTTCGCTGGGTGCGATATTTGAAGCTAAGTCCGTAGTCCTAACCGTAGGAACGTTTCTCAGCGGGTTAATTCATGTAGGAAAAGTGCAAATTTCAGGCGGACGAATTGCCGAACCTGCATCGTATGGCATCACTGAACAATTGAAATCACTCGGCTTTGAAGTGGGCAGAATGAAAACAGGAACGCCAGTGCGAATTGACGGGCGAAGTGTAGACTTTTCACAAACGGAAGAACAAGTAGGCGAAAACGACTTTCATAAATTTTCCTATTTAGATTTTCAACCCCGTCCATTGAAACAATTGAGTTGCCGAATACTCTATACAAACGAAGCCTGCCACAATGTTTTGCGAAACGGGCTGAATGATAGTCCCCTTTACAACGGACAAATACAGAGTATCGGTCCACGCTATTGCCCAAGCATAGAAACAAAAATTCTAATCTTTGCCGACAAACCACAGCATCAACTGTTTTTAGAGCCGGAAGGAGAAAATACACACGAATATTATCTCAATGGTTTTTCTTCTTCACTGCCATTATCAATCCAGTTAGAGGCTCTACAGCAGATTCCGGCATTCAAAAATATCCACATCTATCGTCCGGGCTACGCAATAGAGTACGACTTTTTCCCGCCTACACAACTCACTCACACATTGGAAACAAAACGCATCCAACATTTGTTTTTTGCAGGGCAAATAAACGGCACAACAGGCTACGAGGAAGCAGCAGCACAAGGACTGATGGCAGGAATCAATGCACATCTCAAAGCACATAGTGCCGACTATGAAAATAGAAAGCAGGAAAATGAAAAAACCGGAGGTAATAACAACACCGGAGGTAATAACAACACTTCAGAATTTATATTGAAACGCGACGAAGCATATATTGGCGTTTTAATTGATGATTTAGTAACAAAAGGCGTGGACGAACCATACAGAATGTTTACCTCCCGCGCCGAATACCGGATACTATTGCGACAGGATGATGCCGACCAGCGATTAACAGCAAAATCCTACAAGTTAGGTTTAGCAGATGCAAACCGCTACACCCTTTTAAAAGACAAACAACAGCAGATAAAAAACATTGTAGAGTTCGCAAAAAACTACGCAGTGAAGCCGGAACAAATCAACATATTTTTAGAATCACTGAATACAACCACTTTGCGACAAACAACAAAATTGCAAGATTTAATCCTGCGCCCGCAGCTAACAATTGAAAAATTAGTAGAAGCATTGCCGGATTTCCAACAACAGTTAGACAAAATCTCTAACCGCAAAGCAGAAATAATAGAAGCAGCAGAAATCCAAATGAAATACGAAGGCTACATAGCCCGCGAAAAAATAATAGCAGAAAAAATAAACCGTTTGGAAAACGTAAAGATACGCGATAAATTTGATTACAACACAATACAATCTTTATCCACCGAAGCAAAACAAAAACTAACAAAAATAAACCCTGAAACAATAGCACAAGCAAGCCGCATCCCGGGAATTTCACCCAACGATATAAATGTCTTGTTAGTGTTACTCGGACGATAATTTGTGCCGTCGCAATAGATTATAATGCTCTTTGATGTGATTGATAAAAATAGTGTTCCACGTGGAACAATTGAGGTTTTTAAAAATTTTGGGTAATTTTAAAAACCGAGTCTACAACCTTTGCTGTGGGCAGCAATGTGATTTTTTCATTGTCCCGCAGGGACAGCACTTTATTAACCGTGGGCTTTAGCCTACGGATTGTCCCCAACGCGATTTACCCCAACGCGATGCGTTGGGCTGGGATATGCTGGGCTTTCAGCCCGTAATGAAATCTTCCGACCACGATTGGGCAACGCCCTACGAAAATGCCCCACCGCGTTTGTGCCCTGAAAGGGCAACATATCCCAGACCAACGCATCGCGTTGGGAAATGATGACGAACGGATATTGCGCGCCCTGAAAGGGCATCATATCCCAATCGCGTTGGGGAAATAATGATGAACGATAATGCGCGCCCTGAGAGGGCAATATATCCCAGCCCACCGCATCGCGTTGGGAAATGATGATGAATGAAAATGAATGATTGTGAATGGTGATGAATGATGGCGGATGATAGAAATGATTGGACAACATAATGGCATAATGCCCTTTCAGGGCGCAAAACGCACAACCTCATTTCCCCAACGCGATGCGTTGGGCTGGGATATGCTGGGCTTTCAGCCCGTAATGAAATCTTCCGACCACGACTGGGCAACGCCCTACGAAAATGCCCACCGCGTTTTCGCCCTGAAAGGGCAACATATCCCAACCCAACGCATCGCGTTGGGAAATGATGATGAACGATATTGCGTGCCCTGAAAGGGCAACATATCCCAACCCACCGCATCGCGTTGGGGAAATAATGATGAATGATTGTTTTCGCCCTGAAAGGGCAACATATCCCAACCCACCGCATCGCGTTGGGGAAATGATGATGAATGATTGTTTTCGCCCTGAAAGGGCAACATATCCCAACCCAACGCATCGCGTTGGGGAAATGATGATGAATGATTGTTTTCGCCCTGAAAGGGCAACATATCCCAACCCAACGCATCGCGTTGGGGAAATGATGATGAATGAAAATGAATAAAAATGAAAGGTGTGAATGATAGCGGATGATAGAAACGAAGGAACAACATAATAACACAATTTCAGGGCGCAGACGCGGTGGGGCATTTTCGTAGGGCGTTGCCCTACGCTATTGCTCTCAGGGCTTCACCCTAATGAAATTGCAATTAGATGCGATACCCAATATTCATTAGCAAAAAAATGTTCCACGTGGAACAATCTTGATTTTGCCGTTGTGATTTAAAAGTGTCGACAAAAAGGTTCTTTGAGAAGTTGTGTGGCACATATTGCTGGGGCTGACAAAAAAAACCGTGTCATTGCGGGCTTGACCCGCAATCCCCTGAAGAGAAACCGAATGGTGGACAACAGGGCAATGTAAAACAAAGGATTGCGGGTCAAGCCCGCAATGACGGCTTTACAATTATTACGGTAGAGCGAAGAGAATAATGCCGCATTTATCGGTTCAATACTTTGATTTGAAAAATTAATTTGTTTTTGAAAACCATTTATAAAAATAAAACATATTTTGTAAATGTGCGGAAAAATCGCGCAGAATAGTGTTTTTATTTATGGTGAGTGCGATGAAAATGATTTGTTTGTGAGAGTGAAACTGTTTATAAATAAAAGTGTTCCACGTGGAACAATTGAGATAAAAATTAAATATTAAAATAATGGATACAAAAAGATTAGAAAAATTGGTGCGAAACATCCCCGATTTCCCGATTGCAGGGAGACAATTTAAAGATGTGACAACCTTGTTTAAGGCTGCAGATGCCTTGCAAGAATTGTCAGACGGTCTGTACGAAATGTACAGAAATGCAGGGATTACAAAAGTAGTTGGTATCGAATCACGCGGTTTCATCGTTGCTCCGCTGATTGCACACCGCTTGCATACGGGGTTTGTGCCGGTGCGCAAGTTTGGTAAATTGCCGGCTCCCACCTTCTCCGAGTTGTTTAGCAAGGAGTATGGCGAAGATGCGTTGTACATTCATCAAGATAATTACTTCACTTATTAAATATAACATCTGATGTGGAAATATTATGCATTATTATCGGCTTTTTTTGCTGCTCTGACAGCAATTTTGGCAAAAGTGGGCGTGAAAGGAATTAACGGGAACGTTGCTACTGCTGTTCGAACTTTCGTTGTGTTGATTATGGCGTGGGCTATTGTTCTGATGAGTGGGCATCTCAAAGAGGTGAGAGAGTTGAGTAAAACAAATTTGCTCTTTTTGTGCTTTTCGGGTCTGGCTACCGGACTTTCATGGATATTCTACTTTAAAGCATTGGAAACAGGCGACGTTTCAAAAGTGGCTCCTATCGACAAATTGAGCGTTGTGTTTGTAATGTTCCTCTCATTCTTTTTCCTCCATGAAGCAATGGATGTGAAAACAATTATTGGCGGTGTACTAATTACTATCGGCGCACTTATACTTGTGATATGAAATTTGGCTCTATAACGAATTGTATGGATAACGGAAAATCATTTTTGCAGTCCCGCAGGGACGACACTTTATTAACCGTAGGCTTCAGCCTACGGAGAGGTGCCTCCTCCTCTCCCATAGTCCTGCAGGGACGGCACTATCAAGTGTCACCCCTGCGGGGTAAAGGTTGTGTGAGGTGGGCTGTCCGTAGGCTGAAGCCTACGGTTAATAAAGTGCTGTCCCTGCGGGACAATGGAAGCCTCAATCTTACCCACATCAGACAGATAGGGGCTGAGATTGCTCCGGTGTTCGGATTACTGTGCGAAACGATATTGCTTTCCCGTTTAGGACAAAAAACGCCTGTCATTGCGGGCTTGACCCGCAATCCCCTGAAAAGGAGCCAAGTGTTGAGCATCAGTGCGATGTGGCAGCGGGGGATTGCGGGTCAAGCCCGCAATGACGGAGGCAACGCCTGCGGTATGGCAGTGGGGATTGCGGGTCAAGCCCACAATGACGGAGGCAACGCCTGTGGTATGGCAGCGCGGGGATTGTGGGTCAAGCCCGCAATGACAGAGACAAAGCCTGCGGTGTGGCAGCGCGGGGATTGTGGGTCAAGTCCGCAACGACAGAAACAAAGCCTGCGGTACGGCAACGCGGGGATTGCGGGTCAAGCCAACACTGACAGAGACAACGGCAGCACATTAAAAATAAATGTAAATATGGGTTCTACCGTTATTTGTGTGGAAAGATGTCTTGTGTGTATCACTTCCACAGCCAAGAAACCTCTTGTTGTTCTGCTCGCATCCCGTAGGGATGCATCGCTCGGTAGAAACGGCACAATAGCCCCCCCACCCCTGCATCCCGTAGGGATGCAACCTTTTCTATTGGCATGGTTGCATCCCTACGGGATGCAGGGTATGGGGGGATATTTGATTTTCTACCGAGCGATGCATCCCTACGGGATGCGAGCAGAAC
>BNTU01000012.1 GCA_025996835.1 Bacteroidia bacterium
TTCCGGTCACTATCGTCACCACAGCCTTGTCTGCACCACACTCAGCCACGTAAAAACCCGCAACGGCTTGGGTGCTGTTGGAAACATATATCCAAATGCTGTCCACAATTTCTGCCGGTGGAATAATCGGCGGCTCCGGCTCCACAGGTGGTTCAATTGGTGGCTCCGGCTCCACAGGTGGTTCAATGGGTGGTTCCGGCTCCACAGGTGGCTCAATTGGCGGCTTCGGCTCCACCGGCGGATCAATGGGTGGCTCCGGCTGGGCAGGGTCTTCAATAATGTCTGCCGTGACATTGGCGGGCTGCGCAGATAATATGTAATTGCCCGCATCCGCGCCGGAGAGCGTGAAGCCGCTAAACGTGACGAGCTTATCGGTGCCTGTTTCGGCATCGGCAAAGGCAGCCGAGCCATATCCAACGCGCACATCATCGCCAGCAACAATCCCGCTGACGACTGCAAGCCCACTAATCGCGGCTACCGCATTGCCATCGTAAATTTTATCGAAGGCAGAAATGCCCGTTATCGTAACACTTTTCCTGTTAATTGTAAAAACTTTGCCGGAGATGAACGTTATCGCATAATCATTGACGGCACTCAAACTACCTTGCGTGATGGCATACTGTCCCACATTTTCGCCCGTTTCGCGCTCAAGTGCACCGGTAAAAATCGCGTCAGAGTTGTCTGTGCCGTAAGTCAATGGAGCAGGGTCTGGCTCGCCATATATTTTGCTTAGCTCGTCAGGGGTTACAATTACAATGTTTTCTGCCCATGTTGCGGTGAAGGTTTTATTGCCCGTGCTGCCTGCGGGGATGATGCCGTTGCCCTCTGCCCAGCCCGCAAAGAAATAGCCTGTTTTGGTGGGGTTTTGTAGATTGATTTCTGCACTTTCGATTGTATAATGGGCGGGGTTGCTTGCGTGGTTGGTGCCGCCGTTTAGTTCGTAGGTGATATCATATTCAACAATTGTCCACTGCGCGGTGAAGGTTTTATTGCCGGTGCTGCCTGCGGGGATGGTGGTGCCCTCTGACCAGCCTGTGAAGGTGTGGCCCGCTTTGTTGGGGGCTTGCAGATTGATTTCTGCACTTTCGATGGTATAATGGTCGGGGTTGCTTGCGGGGTTGGTGCCGCCGTTTAGTTCGTAGGTGATATCATATTCAACAATTGTCCATTGCGCGGTGAAGGTTTTATTGCCCGTGCTGCCTGCGGGGATGATGCCGGTGCCCTCTGACCAGCCTATGAAGGTGTAGCCCACTTTGGTGGGGTTTTGCAGATTGATTTCTGCACTTTCGATGGTATAATGGTCGGGGTTGCTTGCGGGGTTGGTGCCGCCGTTTAGCTCGTAGGTGATGGTGTAGGTGATTAGTTTGAATGTTGCGGAGATGGTGTGGTTGGTGATTACATTCGTAAAGGTGTATGTAGAATCACCGTTGGCTGCGACGATGGCGGTAGAATCGTTGCCATCTATCCAAACTGTGTCTATTTCGTAACCGCGATTAGGGGTGATTTTGAAAGTCTGATTATTGAAGATTGCAACAACTACTGTATCTTTTGGGGCGATGCTGCCACCTGTTTCTGCATCTGCTATTATTCTGTACGTGGTATTTTCATTCTTAAATATCGGCAATCCTTGATACACAGAGCCTTTATCAGACATCGTCCAAACATTATCAAAATCCCAAAGCAAAGTATCCGCTACAAAAGATTGTGATTGTAAGGAAGAAAAGCCATCGAAGTGAATCTGGTTTTTGAAAATAGGCAAGCCCCGAGTTTCACCATCCGTGGTTGCCGGCATCTCCCAAACATCGGTAAAGTCCCAAGATGGCATTTTGCTCTCAATCCATGTTTGCGATTGGAAATCAGCAAACGCCGCATCCGCACCATGTTTGCTTGTTGGGTCTGTACTGCTTATGGTTGCTCCATCAACCAGCATAGACGATAACGAATAACAATTTTGGATACCTCCCGTTCCAGCATCCACATTCCCCGCAACCCTTCCCAGACGCATCCTCATTCCACCAGTTCCTGTGGTAGAAACACTGTCGTTGGCAACAAAACAATCAAGAACAGAGAAATCTCTTCGGTGATTACCAATAATTCCACCAGCATAACGATAATAATTCGGGTCTGAAAGAATCCTAACAATACTACTATTATAGCAGTTCGACAATCTGCTGTCGCTGTCTTCGCCGCAAATTCCACCGGAAGAAAAAGCAGAAAAAATGCTACCGGTATTATAGCAATTAGAAATGTCTCCTCCATAGGCTACAATCCCACCTGACCGTGCAGTTGTTTCATTACCAACATCACCGGTATTGTAACAATGAGAGATAGCACCACCAGCACCACAAATTCCACCAACATTAGAATCAGAAACATTGCCAGTGTTACAGCAATTATAAATGCTATCTATACTGAAACCGCAAATTCCACCACTAGAGGCAGCACCAAAAACGCTACCACTATTAATGCAATTAAGGATTTTCCCTCGAGAATAACCTGAAATTCCACCGGAGTACCAGGAGGTGGAAAAAATACTCCCTATGTTATAGCAATTAGAAACACTATAGCTCTGACCACAAATCCCACCGGAGCCGTTCATAGAAGAAACACTGCCTGCATTGAAGCAGTAAGAGATGCTTGTAGCGGCAATGTTATTACCGCAAATTCCTCCGGAGTAGTTTATAGAAGAAACACTGCCTGTGTTGTAACAATTAGAGATGCTCCCAGCGCTGGCGACACCGCAAATTCCTCCGCCATTATAAGAGGAAATATTACTCGTATTATAGCAATCAGAGATACTACTATTTACTGCGTTGCCACAAATTCCACCTACATGATGACCATCATCAGCAGAAACGCTGCCACTTACTCCTAATCTTTTGATTGTAGCATCCCTAATACTACCAAACACTCCGACATAATTAGATGTTGCAGAAGTAAAATTTATATTTACAGCCACTTCATGCCCCCCGCCATCAAACGTACCTCGAAAAGCTGTGGATTCAGAATTGCCAATCACAGTTCTAATCGTATCATCTTCGATTGTTAAATCCCGTGTTAATAAAAAATATTTGCCAGAATAACTGGTTCCACCATTCACCGCCGTAGCCAACTCCTCCATATTTTCTCTGGAAGAGATGAGAAAAGGATTGGCAGCCGAGCCATCGCCGCCGCTATATGATTGCGCCACCGCCGTGCAGCACGCCAGCAGTGCAATGAGTATTGATGTGATGTGTTTGTTCATCTGCGCTTTAAATTTGGTTGCAAAGGTACGGAATGTTTTTGAGTTATGAGTTATGAGTTATGAGTTATGAGTTTTTTTTGTCCCAGGGCAACCGCATCAAAATTCAGGTTAAGGCTGAAAGCCTTGTAGCAATAGCGTAGGGCATCGCCCAGTCGTGGTCGGAAGATTGATTGGATGTTGACCCTGCGGCTGACATAGCTGAAAGCCTTACGCGCACTAGCGTGGGGCAAGGACCAGGTCGCGTTCGGAAGGAACCATGAAATACTTAATACTTTTAAATACTAAACAAACTATTTTTTCGTTATAATACCACGACAAATAAAAACAAAGATGGCTATATTTACGAAACATTCGTTGCAATTGTCCGAGTTATTGAGAGTGATTCCGGAAGAGATTTTTGTCGACATAGCCCGGAATACCCAAGTGGATTATTATGCAAAAGTGCTTAAAGGGAAGATGCTCTTTAACATGCTGTTTTATGGCATGTTAACCATCGAAAAGTTGGGGCAACGCGGTCTTGCTGACGTGTTTTCTTCCCCGCAGTTCAGACTATTGTTCAATGTTGAAACGGACAAAGAATCATTGTCGCACAGTTCCGTTTCCGAGCGTTTGTCAAGTCTCAATGTTGAGTTTTTTGCGCAGGTTTATGAGTATATATTAGCGGCATTTTCGCGCCTGTACCCTGCTCAGAGCATCGCCGGTTTGCAACTTCAACGGGTGGACAGTTCGTTGGTGGCTGAAACATCCAACAAGCTGAAGGAAGGCATGATCTGCGGCAATGAATACAAAAAGAAAAAGATGGTCAAATATACGCTCAACTACGATGGCATGTACGGCACCTGTGCGGCTGTGCACACGGAAGAAAAATATGCCAATGAATCGTTGGCGTTGCCGGAAAACGTAAAGAGGCATTTCAAACGGACGCCTGACCATGCCCTTGTATATGTGTTTGACAGAGGTCAATCCTCCGGAAACGCATTCAGTGAAATAAAATCCAACCAGGGCTTGCTCTTTGTCGGGCGTTTGATGGAGAACAGGAAATTGGTTGTTGTTAAAGATTTTGACTTGACTTTCAAACATTTTTCGTATGGAGAACTGAAACAGGATGCTTTGGTTCGGATTTACACAACGGAAGAAACCATCAGCAAAAATGGAAAACCGGTCAGAAAGCAGGTGTTGGTAAATGATATTTTCCGGGTCATTCGTTTCCGTCCGGTCGATAGCGAAGAGGATATTCTGCTGATAACAAACATATTGAATCTGCGGGCGGAAACCATTGCTCAAATGTATCGTCGCCGGTGGGACATTGAAGTTTGGTTTCGTTTCTTAAAACAGGAGTTGAATTTTTCACATTTCCTGTCCCTGAATGAAAACGGTATCCGAATCGTGCTGTACATGACTTTGATTGTCGCCATGCTGATAAGGATTTACAAGCAGGAAAATCAAGTGGGCTATAAAACTGCCAAACGGAGAATGGGAATAGAGCTGCAAGAGCTTATCATTGCTATTGCTGTAGTGCACTCAGGCGGCGATTTGGAGCGTTTGCATTTACCCGCGCCATAAGCCGTTTGGGTTTGTGGATAGATATTTTGGGGAGTGCTGTCCGACCTTTCAGGTCGCTATTGCTCGTTAGTCTGAAATTCCGCAGCTCGGTGACCTGCGGTTATGAAGACCTTTCAGGCAGTTTTGTTCGCAAAATTGCACAATTCCGACTGTTGAAAATAGTGCCGGTTATATATAATTGTCTGAAAGACAACATTTTCATAACCGCAAGTCAACGACCTGCGGCTAAAATGGACAACTACCGACTGCCTGAAAGGCAGGACTGTTGATAATATGCTCGCTGAATGACCAATATGTAGATGTAAATATGGCACCTTAAAAAAATTTAGTCGCTTTCGCTTTTGCTATTTTCCGGTGAAAGCCTGTTTTTGTGCCAGTTTTTTTTCTTCCGACCACGACTGGGCATCGCCCTACGCTATTGCTACAAGGCTTTCAGCCTTAACCTGAATTTTGATGCGGTTGCCCTGTTTTTTGCCGCCCTTGCCGAGAAATAAGGTGTTGATAACTTTCTCATAACTTTTTCTGGAAAAATGGTGGGGAATTGTGGGGAATTGTGTACTTTTGCACTCTGAAATAGCGAGTTAGAGTTTAGTTATTAGAGTTTAGAGTTTAGTTTATTAGAGTTTAAAATAGCGTTAGAGTATCGTGGAACGATTTATTGGAAATATGGATGCTAAGACGGATGCCAAGGGACGGGTGTTCGTGCCGGCGGCGTTTCGCAAAATTCTGCAGACGGCAGAGGATGCGCGGCTCGTTATGCGTAAAGATATTTACAAAGATTGTTTGGTATTGTACCCACTGACGGCATGGGAGGCGGAATTGGCAAAACTTCACGAGCGGCTCGATGAATATGATGAGGAGCAAAACGATTTCTATCAATGCTTTGTGGCTGATTCGGAGGTGCTGGAGATGGATTCCAACGGGCGTATTCTCATTGGCAAACGTTATTTGCAGTTGGCAAATGTGAGCAGTGATGTGCGCTTCGTGGGGATGGATGATAAAATTCGGATTTGGAGCCGCGCCAATTTTGACGCCTTTATGAAGCAAAACAATGAAGGATTTAAGTTGAATGCGCGAAAGTTCCTTAGTAAACAAGGGATTGCGGGTCGAGCCCGCAATGACGGCGATAATAATGACAATAAAGAATGAGTGAAGTTACTACATATCACACACCGGCACTCCTCGCGGAGAGCATCGAAGGACTGAACATTCAGCCTGAAGGCACCTACGTTGATGCCACTTTTGGCGGTGGGGGACATTCGCACGCACTGCTGAACCGCTTGGATGTGAAGGGGCAGCTCTATGGCTTTGACCAGGACGAGGATGCGATGGCTAATGCTTTGCCGGACAAGCGATTCACCTTTGTGCGGGGCAATTTTCGCTATCTATCCAATTTTATGGATTGGTATGGGGTGGGGGAGATTGACGGGTTGCTGGCAGATTTGGGCGTTTCGTCGCACCATTTCGATGATGCCCGACGCGGGTTCTCGTTTCGCTTCGTCGGCGATTTGGATATGCGGATGAATAAACAGAGCAGTCTGACAGCGGCAAAAATTCTCAATACCTATACAGAGGAGGCTTTGGCAGATGTACTATATAAATATGGTGAATTGCGAAATGCGCGGGCGATTGCGCGGGCTATTGTTCGCGAACGGGCGGTGAAAGGGTTTCGCAAGACTGCCGATTTGTTGGCGGTGTTGCAACCGTTTTTCAATCGCGAAAAAGAGAAAAAACAGTTGGCACAGGTGTTTCAAGCCTTGCGCATCGAAGTCAATGGCGAAATGGATGCGTTGCGAGCACTGTTGCAGCAAACGACCGACCTGTTGAAATCCGGCGGGCGGATGGCGGTCATCACCTACCATTCGCTGGAAGACCGTATGGTGAAGCACTATTTCAGGAGCGGCAATTTTGAGGGCGAAATCCGGAAAGATTTTTACGGCAATGTGCAGTCGCCGTTTCAGGTGCTAAACAACAAAGTGATTGTGCCGCACGAAACAGAAATCGCCCGCAACCCCCGCTCCCGCAGCGCAAAATTAAGAATAGTTGAAAAAAAATAGTTAATATGGCACAGGCAGCAAAACAGAAAAAACGCAAACGCAACTATTTCCGCTCCATATTGGGTGGCGACATTCTCACGGAGGCTGTTGTGGTTCAGCAGGCGAAGTTGCTGGTGCTGATTGTGGTGCTGGTGATTATTCTGATTAGCAATAATTACGCCTGCGACAAAAAACTGTCGCGGATTGAAGCCTTGAAAGGGGAGTTGCAGGATGTGAAATATGAGAATTTGTTTTTGATGATGCAGTTCACAAAAATCAGTCGGCAATCGCAAGTGAAAGAGCTGCTACACGAACAGGGGAGCGAGTTGATGGCACCCACCACGCCCGCATTTGAAATAGAAAGAAAAAAGCAATGACAGTAGAGGAGAAAGAATATAAGAGCGAAGAAGTTATCGGGCGTTACTCGTTTATAGCGTTCCTGGTGATTCTGTTTGCCGTTTGGATTATCGGCAAAGCCTGCTACATCTCTGTTGCGGAGGGCGATTATTGGCGCGATTTGGGTGAGAAGCAGGTGGCAGACAGTGTTCTCGTGCCGGCAGTACGCGGCAATATATATGCCTCCAACGGCGAACTGATGGCGATTAGCGAACCGCAATACCGCTTGTATATGGATTTTTGGGCGGACGGCTTTGCGGACGATAGCCTCAAAAAATACATCAAACCGCTGGCAGTCAATTTGCATAATTTATTGCCTCATCGGTCGGTTGCTTATTACGAAAATCACATTATGCAGGGCTGGAAGCAGCAGCAAGGAGTAAAAAAGGGCAAAAGAGGCATCCGAAAGACGCGTGAGTATGCTCTATTGGACAAAGATATTGATTATGGGCAGTGGAAAAGGGTCAAGCAGATGCCGTTTTTCAATCTGGGGAGAGGTAAGACAGGGCTTTACAGCAAGGTGTTAAAAAAACGCACCAACCCGTATGAAACATTGGCGTTGCGCACGATTGGGAGCATTTACCGAGAGTCCGGCAAAGATGGTCAAATCGGCAAAAACGGGCTGGAATTGCACTACGATTCAGTGCTGAGCGGTGTGTCGGGGCTGGGAACGCGCCAACGGGTGGACGGGCATCTGATTACATTGGTAGAAAAAAAGCCGGTGAACGGCAAGGATATTGTTTCAACCATTGATGTGCATACGCAGGACATCACCGAAACGGCATTGCTCAAAAAACTGCGCGAGTTGGATGCCGAATCCGGCACGGCGGTGGTCATGGAAACGGCAACGGGCGAAATTCGCGCAATTACCAATATGGGGCGACTGCCCGACGGCACTTGGGGCGAAGTGCAAAATTTCGCCATGAACGACCAGAGCGAGCCGGGGTCAACTTTCAAAGTGGTAACGATGATGGTGGCGTTGGAGCAGGAGAAGATTAAACCCACCGACATTGTGGACTTAGGCGTGACCGGATGGACAATTCCCGGCACCAATGATGTGATATATGATACTCGCCAAAAGGAGATTACTGCCGAAAAAACGATTCGCTATTCGTCCAATATCGGGATTGCCAAACTGATTTTGAAGGCATACGGCAAAAACCCCAGCCAATTTGTGGATGGTGTCTACAAAATCGGATTCCATCGCGATATGCACCTGGAGATACCCGGCTCAGGTGTGCCGGTCATCCCACACCCCAAAGACAAAGAGCATTATTGGTCGAACAGCACGCTGGCAACCATGTCTTACGGCTATGCTACAGAAGTGCCGCCGATTTACACGCTGTCGTTTTTTAATGCGATTGCCAACAACGGTCGGCTGATGAAGCCCATGTTTGTGCGGGAAATTCAAGAGAATGGACGAACAGTGGAAAAGAAGAAGCCAACGATTCTCAACGGGCAAATTTGTTCGGAAGCAACCCTGCAACAAATTCGCGTGATGCTGGACAGCGTGGTCAATGCGCCCGATGGCACCGGCAGAGATGCGCGTTCATACAAATTTTCTATTGCCGGCAAAACGGGGACGGCACGCTTGGCAGAAAATGGGCATTACGTGCCGGGGGAACATCAAGCATCGTTCTGTGGCTATTTCCCGTCCGACAATCCGCAATATTCGATGATTGTGGTGATTCGTAAACCGCGCACCGCTACCGCAGCAGGCGGATTGATGTGTGGCAAAGTCTTCAAAACCATCGCCGAAGAAATCTATCTGCGCAACATCATCCCCAACAAAGTGGCATTGCTCAAAGTCAAGGCACATAAGGGCAATCCGCCGGTGAAGCGGGATTTGGTTGCCCGCGCCCCACGTGTCCCCAACACCGTAGGGATGGGTGCCAAAGATGCCGTCTTCTCGATGGAAAGTGCAGGACTGCAAGCGGTTATAGTCGGAAAAGGGGTTGTGGTGGCGCAATCCATCCCCGCAGGTGGCAAAATAGTGAAGGGGCAGACGGTGAAACTTACGTTAGAATAGAGTTTAGAAATTAGAGTTTAGTTATTAGAGTTTAGAGTTTAGAAAATTATTTTTTATGAAGACGATTTTATTTGATGGGCAGAAATTGGAGATTGCGGGGGTGCATTCGGACTCGCGCAAAATTGCGGATGGCTTTGCGTTTGTGGCTGTCAAAGGCACGCAATCCGATGGGCATGCGTTTATTGGTAAAGCCATTGAGAATGGTGCGAAAGTGATTGTTTATCAGGAAGATAGTGCGCTTCAGGAGGGGATTGCGGGTCAAGCCCGCAATGACAAGGGTGGTGCAGATGGTACAGGTGATGCAGATGGTGCAGATGGTGTAGGCGTCATTGCGGGCTTGACCCGCAACCCCCTGAGAGAAAAAGCAATCTCCTACATCCAAGTGAAAGACAGCGCAGAAGCCTTAGGTCAATTAGCCTCTCTCTGGAACGGCGAACCTTCCAAACACCTGACATTGGTGGGCGTAACCGGCACAAACGGCAAAACGACTATCGCGACCCTGTTATATGATATGTTTCGGAAATTGGGCTACAAAGTGGGGCTACTCTCCACCGTCTGCAACTATGTGAACGACCGCGCAGTGCCCTCCACCCACACCACCCCCGACCCTGTTGAACTCAATGCTTTGCTGGCAGAAATGGTGGCAGAGGGCTGCGAATATGTGTTTATGGAAGTCAGTTCACACTCGGTGGTGCAGCAGCGCATCGCAGGCTTGCAGTTCAAAGGCGGCATTTTCACCAACCTCACCCGCGACCATCTGGACTATCACGAAACCGTGGAGGCATATCGCGATGCCAAAAAAGGCTTTTTCGACCAATTGCCCGCCGATGCTTTCGCGCTGACAAATGCCGATGACAAAAACGGCTTGTTCATGCTGCAAAACACAAAAGCAGCAAAAAAAACATACTCCTTCCAAACATTGGCAGATTTCAAAGGCAAGATTTTAGAAGCCCACTTCGACGGCACAGAAATGACCATCAACGGCACAGAAATTCACACGCAGTTTGTAGGTAAATTCAACGCCTACAATTTATTAGCAGTATATGGCGCAGCGGCAGAATTATTGTGTAGAGACGTGGCGTGCCACGTCTCTACGGATATGATGCGCCACGTCTCTACAGGCGTGATGCACACCATTTCTACAGACGTGGCACGCCACGTCTCTACAGGCGTGATGCACACCATTTCTACAGACGTGGCACGCCACGTCTCTACAGAGGACATTTTGCGCATCATCAGCACCCTCACACCGGTGTCGGGACGCTTTGAAACCATCCGCTCACCAAAGGGCTACACCGCAATTGTCGATTATGCGCACACGCCCGATGCGCTGACCAATGTGCTAACCGCTATCGGCGAAGTATTGCGAGGCGGACAAATCATCACCGTAGTGGGCTGCGGAGGCAATCGCGACAAAGGCAAACGCCCAATAATGGCAAAAGAAGCAGTGCGCCTAAGCCACAAAGTAATCCTCACGTCCGACAACCCCCGCAACGAGGAGCCGGAAGCCATTTTGGATGATATGTTCGCAGGGTTAGACGCCGGACAACGCCAACAAGCCCTCCGCATCACCGACCGCAAAGAAGCAATTCGCACAGCCTGTATGTTGGCAAAGGCAGGCGATGTAATCCTGATAGCAGGCAAAGGTCACGAAGATTATCAGGAGGTGAAGGGCGTGAAGCATCATTTTGATGACCGCGGAGTAGTAAAAGAACTCATAATTCATAACTCATAACTCAAAAATTATGTTATACAATTTATTTGATTATTTGGCTCAATTGCAAGTACCGGGTGCCGGAATGTTTCGCTACATTTCGTTTCGGTCGGCTATGGCGTTGGTGTTGGCATTAGGGATTTCCACGTTTACGGGGAAAAATATCATCCACTGGTTGCAGCGGAAGCAGATTGGCGAAACTATTCGCGATTTGGGGTTGGAAGGGCAGATGCAGAAAAAAGGTACGCCCACGATGGGGGGACTTATTATCATCGTGGCGATTTTGGTGCCTGTGCTACTGCTGGCGCAGCTGTCCAACGTCTACATCATATTGATGGTTATCACCACCGTTTGGCTGGGTTCACTCGGCTTTTTGGACGATTATACCAAAGTTTTTCTCAAAAACAAGGAAGGTGTGTCCGGCAAAGCGAAGATTGTGGCGCAGATAGGGCTGGGGCTGATTGTGGGGCTGACGCTCTTCCTAAGTCCGGATGCCGTGATGCGCGAAAATGTGGAAGTGGTGAAAGCCAATCAGACCGTTGAAATGTCCTATTCGCCGGCTGTGAAGTCCACGCAGACGACCATCCCGTTTTTGAAAAATAACAACCTCGACTACCGCAGTTTTGTACAGTGCGTGCCGGTTAAATACCGCACAGCAGCCACGTGGGCAGTTTTTGTGTTGATGGCAATTTTCGTGGTGACGGCAGTGTCCAACGGTGCCAATCTCACCGACGGCTTGGACGGCTTGGCAGCAGGCAGCTCGGCAATCATTGGCGTGGTGCTGGGGATTTTGGCATACGTGTCGGCGCACCTCGAATTTGCGGACTATTTGAACATCATGTACATCCCCGGCGGCGGAGAATTGGTGGTGTTTGCCTGCGCTTTCATAGGTGCCTGCATCGGCTTTTTGTGGTACAATGCCTACCCTGCGCAGGTTTTCATGGGCGACACAGGCTCTTTGACACTCGGTGGCATCATCGCAGTGTTTGCCATCATCATCCACAAAGAATTGCTGCTGCCCATCCTGTGTGGCGTATTCTTCGTAGAAAGCCTGTCGGTAATCATCCAAACCACCTATTTCAAATACACAAAAAAGCGAACCGGCACAGGCAAACGCATCTTCAAGATGACCCCCCTGCACCACCACTACCAAAAAGCAGGCGACGGCAGCATAGACGCCCTCATCCAACGCCCCTACGCAGCCGCCCCCGAATCAAAAATCACCATCCGCTTCTGGCTAATTGGCATTTTGCTGGCAGTGCTGACGTTGGCAACTTTGAAAGTGAGATAAATAACAAGTAAATATAAAAAATCATGAACGAATTAAAAGTACAAGAGCACCAAGGCTTTGAAAAAATTAAGCAGGTAGATGAGAGTGGCAATGAATTTTGGTCTGCCCGCGAACTTGCGGTCGTATTGGAATATGCCAAATGGGAAAATTTCCAAAAAGTGATTGACCGTGCAATGCTGTCGTGCAAAAACAGCGGCTCAGCTATCTGTGACCATTTTCCTGACCTCAGGAAAACGGTCACAATGCCTTCTGAGGCACATCCGAAAACTATCCAAGATTACAAGCTGTCGCGCTATGCTTGTTACCTGATTGTGCAAAATGCAGACCCTCGCAAAGAGGTCATTGCGCTGGGGCAAACGTATTTTGCTATCCAGACACGCCGCCAAGAGATGAACGACTATTTCAACCAATTGGATGAAGATAACAAGCGGTTGGTTGTTCGTGGTGAGGTAAAGCAATGGAATCAGATGCTGGCTGAGGCGGCGCATGAAGCGGGTGTGCTTACCAATGAGGAGTTTGCGGATTTCCAAAATGCAGGCTATATGGGGCTTTACGGCGGCGAAACGGTCAAAGATATTCATGCTCGCAAGAAATTGTCGCCCCAACAAAAAATATTGGACTATATGAATAGTCAGGAGCTGATTGCCAATCTCTTTAGAATATCGCTGGCGGAAGACAAAATGCGCAAAGAAAATGTCAAAGGGGTATATGATGCACAGAAGGCACATAATCAAGTGGGTCAGGAGGTTAGAAACACCATCCGGCGGGTCAATGGCACGCTGCCCGAAGAACAACCAACGCCCTCAAAAAGCATTGATGCCGTCACACGAGAGCAATTGAAGCGATTGAAAGCGCAAAAAACATTGATGTTAGACGAATGAATACAAACAAATTAAAAAGAAATAAAATGAACACAACAAAAAAAATCAACAAGCGGGCAGTCGTGTCAATCGCACTGCTGATTATCTTCGTACTGTTGCCGGTTTCGGGCATTATGCTTGCTAAAACGCGGGACAATCCTGACCCGGAGGCGTTCGCGCCTCAGCTTTGGGATGCGCTGCATGGGGCAATGGGGCTTTTGTTCATCATTTTTGGCATTTGCCACATTATTAACAATTGGAATGCCATCAAGCATTATATTAAAGGGTGAAAGGTAAAGGGTGAAAGGTTAAAGATACACAATATGGGACTGATAGCAACGATAAAAAAGCAAGAAAAGCAGGTAATCAACCTCTGGGACACCATGCGGCGGCTGGTTGTGCTTGGCGGCGGCGAGAGCGGCGCGGGGGCGGCTGTGCTGGCGAAAAGGCAGGGCTTCGATGTGTTTTTGTCGGACAGTTCGGAGATTAAGCCGAAGTACAAGGAACTTTTGACTAAGTACGACATTCCGTTTGAGGAGAAACAGCATACGGAGGCGTTGATTTTGACTGCCGATGAGGTGGTGAAAAGTCCGGGCATTCCCGATAAAGTGCCGATTATCAAGAAGATAAAGGAGTTGAACATCCCGATTATTTCGGAGATTGAGTTTGCCGGTCGCTATACCGATGCGAAGATGATTTGCATCACGGGCAGCAATGGGAAGACGACCACGACTTCGCTCATCTATCATATTTTGAAAAATGCGGGGTTGAACGTCGGGCTGGCGGGCAATATCGGCGACAGTCTGGCTTTGCAGGTGGCGGAACAGGATTTTGACTGTTATGTCATCGAATTGAGCAGTTTTCAGTTGGACGGAATGTACGACTTCAAGGCTGACATCGCCATTTTGCTGAATATCACGCCCGACCATTTGGACCGGTACGACTATAAATTTGAGAATTACATTGCATCCAAATTTCGGATTTTGCAAAATCAGACGGCGGAGGATGCGTTCATTTTTTGGAACGACGACCCCGCGATGCAATCACGAATTACGAATTACGAATCACAAAAAAATCATGCCACGTTTTATCCTTTTTCAGAAAAAAAGAAGGCGGACGTGAAAGCATACACAGAAAACAACAAATTAGTAATAAAAACATCTAAAAATACATTTACAATGGAAGAAGAAGTAGTAGCATTAACAGGCACTCACAACTTGTACAACTCGCTGGCAGCAGGCTTGGTTGCCAAATTGATGGGCATTTCGGACGACAGCCTCCGGCTGTCGCTCAGCAGTTTCAGAGGTGTAGAACACCGTTTGGAAAAAGTCGCCCACGTGCGCGGAGTGGAGTACATCAACGACTCGAAGGCGACCAACGTCAATTCGTGCTGGTATGCGCTGCAAAGTATGAAAACTCCGACCGTTCTCATTCTCGGCGGCACAGACAAGGGCAACGATTACCGCGAAATTGAATTGCCGGTGATTGAAAAATGTCGCGCCCTGATTTTCCTCGGTGTGGACAATGCCAAACTGCACGCCTTTTTTGACGGCAAAGTGCCCGCTATCACCGATGCCGGCTCAATGCGTGAGGCGGTCACTCAAGCCTACGGTTTGGCTCAAAGAGGCGATACCGTGTTGCTGTCGCCCTGTTGCGCCAGTTTCGACTTGTTTCAAAACTACGAAGACCGCGGCAGGCAGTTCAAAGAATGTGTGAGTAAATTATAACAACGGCTTATGAACACTTTCGCAAAACTCTTTCGTGGCGACCGCATCATTTGGACAATCTTTGCGTTGCTTTGTGCGGTGTCAATCATCGAAGTTTACAGCGCATCCAGCATCCTGACGTTTACAACCGATTATTGGCTGCCGATTTCACGACATGTTATGTTTCTAACGATTGGCACGCTGTTTGTGTTGGGGGTTCACTCCATCAAGCCCAAATATTTTTCGCTGATGGGCATTGCGCTTATCGTAGCGTGGGGGTTGCTGTTTGCTACCCTCATTTGGGGGCATGAAACGAATGAGGCTTCGCGCTGGTTGAGCATTGTGGGGATAAAATTTCAGCCTTCGGAAATCGCGAAACTGTGTCTGGTGGTGTTTACCGCTTTCGCACTCAGTCGCAAAAAGAATGAGGAGGACGACCTTCTGACGTTTTGGACGATATTGGGCGCAGCGATTATCACGTGTAGTTTGATTCTGATAGACAACGGTTCTACTGCCATTCTGTTGTTTACAGTTGTGATTCTGATGATGTTTGTGGGGCAAGTTTCGTGGCAGCGGCTGGGGATGCTGATAATCATCCTGGTGGCTCTTGCGGGGATGTCTTTCATTATTTTGAAATATGTGCCGGACAATGTGCTGGCTGATAGTCCTTTGTCGCGCTCGGTTACATGGAAGCACCGTATTTTTGACCCCGGCACCCAATTAGATGTGCGTGACCCCGATTTCAGGATAAATGATAAAAATTTTCAGGAGTCACATGGCTATATCGCCATTGCGAACGGAAATGTGTTTGGGCGATTTCCGGGCAACAGCATTGAGCGCGATGTGCTACCGCAGGCTTACTCCGACTTTATTTACGCCATCATCATCGAAGAAATGGGGCTGATTGGCGGCTTGGGAGTGCTTCTATTATACACCATCCTGTTCATTCGAGCGGGTATTATCGCCAAGCGGAGTGAAAAAAACTTTTCCAAGTACTTAGTCATCGGTTGTGCGCTGATGATGGTGTTGCAAGCAATGACGAACATGGCAGTTGCGGTGGGTATCATCCCCGTCACCGGTCAACCAATGCCGCTGATGAGCCGCGGGGGGACATCCATCTGGATAACCTGCATCTATTTCGGCATCATCCTGAGTGTCAGTTGCTTCGACAATCCGGAAGGTAAGGAGCAGGAACAGGCAATTGAAGCGGAGTTGGAAGAGCAAAAAGAGCACCAAAATGCCACTGCATAATGTATTTGTGCTCAATAAGTTAGACCTGAAATTTAATCTTTCGTCAAATCCAGTTTCTCATTGTCTAAGCCTCTGTCAAAAAATTGCTTTTTGAGGGGATTTCGATGTATTTCGCGGTCGGTATTTCTGTTTTGAAACAGGTCGGTTGCGAGGTAAATCGCTTGGCGGAACGCATCCGGTTCGCAGATGTTTTTCCCCGCTTTTTCGCAGTTCAAACCGTGCGCCGGTGCGGTGATGACAAACGGAAAATTCGCCGTATAAACCACACCCTGACCGGCTGCCATCGACTGAAACGCTATCATGCCCTGGTCGTGATACATTGCCAAAATAGCATCGAATTTCTTGGGCATATCTGTGCTGAAAAACTCTTCCGCCGTGTAGGGACCGAAACAGAACACCCCATTGTCGCTTGCCGCTTGAATTGCCGGACGGATAATCGTTTCTTCCTCCTGCCCCGACTGCGGGTTGAGTGCCAGAACAGCGATGCGCGGCGATGTAATTATAAAGTCGTGAATAAGAGATGATTGCAACGCTTTGATGCGCTCGGTCAGTTTTTCTGCCGTGATGGAAGGAGCCACCCCCGACAGCGTGGCAGAATCCGTTGCCACAGCGATGCGCAATGTGTCATTCACAAAAATTTTCAGAGCCTCACCACTTTGCTCGGGGAAAAGCACAGTCGCGGCATCTTTTGAAGTAGCCGGCAAAGTCACCAACACGTCCACACGCCCGTTAGACAGGTCGTCGCAGGCTTTTCGCAGTGATTCATCGGCAACCCGAATGCTCTCATCGCTCAATTGACCGGCTTCCACCACAAATTCTTCCGGAATCACGTTCACCACATTGAGGCGGTTTGTGCCCGGCTCGTCCAAATCGTGCAGATTGCTCACATTGCTCACATTGACCGATGGGATGTCCAGCATTTTGCGATAATAACCCAAAATTTTTGAAGAACCGTACAACACAGGAACGCCCATCTCATACATCTCCGCATTGTTGAACGCTTTGAGCACCAACTCGGATGCAATAGCATTAGGATTGCCCTGCGTAATGCCTATTCTTATCATTTTTCCACTCATATCGTCTCACTTTTTTAACCGTTAACGGGGGCAAAGATAGTCATTTTTTTTTGTTTAGGCTAATTGCCGAAAACAATTACGAACTACAATTCACGAAGTCAAGTTCGTAATTCGTAATTCGTAATTTTCAATTGTTCGCTCTTGACGCGGAAGCATCTCATCCTCCGCGACACGTTCGATTACTCCACAATCTTTGTAATCTGCCCTGCGCCTACTGTGCGACCTCCTTCGCGGATGGCGAAACGCAAGCCTTCGCTGCATGCTACCGGGTAAATCAGTTCGATTTTGATGGTTACGTTATCGCCCGGCATTACCATTTCGGTGCCTTCCGGAAGGGTGATTTCACCCGTAACGTCCAAGGTGCGGATGTAGAACTGCGGACGGTATTTGTTGTGGAACGGCGTGTGACGACCACCTTCTTCTTTTTTCAAGATATACACCTCTGCTTCTACTTTGGTGTGCGGTTGCACTTTGTTCGGGTGGGTGATTACCATACCGCGTTTGATTTCTTCTTTGTCGATACCGCGAAGCAACAGTCCTACATTGTCGCCGGCTTGACCTTCGTCCAAAATCTTGCGGAACATTTCAACACCTGTTACAACTGATTTTTTACCGTCAGCTCCCAAACCGATGATTTGAACTTCCTCGCCCGTTTTGATGATACCCGTTTCGATACGACCTGTGGCTACCGTTCCGCGACCCGTGATAGAGAACACGTCTTCTACCGGCATCAAGAATGGTTTGTCCACATCGCGCGGAGGAATTGGAATCCATGTGTCCACAGCATCCATCAGCTCCATGATTTTTTCTTCCCATTTCGCGTCGCCGTTCAAAGCACCCAATGCTGAGCCTTGGATAATCGGGGTGTTGTCGCCGTCAAACTGATAGAATGTGAGCAGCTCGCGCATTTCCATTTCCACCAATTCCAACATTTCGGCATCGTCCACGATGTCCACTTTGTTCATGAACACGACCAACTTCGGTACGTTCACCTGACGAGCCAACAGGATGTGTTCGCGTGTCTGGGGCATCGGACCGTCGGTGGCTGCCACCACGATGATGGCACCGTCCATCTGAGCAGCACCCGTGACCATGTTCTTCACATAATCGGCGTGTCCCGGACAGTCTACGTGCGCATAGTGACGCTTTTCCGTTTCGTACTCAACGTGTGCGGTGTTAATCGTAATACCGCGTTCTTTCTCCTCCGGAGCGTTATCAATCTGATCGAAAGACTTCACTTCAGATAGACCTTTTTTCGCTAATACCGTGGTAATAGCAGCGGTCAAGGTTGTTTTACCGTGGTCAACGTGACCGATTGTACCGATGTTAACGTGTGGTTTCGACCGGTTGAATTTTTCTTTTGCCATAACTTTATTTTTTACTGTATTTTAAAATGAATTTTCTCAAAAACTAAACTCAAAAACTAAACTCTAAACTCTAAACTCTAATACCTAAACTCTAAATTCCGAGCCGGTGACGAGAGTTGAACTCGTGACCTCTTCCTTACCAAGGAAGTGCTCTACCACTGAGCTACACAGGCAGCATTGAGAGCGGAAGACGGGACTCAAACCCGCGACCCTCAGCTTGGAAGGCTAATGCTCTATCAACTGAGCTACTTCCGCAATTTTTGTGTGGGTAGTGATGGATTCGAACCACCGAAGGCTACGCCAGCTGAGTTACAGTCAGCCCCATTTGGCCACTCTGGAAACTACCCCTATTTTAGTTATTAGTGTTTAGAGTTTAGAACTTAGAGACTAAACTCTAAACTCTAATAACTACACTCTAATTTTGAGCCTCTTGAGGGATTCGAACCCACGACCCCGAGATTACAAATCACGTGCTCTGGCCAACTGAGCTAAAGAGGCGTTTTGCCTTTAAGGACAAAATCGGGCGCAAAGGTAAAACATTTTTTTGAATTACACAAATCTTTTTAAAATTTTTTTTTTTTCGGCTAACTCATAACTCGGCATAAATCTTTGTTCCGGTGCTATGAAAAATAAATTTTTGTAGCTTTGCAGTCTTACTATTAAAATTATGGGACGAAAAAAGTTAGAAAGACCGGGTTACGAGGAATTGTTTTGGACGACCTCACGGATGTTGGTGCCGGATTATATTTTGGAAGATTTTGACATTTATGGAGCCAAAGAAAGCAAAGAGTGCTGGATTATAGAGATGCGCGAAAAGGAAGGTCGCATCCCGCAAGCCTTGCAAGGGTATGCTGATGTGGTCTTTGATGGCTACTGTGACCCGTTGCAGATGCTCAGTCACAGTTTTGTGTGCAAACCGATTTACCTGAAAGTCTATCGACGGCGATACAAGCGCAGCAACGACGATACGCATTTTAGCAATGACTATGATTTGACGTTAAAAGGCGTTAGAATGGTACCTGAATTAGGATTTTTTTTAAAAGAAGAAGATTGAGGCTTATCCGGTAAACATCACCTCCGTTGCCCACCTGTTTGATATGCGTCCCAGCTATCTGTACAGGGTTTATCGTGACCATTTAAGTGATTATCAGGAAGATAAAGCTTCAAAAAAGTGGCATCCGGCTTCAATCATTACCAAAGTGGATACATCGACGGGTGGGATACTTGAAAAAAAACCGCTGTACGTTTTTAAGCCCGAGAACTTGGGAGAAAAAATGTGTATTGATGACAAACAAATAGCCAAAGATGGGTTCACTATTCTCAGTAATGCAAAGACCGGAAAAATGGCTATGATGTTGGAAACCAGAACGAAAGCACAAGTAAAAGCGGCATTAGCCTTGTTTAGTAAATTTCTTTGGAAAGTCAAAGAGGTCAGTTGCGACATGAGTTCGGGATACATCAATGCTTGCCAAGAAGCCATCCCGTTTGTACGGATTGTCATTGATAAATTTCATGTGATGCAATATGTTTACAATGCGGTGTCGGACGTGAAAAATAGAATCAAAAAGGAGTTGTCCGACAAATTATCAAAAGGCAAGGAACGGACAAAAGAAGATAAACGTTTATTGGAAGATATTACCCTCCTGCAACATGTAAGGCATCTTTTATGGAAGTCGCCGGAAGATTGGAATTCGGAAGGAGCGGCGTTGATGCAGCAAATTTTTGAAAAATTTCCAACACTGTGGACGGCTTACAATTTAGCCCAAATACTCAAACAATGGTATGATAAAAGCAATTGCGGCAAAACAAAAAAAGAACTGCAACGGGGTCTGAACGAATGGTATCGACAGGTTGACCAATCGAAAATTCAGGAGTTTGCTTCGACCCGAAAAATGATTGAAAAGCATGAGGAAAATATAATGAACTATTTTGTTTCCGCTCACACCAACGCAAAAGCCGAATGTCTCAACGGAAAATTGCAACGCTTTTTCTCTAACGCCTACGGCTGGCGAGACAAGGATTTTGCCCTATTCCGCACCGCCATTTATTTTTCATAGCACCGGAACAAAGATTTATGCCCATAACTCATAACTCATAACTTTTTTGTATCTTTGCACCATGTTTTACGCACCTGACATAGCAACTCTTTTGGTGCTTCCTGACACGGAGGCGCAGCATTGTGTTCGTGTGTTGCGGAAGCAGGTTGGTGATGTGATTGATATTACGGATGGCAAGGGCTTCTTTTACAAGGCACTTATCGTGGAGGCGCATCCCAATCACTGTGAGGTGCAGTTGCTTGAAACACAGATACAACCTCTTTCTTGGTCAAATCGTATCGAAATAGCCGTTGCACCTACCAAAAATTTGGAGCGCATCGAGTGGTTTGTCGAAAAAGCAACCGAGATTGGCGTCAACAAAATCACGCTGCTGCACACGCAGCATTCCGAGCGGAAGGATGTGAAGACAGAACGCATCCAAAAGATTGTGGTGTCTGCTATGAAACAGTCGCTGAAGGCTACTTTGCCGGAAATTCAAGGAATGACGGCTTTCAAGCGGTTTGTCAGGCGACCGTTTGAGGGGTTGAAGTGTATTGCGCATTGCAATCAAGGAGAGAAGCAGTTGTTGAGTACGCTTTTGGCGGGACGTAGCGGGGACGCTACGCCTAACACTAGTACGCTTTTGGCGGGACGTAGCGGGGACGCTACGCCTAACACTAGTACGCTTTTTGCGGAACGTAGCGGGGACGCTATGCCTGACGCTATGCCTGACGCTACGCCTGACGCTACGTCTGACACGGGCGAGAATGTTATGCCTGATGTGCTGATTTTGATTGGACCTGAGGGAGATTTTAGTGAGAGCGAAGTTGAGGAGGCTTTGGCGTATGGGTTTTTGCCTATTTCGTTGGGTGAAAGTCGTTTGCGAACAGAGACTGCGGCTTTGTACGCATTGCACGCGGTACATGTTTTAATGTCCTTGAGGAAAGGGGGGATAACTCCGTGATTTTGTGAATTATACCGGAAAAAACAAAGATTGAGGTTAAAAAAGGTTAATTTTAAACCATTTTTTAGGTTTTCGTTGTTTTTTTATTGTTTTTCAAATAATTATGTCTACCTTTGCTGCGTTTTTCTTAGGGAAGAACGGAACGGTTTAGTAAATTTGTGTTTATACATTATTATTATATGAAAAAGAATATGTTGAAAGCTGTTAAGTTTTTTGTTGTTGTTCTCTTGTCGTTGAGTGCTACGAGCACGCTTTTTGCTGTCGAGTACTCCCTTACGTTGCATCCTAATGGTGGGGTGATGGATTCCAACCCAACTTCTTATATTGGTGGAGACCCGCTTACTTTACCGGTACCAACTAAAGAAGGGTACACCTTTGACGGGTGGATTTCTAATAGTCTTTTGCAAGGTTCCGAAACGGTAGCGTTGTATAATAGCACTACCGGACCGCAAGAGTTTTGGGCAAGGTGGGCAATCAAGAGTCCGTTTGTGGAGAATTTTGAAGGTCCTACCAGTGAGGGAGTTGCGCTTGCCGATTGGTCGTTTCTGAACGGCACACAAGTCAATAAGTGGCATATCGGCAATGCGCCCACAGGCAATGTTACTAACTCTGCTTATATCACTTCCGGTGGCACTTCCGGCACTTGGAATTATGTATATGACAATGCAACAAGGAGCACGGTGCATTTGTATCGCGACATTTTGCTTAGTGCGAATGGTGGTACTACCAACACGCTTTCTTTTGATTGGAGCGGGCTTGGTGAAGCGGTGAATGATGTGTTAACTGTTTACTTGGTGCCGACTACAAGTGCTATTCTCGACGGATATGTGATTTCCGGTGCTTTGCCGCTGGGTACATACAATGGTTCGGCGGCGTGGCGAACTGAAAAAATAATTGTGCCTGCCAATGATTCTAAACAGCGTTTGCTGTTTACTTGGGTAAACAACGACAATGGGACAGGTGGTCCAACTCCTATTGCTATAGACAATGTGTCTGTTTACCGATCACGGTTAGTACGCATCACGCTTGACCCTTCCGATGGTGTTTTGACCGGTGGAGTGAGTTACTTGGATGTGATGGAGGGTGATTCTGTCGGCACAGAACTCAAAGACCCAACGAAGGAGGGGGCTGTTTTTTATCGGTGGTATGATGGCGATATACCATACAACCATAACAGCAAAGTGCTGAGAGATGATTTCACGCTTAAGGCTGTGTGGAATGCAAAAGAATTTGAGATTACGTATGAACTGAATGGGGGATATTTTGATGTTCCGGCAGACTTAACGTATATTACGGAAAGAGAACTCGTGTTGAAAAATCCGGTAGTGGCAAGTGGCGACTCTATCTTTGTCGGGTGGTATAATACGAGCGACTTTTCAACGAGTTTGGGTGGACGAAAGGTGGAGTATATTGCTGCGGGCTGTACAGGTGATACCACCCTTTATGCCAAATGGTCTAAGGTGTATCACATTACTTACAATTTGCATGGCGGTAAAAACCCGATTGATTCCATTGCAACCTACTTCACAGAACAAACACCTCTTAATCTGCAAAGACCGGAGAGAGAAGGTTACTCTTTTTTCCGTTGGACACCAAATGGTGCTGTTATATCAGATGCTGATATACATCAGGGTTTTACCGGGGATATACTTTTTGAGGCTGAATGGACTCCCGACAACTACACTGTTACTTATGTGACGAATGGTGGAACAAACCCTACAACGCAGGTCTATAATTTTACAATCGAAAGTTCCGATGTATTACCGAAAGCCCCCACCAAAGCTAATTCCGACTTTTTAGGCTGGTATAGCACCCCCGGTTTTGTGGATAGCACTCGGGTGGACACGATACCCGCAGGGTCGTCGGCTTCCGTCACTTTGTATGCCAAGTGGATTGAGCGCTTTACCGTCAAATTTGATTTACAGGAAGGGAGTTGGGATTCGCCTGACGGCACTATTCCTTCAATCACTGTGTTAAGAGGTGATTCGCTTACGCAGCCAACACCAAATCCCACGCGCAACCAATACACGTTTTATCGCTGGTTTGTAGATTCAACTTTTGCTATTCCATGGAATTTTGATACAGATAGAGTTAGAAATAACATGACATTGTATGCCAGATGGGCTACTATGGTGGAATCTTTCGAAGATGATGGTCCCGATTGGCAGCTTATAAACGGTGATGCTACCAACAGGTGGGCTATTGGTTCTGACACTTGCTACGGAGGCTCCAAGGCTGCCTATATTTCCAACGATTTAGGCGTTACTAATGCCTATACTCCCGATGCTGCAGGTGTGACTCATCTTTTCCGTGATTTTGAGTTCCCGTTAGTGGATGATAACAAGGCATACAGGCTCGTCTTTAATTGGAAAGGACGTGGTGCAGTCGGGCATGATTATATGAAAGTGTATATAGTAGCGGCAACGCCTGAGTTTATACCGGTGGCAAACAGGGAATTAGAGGCTCCTGCGCTGGGGCGTAGTTATTACAATGGTGAATACAATGACTCAGAGGCTTGGCAAAAAGAAGAAAGCATATTCCTCCCCGTAGATTATTCGGGTAGCAGGAAGCGGTTGGTGTTTTCTTGGGTCAATGATAACACCTCCGGCGGTGCTAACCCGCCCATTGCGATTGATGATGTGGCAATTTTAGATGTCTCGCATGTGGCTGTTACCTTTGATGCGCAGGGGGGCGTGTATTCGCCGGCTGTGGTGGCGGTGCCATACGGGCATAAAGTCCCGGAACCAACCCATCTCCCTATTTATACCGGAAAATACTTCCTCGGATGGTTTATGGACAAGGCTTACACTATTCCTTGGGATTTTGACAACGAGGAGGTAACCCGAAATACGACGCTCTATGCCAAGTGGGTGCCGGCTGTCGTGGTGTCTTTCAACGCGCAGAATGGAACTTCGCTCTCTTTGGACACGGTAGCGCAAAATGCGAAAGTGAATCGACCTGACAAGCCTGTCATACCCGGTAAATATCTCTATGGATGGTCGAGATACCCGGAGAAGAGTGACCCTATATGGGATTTTGAAAGGGACACGGTTACTTCATATAACTTTACTTTGTATGCGCATTGGGTGGAGGCTGTGGTTGTAACTTTTTATTCTCACGATGCTGCGATGGAAGTTTACGACACTATTGCTATCAACAAAACGGTTGCTCGACCGCCGGTAGACCCGGTTCGAGATGGTTACTATTTTGAGGGTTGGTATGACAATTTGGACAAAACAAACCCATGGCGGTTTACAAATATTGTGTCAAACAGCATGACAATCTATGCCAAATGGTATAAGAAATTTTTAGACGAAGATTTTGAGTCCGGCACCGGCACTGTCAATTATAGAACAGACCACTACAATGATTGGCAGATTGTAAACAGCACCTCCGCGAGAGATAATAACTGGTGTGTGAGTTCGGGAACCGGCTACGGACGCGGTACACGAGCGGCTTACATTACCGATTCTATCAACAATCCGGTTCCTGCCGTTCACTACAACATAAGGCGGCGAAGCGTGGTGCATTTGTACCGTGATGTCCATTTTGAGGCTCAGGACAAGGATTTTACTTACAGATTGACTTTCAATTGGAAATGTTTTGGTGAACAAAACAGAGATAATTTGAGAATATATCTGATAGACCCCACTGTGACTGAAATGCCACGCAAGAATGCACCCGATGAAGAAATGGATGCTCTGAAACCCTTCCTGATAGGTGTTTGTGACAACCGTGAAGAGTGGGCAACGAAGACTATTGTCCTGCCCGGTGGTGTCCCCGAGGAGAGGCCGGAAAGTTTGTTCGATAAAGATATGCGCTTGCTCTTTACATGGACAAACGATGCGTTCTTCGGGTATGAGAATTTTCCCGCTGCTATTGACAACATCCTGATTGTGGAGTCGCAGGAGGAGGTAACTCATATAGAGTCTCCCCCAACCGACGTAAAAGAGGTGACGGCTGCGACAACCGGCGTGCAAATTTTTCCTAACCCTGCACACGCGAAGGTAACAATACTCAATGCCGCCGGCAAGTCGGTTAGTGTCTTCAACAGTCTGGGCGTAAAGGTGTTTGAAAAATTTGTTCCTTCCGATGAAGAGCAGGTGTCACTCGCTTCCTGGGCGTCAGGTGTTTATTTGGTGCGTGTTTCCGAAAACGATAAAGTGATTGAAACACTTAAATTACTTAAAGATTGATTTTGTGCATATTAAAAGGATAAAAAATATGAAAAAGTTATTTAGATTTTTTGCGGTTGCGGTTGTGTCGCTCGGTTCTATTCCGACGGTTGCAGCGTTTACTGGCGGGTCAGGTACGGTTGGCGACCCTTATTTGATTTCGAGTCTCGCCGATATGAACCTTTTGAGCGATAGTACCGTTACCGGACAAACTACCGGGCGATATTATAAGTTGACACAGAATTTGATTACCCAATTTGACACGGTGCGGTTTAGCATTGGTGTTAAATACGGGACTATAAATCCTTTTGAAGGGTATTTTGATGGTGGCGGCTATAAAGTGGGTGTTAACATCACTACTGTTGAAACCGCCTCCGGTACTGACTTTGCCGGATTGTTTGCTGCTGTGAACAATGCCGTTATCCATGATTTGGGCGTGACAGGAAGTATTGATGTTACCGGCTCGGGTATAATTCCAATTAATGTTGGTGGGGTTTGTGCACGCGTGATGGCTAATTCGCACATTTATGAATGCTATAATGAAGCCTCGATTACGGCTCAAGTTGTGGATTCGGTGTTCGCTGGTGGCATTTGTGGAGTGTTGATGGGGCAAGACACTATAACGAATTGCTTTAATAAAGCCAACATTTATGGTAATTCTCAGGGCAAAACAGTTGCCGTTGCCGGAATTTGCGGAACGGCTAACGACAGTTATATAGCTTTTTGCTATAATATAGGTGATATTGCGGGTCATATTGAACCGCCTCAGATTGTCTGTGCGACGGCAGGAATTGCTGCCGGAGGTAATTCTCTCTTCATTAAGAATTGTTTTGCTGCGAATGCAAACATCGAGCAAAATGTTTTTGGGAGTATTCTGACCGATGATGTTCGTGCGTTTGGTGGTCGAATAACGATTGACGGCGTTTCCGTGGATTCTTGTTTTGCCTCGGCGACTATGAAGTTGAACGGTCAAACGATTTCTTCCCTCGACCATACCAATAAACATGGGATGGACGTGGCACCGGCAACGGTGCTATCTTCCAATTTTATCTACAATACTTTACAGTGGGATAGAACAGTGTGGTGTATGACGCGACCGACTACCCTGAACAAGGGATACCCGCTTTTATTTAATATGAAATTTAATGTGTTGTATGAGCCTAATGGTGGTATCGGAGTTCCTTTTACGGAAGTGCTGGCGTATGGCGATGCTTTAAGGTGGCATAGTTTCGGTCCGCCCGATGCCTCTAAGGCTTTTCTCGGGTGGGCAGAATCTCCGACCGGCACAGGAAAACAATATGCTGATGGTGCTCCTTTTACAGGTGATAAAGACCTTGTTTTATATGCCAAGTGGGGTGCCAGCCCGAGTGTCTTTTCTTTCAGTTTCAGGGAAGACCCTATGCTGCCGGGGGGGAAATTTGCTGCTTTGAATATGACTACCAATGCTCCGGTTACTTCAGGGGGTACTGTGCAGCCCTCCAATCGCGTTCGATTTACAATCACGCCTAACGACGGGTATGAAGTCGGGGGGTGTTTTATTAACGGAAACTCCGTAGGGGTTATTTCGCTGGACACGGTATTTGTTGTGAATGAAAATACGGTGGTGGTCGTTTCTTTTCAGATGAAAAATTATACTGTGGTGCATCATAGTGAACTTGGAACGACGCCTCCGAATGGTTCTTACACTGTGAATACCCCTTATCAGTTTCCGATAATCCCGTCAACACCGACTGATACCTTTTTGGGGTGGTATAATAACATGGACTTGACCGGTGCTCTCGTGAATGACGGGCTGCTCGGCTCCGGCAACAAAGAGTATTGGGCGAAGTGGGCAAGGAGACTCCCGTTTACGGAAGATTTTGAAACCTCATCCGCTAACGTCCTTACAGGGTGGTCTTTGGCGAACAACAGCGGACTCAATTCGTGGCATATTGGTGCCGGTGCCGGTGCCGGTGGCTCGCAAGGTGCTTACATTACCCTCAATCAGACCGGTGCCTATGCTTACGATGCAAGTTCTGCCACTACTGTTCATCTATTCTGCAATTTAGATGTGGTGAGCGGCGACACGATTCTCGTTTCTTTTGACTGGAACGGGACGGGGGTACCTAATCATGACTACATGGACGTCTATTTTGTTAATTCTGCTACTACCGTCCCGCGCTCGGCTTCGCTGTTGCCTGCGGCGGATAAGGTGGGCTCCTTCTACGGGGCTAATGCCTGGACTCACGAAACGTTGTTGCTCCGAGTGGATAATCAGAATAAAGACCGACTGGTGTTTACTTGGCGTAATGATGGTGTGTCCGGTGCTGAACATATTGACCCGATTGCTATTGACAATGTCACTGTGAGCCGACCTGACGATGTAATAGTTGTCTATGATACCGACGGCGGTTCAGTCATACCGAATGATACCCTGCGGCAGGGGATGGCTGTCACTCGACCAAACAATCCAACTAAACCGGGATATGTCTTCTCTGACTGGACAATTGACAATATTTCTTATGCTTTTGCTGCTCCTTTATTACATGATACTACGCTTACTGCCAAATGGCTTCCCAGAGCGTACAATATTACATACGAATTGGATGGCGGCTCTTTCTCCACTGACCACACAGAGAGGTATTACATAACCGACGCCACGATAGTCTTTGCGAATCAGGCACCACCGGAAAAGCCAAGTTACGCATTTACAGGTTGGACGAATGCCGCCGGTATTCCGGTTACTTCGATACCTGCCGGTTCTGTCGGTGATACGATTCTGTATGCTCTATGGGACCCGAAGCCGGAACCCATTACATACGTCTGGAATCATGGGATTCCGACAATAGCTCAGCCTACGACGTATACGCCGAATGGAGTTGTTTTTATACACCCCGCGGAGCATGATACTTACCCCGATACGATTCACTTTGTGGGATGGTATGATAATGAGGGCATGACGGATACGCTGATAACCTCTTTGCCTACCGGCGCATTGGGTCCAAAAACGCTTTATGCCAAATGGGCGCGTTGTGCTCCCTTTACGGAAACTTTTGAGGCTGCTCCTTACGATTCTATCGGCTATTGGACTTTTGAAAACGGCACGCAACCCAATTTCTGGCTGGTGGGTAATGCCACTAACAGAAACGGTAACAAGTCGGTTTACATCACCACCGGAGATGAGCATCTCAACGAGTATGACAAAAGTAAGACAAGTGTGGCTCACCTCTATCGCGATGTCGTGCTCCCATCTCAGAACGACACCGTCTGGAAGTTTTATCAGTATTATCGAGAGATAAATATTGGGGGCGGAAATGTAGGGCTGGAACTGGTTGATTCCATGCAACTAAGGCATGGCACCACCTACACGCTTTCTTTTGATTGGAAGGGTTATGGTGAAACAACGAAAGACCGGTTGGAAGTGTTTATGCTGGATTCGAGTGCGATAAAGACTAATCCTATTGCCGGCTCGCCCTTAGTGGCTGCTCCTAATATCCACTTGTTGGGGACATACAATCAATCGACAGGTTGGAAACATGAACGTATTATCCTGCCGCATTTTACCGATACCCTCAGGTCGCGTTTCGTCTTCTCATGGAAAAATGATAACAGCAATGGCAGTCAGACACCTGTTGCACTTGATAATATTAGGGTGGATGTGTCGGATGATATGACTGTCAATTTTGACCCGGTCCCTGTGGGTGCCACTGACCCTCGTTTTGGTAATCTGAATGCCGCGAAACTTGATACTGTCATCGAAGGCTGTGTTATAGCTCCGTCTAACCTCCCGCAAGACCCTGTTACGCCCGGTTACGTTTTTAACGGCTGGTATGATGACGACGGTGTCGTTTTTGACCCGACATTGCCTGTGTTCCGCAATATATCGCTGCATGCCAAGTGGACGCCTCTCAAATATAATATCTTTTATGAATTGGACGGCGGAACTAACCCGGATGATGCTATTTATTACTACACCACCGATGCCGAACTTCGCCTGAAGAATGGCTCCGAATATGTCTTCAAACCTACCAAAGAGGGATATAATTTTAGGGGGTGGACGGATACTGTCCCCGCGCACAGCACGGTTGAAGTTACCAACATACGGCGGTTGAGTATAGGTGATACTGTCCTGAGAGCTACATGGAACCCGATTTTATACACGATTCATTATCAGGATGGAACCACAGATCTCGAAAACGCGGACTACTATATATCAACAGATGCGTTAGATTTGTTAGTGCCGCCGGATCGACCCGATTACCGCTTTGATGGCTGGGTGGATAATCCCGAACTGATTGGTACTGCCATCACTTCTTTGCCTCCGGGTACTATAGGCAACAAACAGTATTGGGCGCGGTGGATTGCGCAGTTGTTTAATGAAACGTTTGACACGAATGCTACCATTGCCGAATGGCATCCTGTGAACGATGTCCCGAGTAAATATAATCACTGGGTGATAGGTGCCGGTGCCCGCGCTAATAATTCAGCAAGAGGTGCTTACATTTCTGATAATGCTGACAATGATTATCGCTATAATCCGACTGATGGAAGCGTGGTGCATTTGTGGCGAACGGTTGGGTTCCGAGCGAGCAACGACACCACGTTTACGCTGGCTTTCGATTGGGAGTGTCTCGGTTTCACTCCACCCGGAACAAACACTAAACAGGATTATTTTGAGGTCTTCTTGCTGGATTCGAGTGCGATAAAGACTAATCCTATTGCCGGCTCGCCCTTAGTGGCTGCTCCTAATATCCACTTGTTGGGGACATACAATCAATCGACAGGTTGGAAACATGAACGTATTATCCTGCCGCATTTTACCGATACCCTCAGGTCGCGTTTCGTCTTCTCATGGAAAAATGATAACAGCAATGGCAGTCAGACACCTGTTGCACTTGATAATATTAGGGTGGATGTGTCGGATGATATGACTGTCAATTTTGACCCGGTCCCTGTGGGTGCCACTGACCCTCGTTTTGGTAATCTGAATGCCGCGAAACTTGATACTGTCATCGAAGGCTGTGTTATAGCTCCGTCTAACCTCCCGCAAGACCCTGTTACGCCCGGTTACGTTTTTAACGGCTGGTATGATGACGACGGTGTCGTTTTTGACCCGACATTGCCTGTGTTCCGCAATATATCGCTGCATGCCAAGTGGACGCCTCTCAAATATAATATCTTTTATGAATTGGACGGCGGAACTAACCCGGATGATGCTATTTATTACTACACCACCGATGCCGAACTTCGCCTGAAGAATGGCTCCGAATATGTCTTCAAACCTACCAAAGAGGGATATAATTTTAGGGGGTGGACGGATACTGTCCCCGCGCACAGCACGGTTGAAGTTACCAACATACGGCGGTTGAGTATAGGTGATACTGTCCTGAGAGCTACATGGAACCCGATTTTATACACGATTCATTATCAGGATGGAACCACAGATCTCGAAAACGCGGACTACTATATATCAACAGATGCGTTAGATTTGTTAGTGCCGCCGGATCGACCCGATTACCGCTTTGATGGCTGGGTGGATAATCCCGAACTGATTGGTACTGCCATCACTTCTTTGCCTCCGGGTACTATAGGCAACAAACAGTATTGGGCGCGGTGGATTGCGCAGTTGTTTAATGAAACGTTTGACACGAATGCTACCATTGCCGAATGGCATCCTGTGAACGATGTCCCGAGTAAATATAATCACTGGGTGATAGGTGCCGGTGCCCGCGCTAATAATTCAGCAAGAGGTGCTTACATTTCTGATAATGCTGACAATGATTATCGCTATAATCCGACTGATGGAAGCGTGGTGCATTTGTGGCGAACGGTTG
The DNA here is from genome assembly GCA_025996835.1 of Bacteroidia bacterium. Taxonomy (GTDB): domain Bacteria; phylum Bacteroidota; class Bacteroidia; order Bacteroidales; family Azobacteroidaceae; genus Azobacteroides. Next base: position 31,522 of record BNTU01000012.1, read on the forward strand.
GGTTCCGAGCGAGCAACGACACCACGTTTACGCTGGCTTTCGATTGGGAGTGTCTCGGTTTCACTCCACCCGGAACAAACACTAAACAGGATTATTTTGAGGTCTTCTTGCTGGATGAAGATAAAGGTCAACCGGTGGCTGGTACGGCGTTGATTCCGGCTAACGGAATTGTGCGGCTGGGTAGCTACAATGAGCGAGCTACTTGGACTAATGAAGTGGTAATCATTCCCAAAGAGGTTGAAAACTCCACCAAAACTTTAGTCTTTACCTGGCGAAACGCCGGCTCCGGCGGTACTACTCAACCCGTGGCTATTGATAATGTGTCTGTCGGTCGCTCTAAGGTGATAACACTGACTTTGGATACACTCCCCAATGAGCCTCACTACGATGTGATACAGAGTTTGGAGGGATTAGTTATCTCTGAACCGTCGCCCCCGCAACGGATAGGATACAATTTTGGCGGCTGGTATGCAGGCGATGTTGTATATGATTTTACCAAGCCGTTGCTGCGAACTACCACTCTTACTGCCCAATGGACACCGCGAATTTGCTCTATCCGCTATTACATGGATGGCGGGCGTTTCGTGAAAGTGTCCGACAGTATTGTCAGCTTTAAACCTACGGACGAATTGACCCTGCGGCAACCGGTCAGAACAGACGGTTATGCGTTTGTTGGTTGGTACACTGCACCCAGAGACGGGGTGAATCCTAAACAGGTATCGGTTATCAAGCGCGGCTCTACGCAGGATTTGGACTTGTATGCCTGGTGGGCCAGAACCTACAACATTCACTTCGAGTTGAATCAGGGAAACCCGCTACGAGATACCGTATATACGATTGACAGCCGTTTCAAACTGCCCTCGGCTGTGCGGGCGGGCTACGTCTTTTCTAACTGGTATGAATACGACGACCAATCGCAGGTGGATAGCGTGGTCGGCGTTAAACTGGCGGCTTTAGGGCAGTTGGAGAATAAAACGTATAAAGCCAAGTGGACGCCTATTGAATATCCCATCTCCTATCACCTGAACGGTGGTATTAATCCGTTGGACAGTTTCAAGGTCTATACGATAGAAGCGGAAGTGGTCTTGAAAAAACCAACCCGACCCGGCTATTCTTTTGCCGGATGGTATACTAACGCCGACTTGACAGGGACGGAAACACAGGTGATTCCGGTGGGTAGCACGGGGGCTGTTTCGGTCTGGGCTAAGTGGAACACCATCCCATACCGGCTGACTTATGTCTTCGCGCCCGGCGAAAATCCAACTCAAAATCCAAGTATTTACACCACTGACCATGATACACGTTTGGAACCGGCTACGCGGCGGGGATACACTTTTATGGGCTGGCACTACAATGCGGCTCTTACGAATTTGATTAACCCCGATTTGGTTACCATTCCGCAAGGTACTGTGGGCGATACTGTCTTGTATGCCAAGTGGGAATTAACGAGGTTCCCCATTACTTATGTTTTGGATGGTGGCAGTTTTAGTGCTCCTAACGACCGTATCAATCATTTTACCTGCGATAGAGATACTATCCTGAAAGCACCTGTGAAGCAGGGTTTCAACTTTCTGGGTTGGTACTTCAGTCCGGCTATGCTGGGCGACCGCTGCGACACTATCAAGGCGGGCGCGTGGTTTAGTCCGTTGACGGCTTATGCCAAGTGGCAGCGTGCTTTGAGAGTCTTGTTCGACTCGCAGGGTGGCAATCTCTTCGACCCTATCGAAGGGCTTTCTACAGGCGACAAAATTCCTACACCCCTCGAAAGCCCTGTGAGAATGGATGAGGAAACCGGTAAATATTATTACTTTGGCGGCTGGTTTAGAGAAAAAGAATGTATCACGCCGTGGAATTTTGACACCGATGTGGTAACAGGAAATACGCGCCTCTATGCGTGGTGGGTGGTCTTTAAGGACGGATTTGAGGCAGATAGAGACGAACTCTTTTTCGATTTGGATGAGGGTTGGGTGAATAAATCTGCCGGTCAACGCAATAAATGGTATATCGGAGAGGCTGCCAGTTTTACGGGAACCCAGTCGGCATACATCTCAGACAACGACAGGGACAATGCCTATACTTTCCTCAACGACGGCGGCAGCATCGTGCATCTCTACCGTGATATTGTCTTTGGAACTTCCACACGGGGTGCTTATACGCTTTCGTTTGACTGGAGGTGTATGGGCGAAGAGAGCCACGATTATATGCAGGTCTATTTGACGGATGTGTCGGTGGAACCTCGTGCCGGCAGAGAGATTAGTTCGTTTGCGCTCGGCAGAGGCAGGTATAACGGCAAGCACGAGTGGCAGCACGAAACTATAACGCTGTCCAACTATTTTGGCACTACGCAACGCTTGATATTCACATGGGTCAATGATGCAAAAGCCGGACAAAACACTCCGATTGCGATTGATAATGTCATTATCGTGGCTTCCGAACTGGATTTTGAAGCCGGTCCTCCCGTACTTTCCGAGGGTGAAGGCTCCACCGATGTGTCTGTTGTGGCAACATCGGGCGTGCAAATTTATCCTAACCCGGCTAAGGACGTAGCCGTTATCCGAAACGCCGCCGGCAACACGGTGAGCATCTTCAACGAGCGAGGCAGTGTGGTATTTGAAAAAGTAATCACATCCAACGAAGAAAGACTGTCCATCAAATCCTGGGCCCCCGGCATCTATCTCGTACGAATAACAGAGAAAGAAAACCTCATCAGCACACTGAAACTGATTAAAGAATAATAACAATTTTAATACAAAAAATTATGCCTAACGAACAACAAGAAATTATCAAACAGAATGCTTATGCCGAATCAATGCGCTACATGAGCAACGCGAAGGAAACCTTGCAGAAAGCCCGCAAGGAAAACAATCATTATGCCGACCAGAAGTATGTCCGCACGGCTTGCGGCACTGCCTACAGCGGGGTATTACTCGCGTTGGAAGCTTATTTGCAACTCAAGGGGGTGGAAATGCCCACGAGAAGGCGCAGGTCTATTGAGTTCTATGTGTCCAATGTGGCGAGGTTGGATGGTAAGTTGCTCAAAGACCTGAATGACGTTTACAACATTCTGCATCTGAAGGGCTACTATGATGGCGTACAAAGCGCAATAGTGCTGAAAGAAGGTTTTGACCTCGCCTACAGCATCATTGAGCGCATTAAACCCGATATATTTTATATAAACAAATTTTAATACATAAAATTATGCCTAACGAACAACAGGAAATTATCAAACAAAATGCTTATGCCGAATCAATGCGCTACATGAGCAACGCTAAGGAGACCTTGCAGAAATCTCGCAAGGAAGATGATCATTATGTCACCAAAAGGCATGTCCGCAAGGCTTGCGACACGGCATACAATGGGGTGCTGCGCGCTTTGGAAACCTATGTGCAGCTCATGGGGGTGGATGTTCCCAAGAAAAAGCGGAAGTCCATTGAGTTCTACGAGTCTGTGGCGCAGCTGGACAAGATGTTGCGCATGGAGCTTGATACCACTTACTTCGTTTTCCATCCATGCGGCTTTTGTGGTGACATACAAAGTGTAGTATTGATGACAGAAGGCTTTAGGTGTGCCTACAGCATCATCGAGCGCATCAAACCTGACCATGTCGTGGAAGTGCCGGTGCGTTCGGCTAAGTCGTCGCTATTTAAGCAGATGTTGTCTTTATTTTTATAAACAATTTTAATACAAAAAATTATGCCTAACGAACAACAGGAAATTATCAAACAGAATGCTTATGCCGAATCAATGCGCTACATGAGCAACGCTAAGGAAACCTTGCAGAAATCTCGCAAGGAAGATGATCATTATGTCACCAAAAGGCATGTCCGCAAGGCTTGCGGCACGGCTTACAATGGGGTGCTGCTTGCTTTGGATGCCTTCCTTGAACTCAAGGGGGTGGATACGTCGCAGGCGCGGAAGTCTATCAAATTCTACGTCTCCAATGTGGCAAAGTTGGACGGGAAGTTGCTCAAAGACCTTCATATCGCTTACGACATTTTGCATCTATCCGGCTATTACGATGGAGTACAAGATGCTATCGTGGTGCGAAGAGGCTTTGAGTATGCCTACAGCATCATCGACCGCATCAAACCTGACCATGTTGTGGAAATGCCTGTGCGCTCGGCTAAATCATCGCTATTCAGGCAGATGTTGTCTTTATTTGTTTAGTTTGATTTGAAAACAGGATTAATAATTAAGTTATATATATATAGAATTATGAAAACGTTATGGATTACAAATTGGGGGTGGGGGGTTATGCCTGCTGTGACTAAGTTTTTTCTGGCTTTGTTGGTGGGTGCTTTCGTGTGCGCGCCTTTGGCTGCGCAGACTTATTATGATATTACTCTTCAGGCGAGCCCGGCCGGTGCTGCGGCGTCTGCGATTCTTACCGCTCATGATGGAGTTATTACGGGGGGGGGGGTTAGCAGTCCAAGATCCCACTGATCCCAGTGCTCCAACACCACCACCACAAGGTAGTACATACGACGGTGTGACCCTTGTCCTTGACGCAACAGACGTTGTCGGTTATACTTTTGTCAATTGGACAGTCGTTTCCGGTGGTGTTACTATAGGAAATCCCGAGAGCCGAGCACAATTCGCTACTTTCACCATGCCGTCAAATGCCGTGGTTATTCAGGCTAATTATACCCCCATAACATACCCGATGATTTACAATAGTGGGGATGCTGCTGGCGGGGGTCCTACGGTTATGCCTTGGATTGATTATAAACAACACGGTGTGAACTATACAGTATTAACATCTAATTTAACACCTCCTTTGTACAAATCCGGATATACTTGGAACGGGTGGACGGCTACACTTGGCGGGTCAACGCCGGTGTCTTCTCCTATTACTTCCAATGCCGCAATGAATTTTTACCCTCTTTGGGCTGTTCAATCGCACACACTTACTCGTTCTACAAATCAGACTACTACTGCTATTCCTCTTACTAATATTACTGCATGGAGTGCTACCGGCGGCACCGGTACCGACTATACTGCTACTCAGGTGCCGACAGGTGCGACGGTTTATCTTAGAGCCGCAACAGTCACCGGTTATACTTTTCTCAATTGGACAGTAGTTTCCGGCGGGGCTTCTATTGTGAATCCGGCTCTACAAACTGATGCTACTTTTACCCAGCCGCCAAATCCTGTGTCTGTTCAGGCTAATTATGCTCCCGTCCCCCCCGCCACCATAGAGATATCTTACGACAGAGGCAATGCTGACCCGGGTAGCGGACCCTTGGTTATGCCTGTGGTTGAATACAAGGACTATGGTGTGGACTATCGGATAAGAGGGAATGGTTCCCCTCCTAACTTTAACCCGCCTTTAACGCGGGAAGGCTATACATTTACCGGATGGACGGATGTTTCTGGCGGAACAACCCAGTGGCTTCCTGCTACTCCGTATACCGGCAACACGCCCAAGACCTTTTACCCTTTCTGGACGGTTCGAACTTACAGCATTACCTACGACAAGGATGGTGGCAACGGTACAATAAATCCAAATCCTCTGACCAACCGACCTTATGATGTTTCTGTAACTTTATCCAATGTTACGTTAGGTAAACCCGGTTATAGACATATTGGTTGGGATGCTCCGGACGGCGCATTCTATGCTATAAATGCGCCTTATCTGGTACGCGGAAATGTTACCTTGAAGGCGCACTGGGAAGTTCTTGTATCTTACAGCGCCGATTTTCGTACCACCGTGTCAGCCACTTCAGAATACGTGAATCGGAGTGCTAATGCTGTCGGCTCTAAGGCAACTATAATCTCGCATGTCGACTCAATCCGCACCATCGTGGGTTGGTATGATTCTTCCAATAATCTGCTAATCTTGGGCGATACTTATCAACCAACAGCCGTGACGGATTCGATAACGGCTTATGTAAAAACAACGGCTACTGCCATACAGGACATAATAACTTTCGACGGCAATGGCTCTGATGGCGGCTCGCCTCCTGCTACCAGCCTCTTAGCGCGTGGGCAGGCTTACACGAATGTGGGACCGACAAACAATCCTAACGGCTTATCCAAAACAGGTTATGAGTTTTTGGGATGGAATCTTTCATCATCTGCATCAGCTACGGCTACGATTCCTGCTAACCATGTCGGTACCCAAACTTTGTATGCCGTGTGGAAAGCCAAAGAATACAGAATCACTTATGTAAATACAACTGATGGTAGTAGCGCGACACATAACCCACTAACTGATGTTATCACGCATAACGGTACTGCTATCTCTGTGAGGAATGCCGTTCCTTTCCTTGCACCAAGCTCTATTATGGAATTTGACAGGTTTAACACTTTACCGACCGGACTGGGTACGAATTATCTTCCAAGTGCTTCATACAGCACTTATGCAAATCTCACTTTGTATGCTCTGTGGAAACCTAAGGCTTACACCATCAACTACAATATGAATGGCGGTGCAGGAACAGCAGTAGCTTCTGGTACCAAAACACATGGAGTGTCCCATACGTTTCCGGCAAACCCAAATTGGACTAATGCAGGCTATTATCAGGATGGCTGGTCTTTTTCAACTACGGGTCCTAAACAGTACGATTTTAGTCAGACGGATATGCTTTCGAGTCATGATGCCAATCCTCCGACGACCGGCATTGAAACAGTCTATGCCCATTGGGTGCTTCAGACGTATTCTGCCAGTACCACTACCGGTTCTTTTGGTGTTGGAAACTCTACTATTGATGGGAGCACTTCCGCATCGAAGACATCCGGTGTCAGCGCGACTTTGGTGGCTGCGCCTGCTATGCCGGGGTATAGCTTTTCGCACTGGAGTCTGGTGCAAGATGGTGGCGGAGCTATTGCCGCCTCTGACAGCGGTAGTTTTGGTACCAGTATGACCGGCAGATATTCGGCGAATACCATGTATTATTTTGGGCAAAGAAACGTAGCGATAACTGCCAACTATGTGCAAAATCCGCATGGGATATATTTAGGCACAGACCACGCTACCTATAACACAGTAACCGTTTCCGGAACTCCTGCTGCTTATATTACAGGAATTACAGGTGCGACAGCTACTTTGACGTGTCCAACCCCTCCTGCCGGCACCGATACATTTTTAGGGTGGACCTACACAGCAGGCAGTATGAACTCGGTAGCATCGAACCCTTCGAACAATATGTTCACCACCACTGCCACATACACCATTGGAGCAAGCGGTGCCACGGTAACTGCCCATTATGGAACGAAGTCCTTTATGACGGTGATTGCTTCTCCCACATTCGCTGCGGTAGCCGGTTCAGGAAAAATAGCCGGTGCGGGTTCTGCTACACGAACGGGCGGCACAGTGGAGCCATTGACATGTCCGAGTGCAAACCCCGGCTATCAGTTCGATAGCTGGTCGGTAAACACCGGTGAAGGCACACTCATTATTCGTGCCGGTGATCCGGACTCTTTTCGCTTTGCAGCAAATGTTTCAGGTAATATTACCGCCCACTTTAAGATGAGATTCCGCCGGGGGGCTGATATTACCGCCGGCCGGATTGACCCCGGCGTTGCCCGAGATACGTACTATTCGCTGGGTGCTGTCGTCACTGTCACAGCATTCCCAAGTGCCGGATATCGTTTTGTTCAATGGAAGAATGGTACAGGTGCTGTTTTAGGTACTGCTAATCCACATAGTGTGACGATAAGCGACACCATGTCGTGCATTGCAGAGTATATTAGAACATATTCTTTTGCGACACAAGTCAATCCTACGTATGGTGGTTCCATTGTTGCTGCCGCCACCACTGCCGACGGTACCTACGATACCGGAACTACGATTACTGTTGCGGCGACCCCGGAGCCTAATTGGCGATTCTCTCATTGGACTGATGGCGCCGGCAATATGGTTAGTACCGCAAGCACCATAAGCTTAGCTACGGATTTAGTTTTGACGGCTCATTTTGAGCCGGTCTATAAGGCTACTGTGCAGGTATGGCCTCCCGCTGCCGGAATTGCAACATCATGGGGAGGGGCATTCGACTCCACTTTTGTGGTAATTAGTCTGCCGGCAACTTACACTATAAGCGATGTCTTCACAGCAACGCCCGTTGCCGGTTGGCATTTTCTTCGCTGGAACAATGCCACAACAGGGGCAACGAATGTTGCCGCTTTTACCTTGGATGCCTCCTCTCCAAGGCCGACTATACAGGCAGAATTTGAAAGAGACCACACAATAACTCCCAGTGTGATAAATTCTACACACGATAATCTGCCACACGGGAAGATTGTGAGAGTGAGCGCCGGTGCTCTGCCTCCGAATACGGATGTTGCCGGTCCCCTTATTACTACTCAGATTGAAACATTTACGCATATTAACGTCCCCAATGTAGAGTACAGTTTTGTTCCTGCCCCCGGTTATGTAGTTGAAGAGGTGTGGGCGGATGGTGCGTCAATCGGTACTCCTCTCACCTATCAATTTGTTCCCACTGTTATTACTACAGGCGAAAATCATAGCATTGCGGTAAGATTCAGAATAAGGCAATTTTCGATTACGCCGAGCATATCCGCCGGATTAGGCACTATTACGCCTGCCTCTGTTGTGACGGCGCGCTTAGGTGAGTCCAAAACATTTACGATTAGTCCGAGTCAAGGGTACAAAATTTCAACGATTGAGACTGGAGACGGTACTAACTATGCCTCTCGACCGGATCTTGTGCCTGTGCCCGGCAGCAATACAACGTACACATTTGCGATGATTGACCCCGTGGGTGTCGATTCGTTTCTCAGGGTCGGGTTTGTTCCTATCGACTATAACATTAATTATCATGAGAATGCCTCTGATATTGGTGGTTTTGGGAATGTTACATATACCAGTCCGCCACCGGCTACTTACTCTGCCACCACCGGAACAATCACCCTGCCGACGACGGGGGCACCCAACATTATCGACCGTACCGGTTACATTTTTGTGCAGTGGCATGATGGCGCGCCGGGTGGTCCTCCTGTAACTTCTTTTACTCCTGCTTCTCCTTATGCCGACAAGCATTTCTACTCAGAATGGGACTCCATACCCTACACCATTCACCTCCATCGCGATGGAGGGCTTCCTATTGCAGGCATGACTCCTAATGGCTTAGACCCGGACGTTTCCGATACCGTCTATCGCATTACCACACCGGGATTCAATCTTCCGTCCGGCAACAGAATAATCAAACCCGGCTACACGTTTACCGGTTGGAAAAGCACTGGTGGCGGTCCTCAGGTTCTTTCTGTACCGGCTAATCATCACCAAGACGAAGATTATCTTGCCATCTGGGATGCGGATGATTATAAGTTGAAGTTTGACAAAAACACGACCGATGCGGCGGCACTTGTTACCGGACCGTTCTATCTTGGTCCCATCCCTTACAAAAATGTGGAGTATGCTCTAGCGTCAGGTGAATTACCTATGGACCCATTAGGTAGTTATGTAGCTACTCGTCCGGGCTACCGTTTTAAGGAGTGGCGGACATCTGCCAACCCATCCGGTGGCATTGTGTGGACACGAGATTCGATTTATTGGTTTAACTGCGACACCACCATTTATGCTCAATGGGTGCCTGTAAAGTATGCCATCAATTACAACACGAACGGAGGCTCTTTACCCCCTTATTATGATGCTACTTATACGGATTCGTTCACGGTTGAAACGGGCGTAACCACTCTGCCAACGCCGGTGCGATACGGTTTTTACTTCGACGGCTGGATGAGTAATGTGGAACTTAACGGTGGTCCCGTAACAAATATACCGGACAATTGCGGCACCTGCCTGTCCGACACTACGTTGTATGCACGATGGACAAAGGAAATTCCCGTAGTGCAAGATTTTGAAAGTATTAATATCACTGCTTTACCCGACTATTGGCATGTGGCGAACGGTAGCCAAACGAATAAGTGGCATATAGGTAATGTTGCCGGTGCTCCTACTGCCGGTGCGGGACCTGCAACGCTTTATATTACGAATAATGTGGGCACGGGTGCTTATGCTTACAGCCCAAGCCCAAGTGTGGTGCATTTCTATTCCGATATTTCGTTCACCGCAGCACCCGGTAAAAACTACTCGCTCGGCTTTTACTGGCAATCTACCGGCAATCCCGGTGATAAATTAGATGTTTCATTGGCGAGCACGACCACAATACCTGTTGCGGGGTCACCATCCCTTCCCGGGGCCACACTTCTCACTTCTCTCGGCGGAACCACCGGCGGCTGGCAATATGAACGGTTTGTTATACCGGGCTATGCTGCTGTTACTCCCAAGCGGCTGGTGTTTACGTGGAGCAACGGTTCTGCAGCCGGAACAGACCCAATCGCTATTGATTCTATCTCTGTTAGTTTGTCCGATTCTATTCCTGTTACACTTCGTCCGGATTTCGGTTTAACTGTGGCGGAAGCAGCACTAACCGGATGGGGCGATAATGGCGCAGGGTACCCTGTAACAACCGGTCCGAAGGTTGTTAATGTAATGGAGGGTCCTGCTCAGGCAGCTCTTCCAACGCCATTTCGGAGAGGTTACTCCCATGCCGGCTGGTTTGACCGGGCAATTCCGCCTCGACAGTTCATTCTCCCTCCGGCATCACCGCCCGATTCGTTGTTCTATCCGGGAGTTACCATGGATGCGCAGTGGACACCCATCCCGTACAATATTATATACCATCATAATGGCGGTCAGTTCAACTCGCCCAATGCGTTTGACCCATTCCATCAGAATTGGCTTCTTCTGGGACTTCTTGGACCGGACAGTATTCGCCAATATACGATTGATGCCGATACTGTCCTGCATCCGTCAACGCATCCGGACGGCAAAGCGTTTTTGGGGTGGTACACCGATGCCACTCTGTATAACCGTGTTGGTAACGGTGACAGCCTGTTACGCACCGACAGCCGCATTGGTCAATTGGATGTGTATGCCAAGTGGAAAGACCCACTGATTTACTACGGCAGTCTTTTTGACGGGCATTTAATTGATGCGGTCATTGATATGAGTGACCCTGTTGACCCGTTTGATACCGTCCGTTCTTATCTCTCCCGTGTAGGAATCCCCACCCCGCAATCGCTCAAGGCTGTCAGAAATGGCTACACTTTTATCGGCTGGTTCGAATTAGGGGGAACGCCGATTGGTCCAATTCCTGCTGTTTCGGTAGGTGCAGCTCCTGATACTACGGTGTGGGCAACGTGGACGCGCGTGAATTATCCCATCAAATACGTGATGAACGGGGGACATTTTGCAGACCCTCTTGGATTATACGGACCGCGAGACAGCGTTTTGACCTATAATATAGAGAACGACAGTGTTTTGGGACATCCTGTGAAGCTCGGTTCTGACTTCGACGGCTGGTACTACAACACTGAACACGGCACTACGGCTTGGGATACCGGGTCGAATATGGTTAAGATTTCTCCGACAGGTGGCGACACGATACTGAAAGGCAACTACGGCGATACAACGGTATATGCCAAGTGGGACCCAATTCACTATCCTATCTACTATCAGAATTTCTTTAATGCCACTTGGCCCGTCCCACAGCCAACATACTATACCACCGACGACGGCTGCACCTTAGTGGACCCTGTGCGCAGTGGCTACGCCTTTAATGGCTGGTATGATGCCATCGCCGACCCTCGCAACAGGGTGACAGAGATTCGACCGGGTAATACAGGTCCTCGCACAGTGTATGCCGACTGGATTGCCGGCTCGTTTACGGAAACTTT
>BNTU01000013.1 GCA_025996835.1 Bacteroidia bacterium
AAGGTATGAATAGTTGGTCAGTATTTATTCATCCTCAAAAATATTTAGCCTGAATTTTGTCCACTTGAAACAAACGGCTCTTTTTTAGCATGAATTTTGTCCATTATACCAAAAATGGCAAACTCACTATTAAAAGTGACTGCACAACGATAGAGCCAAGCGGACTGTATTGGTGGTTTGAGCCTAGTAACAAATCCACGAATAACTAAAAGGGGCTTCGTCTTCCAATCAAAAAACAGGCTTAACGGCAAAAAGTTAAGCCTGTTTTTGATTTTTCACGCATAACTGCCTCCAATAGCCAGCAACTCAAAGCCTTCTGATTTGAAAGAACTTGCCTGACGTTCATCAAAAGTAATAACTTTATCTGCCTTACACACTTGAGCAGCAATGATATGAATTGCGTCAAGGCTCCTAAGATAATCCTTTGCTCCGTTTGCACCTATGGCTCCTGCCCACCTATAATTGGCATGCGAAAGCGGAATAATTGTAAACTCTGCCAAAACTTTATCCGCAAATTCGAGTGGAATATCTGTTTTCTTTGCTGTTCTACGCACCTCTGTTTCTGCAATAATTGCCGTACACAAGGAGTCGCCGTTATCCAGTGCCTCATTGAAAAACAGGGCTATTTCGTCCGAGCCTCTTTCATTCAAAAAAGGTTTGACAATTGCCGATGAATCTACATAAATTATCATCTGTTCCCCCGTAAATCGTCCATAATTTCCTGCAACGATTGCGTAACATCAACTTTTGGCAAAGTTGTGAAATCCAAATTGCGCCTACGAGAGACGGTTCTAACGCTCGGGTCATTTGAACGCATAAGCACCACCATATTGTAGAGCAAACTAATTTGCTCCGGCGAGCGGACTTTTTTTACTTCGGCTAACAAATTTTCATTGCTCACCACGTTCTCCGATAATGTCATCATATTCTTCATTTCATTAAAATTTTCGGCAAAGGTACGAATTATTTTACAAATAGTCCCCTATGATTGGCTGAAAGAAATTGTGGATTTGGCGCGAAAAAATAAATAAGTGAGCGGTTTCATCGGGAAATTTGGGTGGAGTGTGCAAAAGCGGAAATGATGCGATTGCTTCAATTTAAATTTAAAGTTTAAATATATCTCGCTGTTGTTTAGCGTATTATGCTTTAAACCAATAGTTTAAGCAACATTCTACAATTTTGCTGCTGTTTGTTATGCCCTTCTGCTCTTATTCCTACGGGATGCAGGGACTGGGGGGAGGCATTCTATTTCTACCGAGCTATAATCCCTACGGGATAAAAATTGTCTGAATCAGGATTTTCAGGATGAAAAGATTAACAGGATGGATTTTATGGTAATCCTGTTAATCTTTTCATCTTGAAAATCCTGATTCAGACAAAAATGTTCCCCAACATTCGGTTCCTTTTCAGGGGATTGCGGGTCAAGCCCGCAATGACATTGCCTTTGCTCAGCCCCCAATCACATAAATCATAAAAATCATCTTAAAATCACAGTTCAGACAATCACAAAAATCACCCTAAAAATCACAGTTCAGACAAACAACCCCTCAATTTCACCAAGATTCAAATTATTCAGCGGATTATTGGATGTGATAAACGTTTCTGACAATTGGCTTTTTTCATTTTGCAGATGCAGGATTTTTTCTTCGATGGAATCGTTGGAAATGAAGCGATAGACCATCACTTTTTTGTCTTGTCCTATGCGGTGCGCTCGGCTTAGTGCCTGCATTTCGGCGGCGGGGTTCCACCACGGGTCGATGATGAAGACGTAATCGGCTGCTGTTAAATTTAAGCCGGTTCCACCGGCTTTTAGGGATATGAAAAACGCGCTTATATCGGTGTTGTCGGTGAAACGGGCGATTTCTGCTTCTCTGTCTGTCGTTTGTCCGGTGAGTACGGCGTATTTCCAGCCTTGCGCATCGAATGTTTTTGCCAACAGTTTGAGGGACTTCACGAACGAAGAGAAAATCAGCACCTTGTGCCCGCTCCGTTTTATGCTCTCGAAGTAGAGGATGATTTGGTCAAATTTGCCCGAATCGCCGGTGTAATCGGGCAAACTCAGTGTCGGATGGTTGGACAGGAGGCGGAGGCGGGTCAGACTTTGCAGCGCGACTAGATTGTTTTTCAGGAACTGCTCCTTGTTTTCCAACATCCTGTTGCGGATGCTGTTCTTCTCCGTCGTGTAAATTTCCGCCTGTTCATCGGTCATGTCGCAATAAACAATTTCCTCCGACAGCGGCGGCAATTCGGGTGTTACCTCCTCTTTGGTGCGCCGAAGCAGGAACGGCTGAATCATCCGCAACAGCGAATCTTCCACCGATTTGTTTTTCTCTTTGACGATTTTTGTAACAAAATTCTTTTTAAACGACGACAAATTGCCCAACAGACCGGGGTTGATAAAATTGAACTGCGCCCAAAGGTCGGACAGCGAATTTTCGATAGGCGTGCCCGTAAGCACCAGTTTATGCTTGGCAGACAGTTTTTGAACCGACCGATAGACGATGGAATCGGGATTTTTGATGTATTGGCTCTCGTCCAAAATGATATAATGAAAGGGATATTTGACGAACATAGCCACGTCTGAACGCATCGTGCCGTAAGACGTGATAATAATATTGTAGGGGTTGCACAACTCCTCAACACGGGCAGGTTTCAACCGTCGCTGCCCCACATGAATATAAACGCGCAAGTGTGGAGCAAATCGTTTCAGTTCATTTTTCCAATTGTGCAGCAAAGAAGTAGGCGCAACCACCAGCGATGCGGACAAATTCGACTCCAATTCATCGAAAAATGATAATTGCATCGTCATTGCGGACTTCCCATTTGTCATTGCAGACTTGCCATTTGTCATTGCAGGCTTGCCATTTGTCATTGCAGGCTTATTACTTGTCATTGCGGGCTCGACCCGCAACCCCCTGTCAAGAGAAGCACTGTCGTCAGGGATAGCACTGTCGCCAGGGGATTGCGGGTCCAGCCCGCAACGACAATACACCGAATCCAGCAGCGCAATCGTCTGCAGCGTCTTACCCAGCCCCATATCATCGGCAAGGCAACCACCGAAATTCATTTTCCGCAAATGCTCCAACCAATAAACACCCTCTTTCTGATATGGTCGGAGGATTTTTTCCAAATGTTCTGCAATTTTTGGCGCATCCACCGGCGTTTGTGTCAATCGTGCCAAGTCTTTTTTGCGTTTGCGCGGGAAAAACTCATCTAATGAGTCCTGCAAAAAACGGGTGTGCATCTTATTTAAATGGAGACCGGTTGTCGTATCTTCCGTATGTTGAAAAAGCTCATGATAGCGGTGAAACCACTCTTCCGGCAAGATAAAAATGGTGCCATTCGGCAAGACGTATTCGGGATTTCCGTCCAAAATATGCCGTCTAAAGCGGTTGAATGGCAGACTAAAACCTTCAAAAACGACCGCAATATCCAAGTCGAACCAGTCAATTTTGTCGAGCACTTGCGATTGCAGTTTGATGGTGCCCTGATAATAGGTTTTTTCTGTTTTTTGCTCAATATGAAAGTCGGTCAGTTGCGCTAAATTGGTTGTCATCCAATCAATTAGGCCGTAGCGTTGCGTGATTTCGGGGTTGTTTTGCAGGTAAAATTGGTTGTCGCCTTCGAGTTGCAAACCCAAATCGAGCAGGCGTGTGGCGAGTTTGTTTTCCCAATCCAAATCGCGGTCGAACCAGCAAATATTCTCCTTTCCACCGATTTCTTCCAATGCCACCACCCGCCGTTTTCTCGGATTCATCGTGGGGCGAAAGCGTTGGTCATCATATTGAAACCACAAGGAGAAAACCAAACGCGCATAAAACACATCTTCTTCCAACACCAAAATGGCTGATTTCATTGGACTTATCTCGCTCATTTCAATGCCTTCAATCCGCACATCGAACTTGGGAATGGTTTTGAGCACAAACGTTTCAATGTACTTTTTCTCCGCATTCATCGGCACATCAATATGCGTTTTGGTGAAAAAGGGCAACAACTTTTTGGCATCAATGTTTTCCACGCGATGGATTTTGTCGCCCAGCAGCACCACGCACGGCTCTTGCGCCAGCACAATTGCCGGTTTCTGTTGCAGCAAAATCTCCTCGTCGCGATTGGTGAATGCAACAAAATAGCGCAACCCCCGCTCGTCTTTGATGAAATTGAACAAACAGCGGCTCGGCTCCGGCAACAGCGTAAGTTGGTTGTGCGAAAAAAGCATTTGTCCGGCAGTCGCATCGCGCAAAAACACCAAAACGCCCGCTTTCAACGCCAATTCCAATATTTTGGAGCAGTTCGTTTCAAGGCGCGGACGAATCAAATTGTCTATGGTGGATTGGGGGATTTTTGTCTTATCTTTTTCGCGCGAGTAGGCTTTCAGCAACGCCTCGTCCGAAACCTCATCAACGGCTTTCAGCAAAGCAATTTCCGCCTCTGAAGCCCCCCTCTCGCGTTCCGCCTCCAAGTTGGGAAGCCCCAAAATGCGATAACTACCCCCATCCTGCAACGAAGCAGCATAGAGGTAAAGTTTCCACCCAAACTGGCGGTGTGGGGCAACGACTAATAACAAATTATTGTTCACAATACGAGTTTATCGCGGCAAAGGTACGAAATAATTATGAATTACGATTTTTTTCACTACCTTTGCGGCGAATTTCTTAAACACATAAAATAAAAATAGCGATGAAAAGGGACGATTTGATTTTTAATTTGATTGAAGACGAGAAGCGACGCCAGACTCAAGGCATCGAACTGATTGCGTCTGAAAACTTTGTGAGCGATGAGGTGCGGGAGGCTGCCGGCTCGGTATTGACCAACAAGTATGCTGAGGGCTATCCGGGCAAGCGCTATTACGGCGGTTGTCAGGTGGTGGACGAGGTGGAACAGTTGGCTATCGACCGCCTGAAGCAGATTTTCAAAGCCGAATGGGTAAATGTGCAACCCCATTCGGGCGCACAAGCCAATATGGCAGTCTTTATGGCATGCCTCAATCCGGGCGACAAGTTTCTCGGCTTGAACCTTTCGCACGGCGGACACCTCAGTCACGGCTCACCCGTGAATTTCTCCGGCTTAAACTACACGGCGTTGGAATACAATGTGGAGGAAGCAACCGGCTTGGTCGATTACGCGCAGTTGGCAGAGGTGGCGCACCGCGAGCGACCGAAGTTAATTATCGGCGGTGCCTCCGCCTATTCGCGCGAGTGGGATTATGCCAAAATTCGCCAAATTGCCGATGAAATCGGCGCAATTTTCATGGTGGACATGGCGCACCCGGCAGGACTGATTGCGGCAGGACTGCTGAAAAATCCGCTGCAACATGCGCACATCGTTACTTCAACCACCCACAAAACGCTACGCGGACCGCGCGGAGGCGTTATCCTGATTGGCAAAGATTTCCCGAATCCATGGGGCAAAATGACCCCGAAGGGCGAAGTCAAAATGATGTCGGCATTGCTGGACTCAGCCGTATTTCCGGGCATTCAAGGCGGACCGTTGGAGCACATCATCGCCGCCAAAGCAGTCGCATTCAACGAGGCATTGCAGCCCGAATACATCACTTACCAGACGCAAGTGAAGAAAAACGCCGCATCCATGGCAGCCGCACTCACAAAAAAAGGCTACACCATCGTATCCGGCGGCACGGACAACCACCTCCTGCTGGTAGATTTGCGCTCAAAATTCCCCGATTTGACCGGCAAAGTGGCAGAATTGGCACTCGTGAAAGCCGACATCACGGCAAACAAAAACATGGTGCCGTTCGACAGCCGCTCGCCATTCCAAACCTCCGGCTTGCGCTTCGGAACGCCCGCCATCACGACACGCGGATTGAAAGAAAATCAAATGCCCGACGTGGTCGATTTGATTGACACCGTGCTGAATAATGTCGAAAACGCCGCAGTCATCGAGAAAGTTGCCAAACAGGTGAATGCGATGATGCGGGATTTACCGCTGTTTGGGTGGTAGTCTGAACTGTGATTTTTGGATGATTGTCTGAACGGTGATTTTCGGGTGTTTGATGTCTGAACTGTGATTTTCGGGTGATTTTTTTGATTTATATGATTTTTTGATGCTTGTTTTATGATTGAATTTATTGTTGCTCATAATTTGACGGGGTTGTTGATTGGGTTGTTTACTTTTTTGATAATTGGGGTGTTTCATCCTGTTGTGATTAAAAGTGAATATTATTTTGGGGTGCGGTGCTGGTGGGTGTTTTTGTTGATGGGCATTGGCGGGTCGGTGGCGGCGGTGCTGGTGCGCGAGGTGTTTTATTCATCGCTGCTCGGTGTGTTTGCCTTTTCGTCCTTTTGGAGCATTATTGAGTTGTTTCATCAGCGAAAGCGCGTTGAAAAGGGGTGGTTTCCGAAAAAAAAGGAATAATACTAAGGTATTGCACCTCAGTTATAAACATAAAAATGAATAGAAAATGAAAACAACAGCGATGGAAAAAGCGGGTGAAACGGCAGGAAAATGCGGGTTATCTCCAAAAGATTTAATGCAAAAAGCGCATAAAATAAAATATGACGAATTTTATACGCGATACGAAGATATTGAGAAAGAAATACCTCTGTATGACAAAGAAATTTGGAAAGATAAAGTCGTATTTTGCAATTGCGATGATGCGGTCGATGAAAAAGACGGAAAAATCAATGAAAATAGAACTTCTGCTTTTGCGCTGTTTTTCATAAATAATTTCAAAACTTTGGGATTAAAAAAACTGATTTGCACGCACTATTCCGGTCCGGTGGATTTATTCAGTGCCGGAAGCGACGGTCAGGTATATTTAATTACATACGAAGTTGGAAAAGACGGAAAAATTAAAATAGAGAAACAATCTCCAAAAGGATACACCGGCAGTTTTGACGACCCGCTTTCGTTGAAAATTCTCAAGGAAGAGGTAGACATAGTATGCACCAATCCGCCATTTTCACGAGCAATTGAATATTGGAAAATGGTCGTTAAAAGCGGCAAAAAGTTTTTAATCATTTCCAACATATCAAACGCTATCAATACCGCCTACATCCCTTATTTTAAGGACAATGAAGTATGGGCAGGATATAATAGGATAGATTATTTTCTAAACCCTAAAAAACAACTTGCAGATGCCTCAGGACATTGGTACACCAATTTTCCAATAACCGACCGACCAAAATACAAGCATCTAAAAATAATGCCGTTGAAAGAAATACCTGAAAAGTATATAAAATATGACGATTCAAAAACATTGTTAGTAGATGATTGTTATGCCCCAAGTAACTATAATAAACCATTTGCCGTATCTGCCCGCCCAATACTGAACGGCTTGTTAGAAAAGGGATATAGTATAATTCAAGAAAAAAGATATACACCCTATATAAACGGCGAAGAAAAATTTGCCAGAGTGCTGGTGCAAAAGGTATAATACTATTTTCACACTATGGTCACAATTTATTCCGATTTCACCGCTATTAAGCGACTGCAATACGCAGCCAATCACATTTTTGATGAGATATTAGAGTTCTGAATGTTATGTGATTACAACACCATGCTACCGGGCATTATGCGACGAATAAGTACCACGTCATCAATTATATTGAAAACAATGGTCATCTTTTTGTAGATAGCTGTTCGGGCATTTGGACCATAAAGCATTTGAATGTATTCTCGTTGACTAATTGCACCACCGACGAAAGAGATTTTGCCAATTGTGCCATATATACCCGCAATATAGGATTGCGCAGTCTGAGGTAGCATTAATTCATTTTCAATATAATGAGTCAGTTGGTTAATGTCGTCTGTGGCTTCTGGTGTAAAAATAATTTCATATTGAAACATAAAAAGTGATTATAAGTGATTAAACGTCCAAAGTCCCTGCTTATTCCATTCTGTGCGCGATTCATTGGCGAGTATTCGATATTCTTCGCCAAAACGGTCAATCAATTTTTTGTCTAATATATCAAACCATTCCGGCACGGAGATGCCCACAGGCTTCCCATTGGCATCATACTCCACACCACGCAATCGTTCCGTTTGGGTGGATGTTTCCATTACTTGGGTTTGAATAGCTGCTTCCATAATTCTAAAATTTTTATCTGTTTATATTATTTTCGCCGACAAAGGTAATGAATAATTTGAAATATATCGTATCTTTGCCGAAAAATTTTAAAAATATACACACTATGGTCACAATTTTTTCCGATTTCACCGCTATTAAGCGACTGCACTACGCAGCCAATCACATTTTTTGTGCAGTATTGGGGGCAGAATTTACGATTACATCGGATAAAGCGGCGTTTTTAGCGGCTAATGGTCCGTGCATCAACTATTCGGTGGAGGATTTGAGGCATGGCATCCGGATTGTGCCGACGGGATTGCTGATGGAATCGGGAATTGCTGATATGCACAATATTGATGTAGAGACGTGGCGTGCCACGTCTTGGCGCGCCATTGATGTGGAAACGTGGCGCGCCGTTGATGTGGAAACGTGGCGCACCGTTGATATGGAGACGTGGCACGCCACGTCTCTACCGGGTGATGTATTTTCCGCCACATTCTACCTCTTGACATTTTACGCGGAATACCTGCCCTCCGAATTGGATATGCACGGACGATTCAAAGTTGAAAATTCGCCGCTATTCAAACAGGGATTGCTTGAAACGCCAATTATCGACCGCTGGGCTTATGCGCTAAAAGACGAATTGGAACGTGCAGGCTACAAAACGTCCGATTTCATCGGGCGCACATACCATGCCGTTTGCACTTATGACCTTGATTTTCCATTTAAACACCTCAAAGAGGGTATTGTAAAATTTGTTGGGAAATCGTTGCGCGATTTGAGCAACGGCAATTACAAACTGTTTTGGGAACGTTTGAACACGCATTTGCGGAAGATGCGCGACCCCTATTATTTTGCGATGTGGCGCATTGATGACGCCCATCGGCAGTTGAAGCATCCGTATATTTTGTTTGTGTTTTCCCCAACCAACCCTGTCATTGCGGGCTTGACCCGCAATCCCAACACAAATGCACCCTATCTCAAATATTTAAGCAATGTAGGGGAAATTGGGCTGCATGAATCGTATGGGGCCGGTAGCATGGGAGGATTGCTGGTTAAGCCTGCAATGACAATTATAAAAGAGAAAAAGCGGTTGGAAAAGTTGCTGAAAAACAGGGGATTGCGGGTCAAGCCCGCAATGACAGACGGTAGTGTAAACAGCGAACGTTTCCATTTTCTAAGAATAAGAATACCAAACACTTATCGCCATTTAAATGAAGCGGATTTTAAGGATGATTATTCGCTGGCATTTGCCACTGCGATGGGGTTCCGTTCGGGAACAGCCGTCCCCCACCCTTTTTACGACTTGGAACGCGACGAGGTGACGGATTTAATAATTCACCCCACAGTGATGATGGATGCAACGTTTATGGCACACCAAAAAATCACGCCAGAGGATGCTCTGACGAAGATTAAGCAGTTGATTGATGCCTGCAAACAATCGGGCGGCGACTACGTCAGTCTGTGGCACAATTCCAATTTGGCGGGCACGCCGGCGGAAAATCCGTGGCTCAAGGTGTATTTGGAGTCCACGCAGTATGCCATTTCGTTAGAAAATGTGTAACTTTGCGCCCGAAAAAAACAAATATGGATACATTCGACATACGCGAAAATAGCCGCGAAAACATTTTGAGCGAGAAGGAAAAGGAGTTTGAAAACGCCCTGCGCCCGCTCTCGTTCAAGAGTTTCAGCGGGCAGGACAAGATTGTTGAGAACCTGCGCATATTCGTTCAGGCGGCGAAGATGCGCGGCGAATCGCTCGACCATGTGTTGCTGCACGGTCCGCCCGGGCTGGGCAAAACCACCCTTTCCAACATCATCGCCAACGAACTCACCGTGGGCTTCAAAATCACCTCTGGACCCGTTTTGGACAAGCCGGGCGATTTGGCTGGCGTGCTCACGTCGCTGGAGAAAAACGATGTGCTGTTTATTGACGAAATTCACCGGCTCAGCCCCGTGGTGGAGGAATATCTGTATTCGGCGATGGAGGATTACCGCATCGACATTATGATTGACAAGGGACCGAGTGCTCGCTCGATACAGATTGATTTAGAGCCGTTTACGCTCGTTGGGGCGACCACCCGCAGCGGTTTGTTGACCGCCCCGCTCCGTGCCCGCTTCGGCATCAACCTGCACTTGGAATATTACGATGTGGATACGCTGATAGCGATTATCAAGCGTTCTGCCACCATCCTTGACGTGCCGTGCAGCGACAGTGCCGCCAAAGAAATTGCTTTACGCAGTCGCGGTACGCC
Source organism: Bacteroidia bacterium (assembly GCA_025996835.1). Taxonomy (GTDB): domain Bacteria; phylum Bacteroidota; class Bacteroidia; order Bacteroidales; family Azobacteroidaceae; genus Azobacteroides. Next base: position 10,282 of record BNTU01000013.1, read on the forward strand.
CCGTATCTGCAACGCCCTCCTGCGCCGCGTGCGCGACTTCGCCCAAGTGAAAGGTACCGGCAAAATTGACCCGGAAATTGCGTGTATCGCCCTCGAAGCTCTCAACATAGACAAATACGGGCTGGACGAAATAGACAACAAAATACTGCTTACAATCATCGATAAATTCAACGGCGGTCCGGTAGGTCTCACCACCATCGCCACCGCGCTGGGCGAGGATGCAGGCACCATCGAGGAAGTCTATGAGCCGTTCCTAATCAAAGAGGGCTTTATCAAGCGCACCCCGCGCGGGCGGGAGGTTACTTCGCTGGCTTATACGCATCTTAATCGAAAAATTGCCGCGCGGCAAGGAATACTTTTTTAGAGTTTAGTTATTAGAGTTTAGAGTTTAGTTATTAAAGCTTAGAGAATTTGATGGCAGCTTGTTCTGGACTGCATTTTCTTCCAATCTTTTCCTTTGAATTTACTTTAATTTGTTATTGTATTATGCTTTATTACAATTATTTACACATCAATGTTTCATGTGGATTATAACTGCAAAATCAATGTTGCGCGAAGCTCCGTGGCAATCCTGATTTACCATAGAATTTGCTTTAAGTAACGATGCTATAATGCTGTAAATCAACAAATAAAGCTATATTGTTTAAACCAAAAAGGTCAGAATCGCTTTTCCAATTCTGACCTTTTCTGTCGTAGTGTTTTTTACTTTTGTGGACTTTTGTTTTTGCTGTCCACCCTGCTGTAAGGGCTAATTCTGCCTCTCTGCTTCCTTTGCGATTCGCTTTCATGTAATCGCTCACTGTGCCTTGCGTTCTCATAATCGTTCTTAATTTGTGGCTGCAAAGGTACGAAAAAGTTATGAGTTATGAATTATGAGTTATTTTCTTTTTCATGCTGATGTGCTTGATGCCCGCTTCTTCAAATTCATCACCAAACGCAATATATCCCATCTTTGTGTAAAAACCTTTGGCGGTGAGCTGGGCGTGCAGGACGATTTCGGCAAATTGATTTTGTGCGGCAAACGCCTCCACCCTCGTGATTACCTCGCGACCGTATCCCTTGCCGCGATGTTCTTTCACTACCGCCATCCGTTGCAAGGTGGCTGAGCCGGTGTGCGTGCTGTCAGGCAGCAAGCGAGCCGTTGCCACAGCCCTGTCGTCGTCGTTATAGAGCACAAAATAGACGCATTGCGCTTCATATTCGTCAATTTCGAGTTCCGGCGGCACCTGCTGCTCGTCCACAAAAACTGCTTGCCGGATGTGGAGGGCATCTTCATAGATGGGGCTTGTTTTTGTTGCTGCCGTCGGGGATTTTTGTGTATCTAATATCTTCATTATTTTCTGGATTTGTATGCAAGAATATTATTATGGACTTTTGATTAATTTTTCAATCGCCGTAATAAATTCAATTGATTGTGGGTACAATCCTACTGTTACATCTTTGTCAAAATAAATATACACATCGTAATCTCCACTATGCCTCTTGGCAAATAAATCCGAGTAAAAAGCGTTGTTTTTAGATGATAGCAGATTGGTTTTTACAAAATGCAATCCTAACATCTGACGCACTCCGGCATGTGTTTGAGCCTGAATGCCATTTTTGATGAGCAGCGCGGAAACGGCATAATAACAAGCGTAATACATTCGATTGATTGCTGCATTCCAGTAGGCATTATCCATCAACAACTTAGCTTCCTGCAAGGTTTGCTGTGCATTTTCCAAGCGCAGTGCAATGACGGCTTTTCGTTCGGTATCATTCATAAAATATGCCCCTCCCGCATGACATTTTTGTAAAATGGCGTAACCCGATGTGTTGTTTCCCATTGTTTGCGCAGTAAAACCAATGGATTGATTAACACGCCTTTGTCCACTTCAACATCATAAAGCGGAAAGGTTATCGCCTGTTGTTCTTTCAACGTCATTTTGTCTTTGTCCACCAAAATAAGAATATCAATATCGCTATCCGGACGCGCATCGCCACGCGCCTCACTGCCATAGAGAATGGCTGTAGCACTCGGAGCAACTTGCTTCAGAACTTGTTTTAATGCTTGCACTATTTCCGGTCGCTTCATAACTATGTTATTTTATTTTATTTTATGCGCAAAGGTAGTGCTTTATTTCTGAATATCCAAATCGGTGTCGTTTATAAAATCAAATCACAATTCCAATCCACATCATTAATTTTCGCACCAAGTTTTCGGTAAAAATCAATTGCCGGTTTGTTCCACTTCGCTACTTGCCAACGTGCTCTGTTACAGTTGTTTGCTTTCCCAAGTTCAAGTATTTTATAGATTAGTTTTGTGCCAATTCCCTTGCCTCGATATTCTGGCTGCACATACAAATCGTCCAAATGAATTGCCTTGCCCGACCATGTGTAATAGCAGAAAAACCACGCCGCATAGCCGATGATTTCGCCGGCATCGGTTTCCGCGACAAAGCAGTGGAAAAAGTCTTTTTCGTCCGTCATCTTCTCTACCGAATTGCACATCTGTTCGGGACGTTGCTCAAACGAGGTAAATTCCCGAATCAAGCGTATGATTTGCTCAAAATCCGCTGCTTCTGCCGCTCTTATTTTTATGTTCATACATCCACAGACATCGCCATTTCTTGATGCAAATTAGGCGTAAGCCTCACATTAAAACGCTCTTTGTAGTCATCTTTTACAGGGATGCGTTCATTTTCGCAATCATTAATGTGCTCGTCAATGATATAACGAAAGGCATTAGTAAGTTCTTGCACTGTTTCGCCCTCAAACGTGATGAGGTCATTGATGCCCTCTACCTTGCCAAAAAAGACATTGTCCTCGGATGAAAAATGCACCGAGCCTAAAAAACCTCTGTAAGTCAATACGTTATTTATTCTATTCATCATCTTTCGTATTTAAAATTAAACCCTTTGCCGTCAATTGTTACCCGGAGAAACAACTTTCAACCCAAGGTTGGTTGCTGCTTGGGCTTGACGGATGTCGTAGGTTACAAAAATGTCCACCGCTGTTGCCTTTGCTACAGCAAGATGCAATGCGTCTAAACTGCGCAGATTACGATTTTGAGGCTCTAAAATTCCGGCAATATCAAAATCTCTACGTTCCACAGGAATCAGTTGAATTTTTTCGAGTGCCAACAAGACATTCTCGCGCTCCAATTCAAGTCTAATAATGGAACGCAAAGCCTCTGTCTTCAATAAATCTGCAGAAACAGGAATGTCTTCTAAATCTAATGAGTCAAAATAGTTGCGTACATCAGCGGAATACTCTTCTTCGAGCACCATCTTGATAAACGCTGATGTATCGAAATAGACTAACATTTTTCTTCCCGCAGATAATTAAGCACATCTGTAGAGCTGATGCCGTGTTTATTTTTTTGGAGAGGAACATCCGACATACGACCACGAGGGGTTTGATTGAGCATGAAAAACCTGTTTCCGGCGAGGCAAAAGATATCACTGATGAACTCAGGGTCCACTTTATCTCTGCGCCGGTCAGTAACGGTGGCGACTTTTTTTTCTGCTGTTAGAATAGCATTCATAATATTGTTATTTTTTGCTGCAAAGGTAATCAAAATTTCTGAATAACAAATTTATGATGACATGGAAGACCGTAAATTTGATGCGGGTGCCCTGATATGCGATAGCAAATATTTTAACATAACTTAACTTCAACAACCAATAAATGCGAATTTTAATTCAAAAATAATGCTTACCTTTGCGCCCGAATTTGCGCTAAGTTCAATGAACAAGCAAATGTCGAACCGAAATTGGCTCGAATGAATGAGCGAATACGGGCGTGATTAACTTTTTAAAATTATAGGAGATTATGATGACATGACAGCGGTAATACGCACATTTTAAGATTGGAAAAAGCGTTTAGCTTGATTCTTGCCTTATGAAATCTAGACAATTTCTAACGAATGGTAAAGACTAAAGTGACGACGTTCACCCTTTGGGGCTTGGACTAACTCATTTTATCTGATCATTCAGGTAGTCTAGGACCTCATAAGGCGGATAAAAAATTTAGAGTTTTGTCCGCGCTTTTTTTATGTGTGTATCGTGATTGAAAAGGACAAATAGGTTGACCAAACAACTGACATAAAAATGGGGCAAGCCCTACAAAGCCTCACAGAGTAGGAATTTTAATTTATTAATTTAATTGTCCGCCTAAGGAGCGGACGTGAAGCAATTTTAAAAATGAAAAAAATTGTATTTTTATCAGCTATCGCTTTGGTTAGCGTAGCAAGTGTGAACGCGCAGGAGTTGAAATTCGGCGTTACAGCCGGGTTGAATATTCCAAGTTTTTCAGGGGATCTCGGCCAAAGCATGGAGTCCACGATAGGATTTCAAGTAGGTGCAGTTGCTGATGTTGCACTTACCGAAAGTTTTTCTATTGTCCCCGAATTATTATTCTCTCAACGAGGAGGTAAACCGAAAGGCGGCGGCGATGCCACCACATTGGGCTACTTGCAATTGCCGATTAACGCAATGTACAAAATTGCGATTAATGACAATTCCAAAGTTCTCGTTTTTGCCGGTCCATACATAGGTTATGGAATTACCAGCAGTAGAGATGGAGTGGATTTTGGTTCAGCCCCTGAGCATGCGCTCAACCCATTGGATTTTGGCTTAAACATCGGTGCGGGTTATCAATTTGGGAGCATCTTTGCCAAAGCCCAATACAACATCGGCTTGACGAATGTTGCGAACGAAGTAGAAGGGCGTAAGACAGACGGTGGCAATAGCAACATTGCCATCACTGTAGGCTATTTTTTCTAAGCCAGCTACTCTCTTTTCAGGAAATCCCTGCCGCGAGGTGGGGATTTTTTTTGAATGATAGGAGATTACGATGAGGGTTTTGTATGCGCTTTTTTATGTGTGTATCGTGTTTGATTGCCCGACACATTTTTTTTCAAAATTCCACCTTATAGCAAAGATTAGGAATCGAAACAGACGACCTGTCGAGCAACACTTCATTGGTGCGATAGTTGTAGGCAAAGCCTGTCAACTCTTGATAGCCGGTTATGTTCAGCATTTTCAGGGCGATTTCGTGTGCTGTGCGCTGCTTGTTTATTTTGTAACTCAGTGTGAAATGCGCTACGAATGCCGGACTCATTTGCGCTGTCATGGCTGAGCGTTCGTCTTCGACTGGTTTTTGCGCCGCTTGCGTTGCTGCTACGTCGGCGGGGGTGTAGCGGTCGCCGCCCATGTATGACATGCGCAGGTTTATGCCTAACACGTTTTGCTTGGCTCTGCCCAGCATCCATTCTTTGCCGCCTAAGGCATTGAGCAGGAATTGGCGATTGTAGCGGGTGTCGCGCCATTCGCCATCGCCACCTTTGTATTTTGAGTCGAATACGGATGCGGTGAGCATGTAATAATAGCCGCTTGCAAGATAGCGTTCCAATGTGAAATCAATGCCGTAGTTTCGCCCTTCGCCTGCATTGACAAGGATTTTATCCAAATACCAGTCTTTGTGGTTGATGATTGAATAAGGCGTTCCTTCACCAACTGGCACATCGTAGAGGTACTGAAAGTAGGGTTCTGTCTTAAAGTGCAGATTGTCGGAAATGTGCCAATCATACGCCAGCACTATATGGTGTGCTTTGGCAAAATCGAGGTTTTTATTCGACACTGTATTTTCCAGCTTAGAATTATCTTTTACAAAATAGTAATCCAATTTTTCGTGGCGACTGTGCATCCCGTAAGCCAATGCCAGCGAGTGAGCCGCCGCCGTTTGCCATTTCACACCTGCACGCGGCTCGATTGTCCAATGCCGGTTGAGCAAAAAATATTGGGCATTCAAGCCCACGTTGGCAGTCCACCGCTCGTTGAGGGCGATGGACGACTGGCTGTAGCCCGACATAAGCATTGAGTTGCCCTTGCTGTCGGCAAAATTCATCCAACCGCCGGTGGACAGCGGGAAATCGCGGGTCATATTGTAATTCACATCGTACAACAAGCCCGTCAGCGTGATACCGGTGCGGTTGGTGTGGCGCGGGCACTGAATTTTTTATTCAGGTAGGTGTTGAATACGATGTCGGTGTTGCTGCCTTGCAAATCGCAAAGGTCTTTTTGTTCGGTAAAATCCCTGTTGTTCCATATTCCCCAGATATGGCTGTTGGTGTAAGTGGCTGCAATACTTGTTTTTAGGTATGTGTTGGGGTTGAAAAAATACTTGTGTTCCAGCCCTGTGGATGCCATTATTTGCTCTGTAAAATTGCTTTCCTGGTCGTGGGCAACTTTCCACTGTGCGGTATCCGACAAGGCTTTGTAGCCATAACTGTCGATGGTGCCAATGCTCCAGAGGGAAAAAGTGCCGGCGTGGCGCGTGGGAAAATTCAGTTTGAACGACCAATCCTGATAGTTCATCGCCAATTCCTCATCAAACAAGCCGGGCGCAATATCGTTGGCAAGCCCCATCGACGAGTAGCGGTAGTTGAACAGATAGGACGACTGCCCGCCTTTTTTGAAGGGACCTTCCGATGCCAATTCCACCCCCAGCGTGCCTATTTGCGCGGTGTGCTCATAGTTGGAGGTGTTGCCATTGCGCAGCCACATATCAAAAACGCCGGACAGCGCGTTGCCATATTCGGCTGGAAACGCGCCGGTGAAAAAATCGGAATTGCCCAACACCTGACTGCTGAACGCCGTGAGCATACCGCCGCCAATGCCCGTCATATCAGCGTAATGACTTGGGTTGGGGATTTCGATGCCTTCGAGTTTCCATTGCAAAAATTGCGGCGAATTGCCCCGTATAGCAATGCTGTTGCTCGACATACCGCCCGCCACACCGGCAAAGGAGGTAGCCAATCGCGCAGGGTCGTCAAACCCTCCGGCATAGCGGTTGGCTTCCTCCACGCTAAACATCCGCGCTCCGGCAGTCGCCATTTTGTTCAACGCCGCCTCCTTATTAGTGCGGACGCGCACCACCACTTCGTCTAATTCCGTTGCATTCTCGCTCAGCGAAATTTCCAAAAAAGCATCTTTCGCCGAAGACACCATAATCTCGCGAAAAATCTTGGGACCATACCCCATAAAAGAAGCCTGAATATCATACCGCCCAACCGACAGATTGCCAATATAAAAATGCCCCAACGAATCGCTCAAAGCCCCTTTAGCCGGACTGCTGTTAAGAACGGAAACCGAAGCAAAAGGCAACACCTCACCCGAAGCATTGTCAATAACCACCCCCCGAATGCCGGAGGCGTTTTGCGCTAATGTATTGAGTGAGAGGGTGATAAATAGCCCTGCAATACAAATAATTCTTTTCATGCTTTATTTCATTTTCTTTAATTTAAAATTAGACATTTATGCCTTCATAATTTCCTATAATTTAACATGTTATCACTTGTATTTACCTCTCTCTTTTGTAAATATCGGTTGCAAAATTACAACTATTTTCTTGTTTTACAACTTTTTTGCCGAGTTTTTTTCAAAAATATTTGGTGAATTAAAAAAAATGTTGTACCTTTACCCCCGATATTTACAAAGAGAAAGTAAATACGAGAAGGTTAAAATTAAAAATAAACAATTATGACAAATGAAGAATTTCTTGCCTTAAAAGTAGGCGACACCGTTATCAACAAGTATAGCGGTAACAAGTTTTGTGTGACGCGAATTGATTCGTGGAGTATGTCTGCCAAAGAATTTGACAAGAATAATACTGTTTACTTGGCGATAGGTCCAACGATGGAGTATTACGATGTGTAACAATTTGCGTTTTTTTAGACATTCCATATCTTGAAGATATGGAATGTCTTTTGCAAAAAGTATAGTTATGGAGAGAATTTATGTTGATACTTCCGTTTTTGAGCAATTGCGGGACATTCGCGACAAGGTAAGTGCCGAAACGCAGAATATGGCATTTGCGGAGTTGAAACAGTACATTGACAAGCACTTAAACAGCACCTCGCTACATTCTAACGCCGTTTGGCATTAATGGGTGGTTATTGCTTATGGCAGCAGGGGGGGGGCTGGTTTAACCCAACCCCGCCAACTGCTCAATATTCTTGCGAATTTCCTCATCCGGCACGGAATAGTTCGTCAAATCGCCCGCCAAATATTGGTCGTAAGCCGTCATATCAATCAGCCCGTGTCCCGACAGGTTGAAGAGGATTACCTTTGCTTTGCCTTCTTTCTTGGCTTTCAGGGCTTCGTTGACTGTTGCTGCGATGGCGTGCGATGATTCGGGTGCCGGAATGATGCCCTCCGTTTGGGCGAAGAGGATGCCTGCTTTGAAGGAATCCAATTGGTCAATATCCACCGCTTCCATCATCTTGTCTTTGAGCAATTGGCTCACGATGGAGCCTGCACCGTGGTAGCGCAATCCGCCTGCGTGGATGTGCGCGGGGGCAAAACTGTGTCCGAGCGTAAACATCGGTATCAGCGGCGTATAGCCCGCTTCGTCGCCAAAATCGTAGTGAAACACGCCGCGTGTCAGTTTTGGGCACGACGACGGCTCAGCCGCAATAAAGCGCGTCTGCTTGCCGTCCAAAATGTTGTGGCGCATAAATGGGAACGAGATGCCGCCAAAATTCGACCCGCCGCCGAAGCAGCCAATCACGATGTCGGGATATTCGCCCGCCATCGCCATCTGTTTCTCGGCTTCCAAGCCAATCACCGTTTGGTGCAGCGTCACGTGATTGAGCACGCTGCCCAGCGTATATTTGCAGTTCGGCGTTTGCATCGCCAATTCGAGAGCCTCCGAAATAGCCGTGCCCAAACTGCCTTGATAGGTGGGGTTTTTGGTCAAAATTTCGCGCCCCGCCTTGGTGGACATACTCGGCGAAGCAATCACCTGCGCCCCCCACGCCTGCATCAGCGAGCGGCGATACGGCTTTTGTTCGTAACTCACTTTTACCATATACACCGCCAAATCCAGCCCAAACACCTTAGCGGCATACGACAACGCCGTGCCCCACTGCCCCGCGCCCGTTTCGGTCGTGATGTTGGTAACGCCCTGCTGCTTGCAATAGTAGGCTTGCGCCAACGCCGAATTGAGTTTGTGCGAGCCAACGGGACTCACGCTCTCGTTCTTGAAATAGATGTGCGCGGGCGTATCCAACGCCTTTTCCAGCCCGTAGGCGCGCACCAGCGGCGTGGTGCGATACACCTTGTACTGCTCACGCACCTCGTCGGGGATGGGGAGCCACGCATCCGTCTGATTGAGTTCCTGCTTCGACACCTCCTGCGCAAAAATCGGATACAAATCCTCAGGCGTCATCGCCTGCTTCGTGCCCGGATGCAGCAATGGCATCGGCTTGTTCTTCATATCCGCCACAATGTTGTACCATTGGGTCGGAATCTCCTGCTCGCTGAGCATAAATCGCTTTGTTCGTTCCATAATGTTTTATTTTTTTATATGTTTATATTTTTATGTTCATATTCGACACATTTTTTTTACAAATATTTTTGTACCTTTGCAGCGGTTTTATAACGGCTGAATAACTATTGCTGGATCGTTGCGGGTTATCGGTCGTTTTCTAATGCAATACCTTTTTTATCTAACTCCATCGTTTTTTTTCTGCAAAATTACGGATTTATTTTTAAACAGCAAAAAAAGTTTGTAAAACAAAGTTTTTTATGTGTGCATCAGCGGGCGGGAGTTATTTTGCAGTCAGTTTTTCATACGCTCGGCGCGGATTATTGTCGTACAACACCTCCCCGCAATAGGTGAAATCCAGCGCAGCAAGCATTTTCAGCATATAGAGATTGTCAAAATTAGTGTCTACACGAAAACTGCGGATGCCTCGTTGCAGGCTTAGTTCTTCCACTTTGCGCATAAACAAGGTCGCTATGCCGCGATTTTTCACCTCATCGGCAACGGCTAAGCGATGCACCACCACGTAGGGCAAATTGCTACGCCACTGCCCCTGCATTGCTTCATAAGCCGGCTCGCCGGTAAAAAGAACTGCCCCGTAAGCCATCACATCCCCGTTTTGGCACAGCACATACCCGTCGCCCCGTTCGATGTCTATCGCGATATTGCGCATCGCGGGATAGCCGTCCTGCCATTGGCGGCTGTTGCGCAAGCGCATCTGCTCTTTGGCTTGCAAAATAATCTGCCAAATCCGCTCCGCATCGGCTGTTTTTGCTTGTCTGAATGTGATTGGGTTGCTCATCATGTTCGTTGGACGGGTATTCTTATCACTGTTTTCATCTTTGAAACATCCGTTTTTCTTGGGTCGGAGAGATAAATTTCGTGGTGAAATCTTGATTTGTTTATGTTTTTAACCAATTGATTTTCAGATATGAAAGCATCGATTAGTTCAAGCGTTTTCGACTCGTCGTCAAACGAACCAATGTGCATACATTGGACACATAAGCCTTCTTTGAAAGGGAACAATACGGCTCTATCGGTTGCTATTTTTTTCTTTTTTGTCACTTCCCTGCACGCCCAATCAAACACTTTCGCATCCACAAATTCAGGCAACCGTATCATCGAAGTCCAGTTATACGCTGATTTCGATTGCCAATCGCCACCGTCTTCAACCCACCACAATCCCTCCAGCGGCGGCACCACATAATCAAAGTATCCATCGGGAATTTCACTCCCTTTTTTGCTCATTTTGATGGTGTAAGAAATCGCATAAAGCAACTCAACGGCTCTCTGATACTCTCCATCCGCATCATTCGGGTTTCCCTTGCCCGTAACCGCCACAAAGTTAATTTCAGGAATGTCAATGAGTGTTGGTGTATTTGGGGGCAAATACAGTTGCTTACATTCGTTCTTAAAATCAAATACTTTTCCCATTTTGATGCTCAATTATTTGCTTTCCAATAACTCCTGCCGATAAATAATTGTCTTGTTCGGCACATCGTAAATCTCCATAACCGCACCACCTGCATAGCCGTTTTCTTTGGCGTATTGTGCAAGAGCGGGATACACTTTCATTATGCCTACGAAAATGGACATCATCCCTTTATATGGAAATTCTGTAACGATGCAATTCGTTATGGGATATGTTTTTACTTTAAATCGTTCAAGTAATTTAGAGGCAGTTGTGCTCTCTAAATCCGCCACGATGCAGCCGACTTCCGAGCGCAATTTGCTCTTTTCCACGTCTTTGGGATTGTCGTAATAAATCCCAAAACCTTGCGTGGTGGCAATGCCATAATCGTCCAAAAGCGCATGATACACCCGGTCTGTAACGGCACCCGATTGCCCATAATCGCCCGTCATGTCTTCATACACAAGCATTTCGCCACCCTGCGCTTCCACCCTGAACTCAATCCGCTTAAACCCGCCAAAATAGGCATAAATTAGCACCAGCAATACGATGACGATTGCAATAATGATTAACGCGACTTTCATAATTTTCATATTTTTATTGTTTATAATTTGGCTGCAAAGATACAAATTATTTTATTCTTTTATTGTTGGAAGTGTAATCAAAGTGATGAGGGAGAATTGCATAAACAAGCGTCCGAAAGAGTGTTCTTTCGGACACTTGACAAAAAACTGCCTGCAATTAGTGTTACACTCTTTTATTATCTCTAATCACTACAAGCGATTTTGTAAAAAACACAAGTTTTTCTCTGTATAGAGTACCATCCGGAAATAAACCCCTCAATTGTTTTCCCGAAAGTAAACTTAGATGTTCAAGTGTTTCTTTTGCTTCATTACAGCTTGTTGCTTTTTTGATAAAACCCATATTGAAATGCAAAACTAACCATATCCGCACTGGCTTGGGTAGCCAATGAATAAATGGCACCAAGAAATGCGGTTCTATTGGAAACCAATAGTTTGGTGTCTGCAAATAATATCTTTTTGCAACACGTTTCATTTCTTTTGAAAAATTTACCACATTATTCCAATCACCAACATGTTCGATTACAGAATTTGAATGCGCAATCTGAAATGAATTGTCTTCAAATTCAGAAAGATTGCAGCCATCTCCTTCGCGGAATGTAAATATGGCATCATTTTCCGGCAAAGAATTACCGGACGGCAAATTAACGATTGTAATATGAACATTATTTGCAATCAATACCTCCTTGGGAATTATGTCCCAATAGTTTTTTGTGCCACCGACGTCAATAATATTGACTTTTTTATACTCATTGTAGCAATCAGTTATCAGGGCTTTTATTCTTTCAGCTCTTTTTACCCTGAGTTGGAATGCAAATTTACCGTGACCTACATTTCTTGTTATAAAACTGTTATACGAAATTTTCATACATTTATACTTTTTTATTTATTATTTTTTTTGATACATACACATACAAAAAGCCATACCAAGGCAATAAACCTTGATATGGCAGATTCACGTCGGATGCATTTTGAAAATTTTATTTGTCATGTTTTAAGAGTTTGTGGCTCCAAACTCTTAATCTATCATCGGCAAACAAAAAGCGCGTAACTGCTCGCGATTGCTTATTTACATTTACAGGCTCTGCAAAACCATTTACCCAAATAAGGATACGAACAATCCACGCAAACAGCGTGAATTTTCGCAACTTATTCTCGGGTGAAATTTTGCAGATTTCGTAAATGTGAGAATAAGAGCGTAAAAGCCCTGTTATTACTGTTTTATAATTCTTTTATGTCATTTTTACTTTTATTTTTCGGCTGCAAAGATATGAATTTTTTTAATTCACATCTCTGTTTTTATTGCGTTTTGCCGAATGTGGTGTCAGATATAAATTCAGGCAATTGTCAATCTGCAAAAACTGCCTTGAAATTTTACTCTCAAGACAGCTCTTAAAAATGGTAACTATCTGCAAATAGATGTCGTACCATCACTACGGGGCTATTTCAGCACCTCCAAAAGTTTAGGCATCAGCGCACACAGCGTGTTTTCTGTTTGCGCGGTGTAGATGTTGCCGTCCACAACCGATGGCTCGTCCGTCCCAATTGCGCTTTTTACGGCAGCTTTGATGTACGGATGGAGTGCTACACGCTTGCCGATGGCAATTCCTGCGCTGTCGAAAAGCAATGCGCCGGCACAATGACCGGCAATGAGTTTGCCTTTGTCGCCAAACACCTTGATGACAGCCAGCATATCCTGATTTTCAGGACTTCCGGCATTTGTGCTAAACTTCGGCATAGCATCGCCACACGCAAACACCAAGGCATCGTACTCGCTTTCGTGCCCTTTCAGATTGGCGACGACATCATCCGTTTGCAGGCTGATGCCCGAATTTGTTTTGATGTGCGGGGTCGCTGCCACCGCAAACGTTTTGAATGGAATACCATTCTCAAAAAAGGCTTCCAAATACTGGAATAACCCCAAACCATTGACAGGATTTACTGCCAAAACTGCAACTTTCTTTGCCATAATTGAAAAATTTTTAAATTAGACATTTGCTTTGTAAAATAAAATCTTACTTCTGCACTACAAAGATACGAAAAAAAATGAATGAAACCAAGTTAGGTACGAACACAAGGAAAGCATATTGATGTCGCGAAATTAAAACTGATTGCGCAACACCGATGCCAAGCGGGTCATACTTTCATCAATTTTGTCTTTTCCGAGTTCAATCGCCGCGCCACTTTTTGCACATCTTCTGCCGGAGGGAGATCTTCTGGTATCAATCCGCGCTCAATCATGATTTTGCGCACGCCCTGATTGTTTTCGACATGCTCTCGTTCAATGGATGGGATGCCCGACAAATCTTTCAGTTGCACATTTTCGGCAGTCATTGCAGCGGCAAAATCTTTGGCTTTGATGCTCACCGTTGGCAAAAAATCAGCGACCGGACGGCTTTCCGGCACATTAAACTTCCGCTTCAATTGCTTCGTGTCCAAGTGAAAAAGGGCTTTATCGCCTTTCGAGCGAATAATCGCAAACCCTTTGTCATCCACTCCGCGTTCGAACAACACTTTTGAAAGTAGTTTCTCCGTTTCCTTCAATTTTGCACGAGCTTCCACCCGTTCCAATTCCAACAAACGCTGCTCTATCAACTCCGCACGGCGTGTTTGTATAGCAAAATACGTCTGCGCAAAGGCAATTTCCGGCTTGCGTGAATCACCATTTTGCGCAATCAGATAGCAGGCGTAGCGGGTGAGAAAGATGTCTTCAATCTCCTTTTCTGCCCCAGAGCCTATCACAACCATTTTGCTGACGTCAGCAAAATGGTCTGGGATACTCACAGCGGTGTTTTCGCAAGTTTCTTTCGCTTTGTCGATAATCCCGACAAAATTGCGCCATTGGGTGTAACCCAACAGGGTTTGCAATTCGCGTGCACTCCAACACTCCAAGCCATTGTATTCGGAGGCAACCGCTTCGAATTGGCTAAATAACTCTTGTACTTCTTTTGTTTTTAACATTACAATTGTTTTTTATTAAGTTTAATTTTTATATCGGGCGCAAAGGTAATACTTTTATTTGAATAACACACAAAAAATACAATTATTTTACGGTTTTATCAAAACGGCTATCCATGCAAACGCTGATGTCGGTCGTAACAAACTTCCCATTGTAAAACAAACTGAATATCGTGGCGGGCGTGGGCGATGATTGTGCCGATTTCATTGTTTCCAACTTAATGATTTTGAGCGGGATATTGCGCTTTTTTGCCGATTCAACCAGCGAATTGTAACTGTGATACTCAGCAAACGGACAGCGATTTGAATAATAAACCGTTATGCCCTCTTTGCACTCACATTCACCACTTTTTGCGGTGTCTTTGAATGTGGGATTGGTGGCTTCAGTCCGAATCTTTTTCACCAAAAGGCTGAAACCATACGGCAACGTTTCGCAAGCCGTAAACCCCTGCCGCAAAAGCCATTTGGTGTCGCTCATAAAATGAAATTTGCTCGTCCCGACAATGGTCACAAGCCCGTCCTTGCCCTGCGCCGTGGCATCGTCCATCGCCGACTGCAACAGAGCCTTGGCATAGCCCTGCCCCTTGTATTGCCCCGAAACCCAAAAACAGTTGAGCAGCAAATAGTTAGGTGCCTCAATCGGTGCCCACCCCGTTTCGGCAGGACCATACTCAATAAACACCTTCGCCCGCTCATCTAATCGGCGAAACACATAGCCGTTGTCGAACTCTTTCGCAAGCCATTCCTTTTTCAATTCATAGCCTTCCGCGCATTTTTTGTCAGAAATCGCGCAACAAATATGCTCTGTCGCGATGTTCTCTTTTGTGAGAGTGATAAATTTTGCTTCCATATTTCTAAATTATTATTTCTCGCACTGTCACCCTTATCACATCCCCCGCCTGCTTATTGATTTTCTTCCGTATCTCTTTGCGGATGCCGATGATGTGGCAGGGCGTTCCCATTTTTACGAGGCTGCCTTCATATTGCTCGTCATCGAACGTTGCCAGCACTTTCACACGCCCTTTTCCAAACTCACTTTTCACATCAAAGGGGATTTCAATGTAGGCACCGTCAATATCGGGGACTTTTTTTATTTCCGCTTCAAATTTGTATGTTTTTTCGTTCATAATACTGCTATGTTTTCTTGTTTCCATTTGACAATCTTTTTCACCAATTCTGCGGGGAATGGTTGCTTGTAGGGCAACTGAATAGTGCCTTTGCTGGTTTTGTAGGCGGCTAATTCGTCTTGAAATGCTACGATGGCATCCGGACCGGGGAAGAATCCGATGTGATTTTTAAAACCGCCAAACTGTACGAGAATTTTCTGCAATGTGAACGTAGGCATTCCCCAACTGATTTTTTCTTTTACTTCGGGCGCGACTTCGTGGATGATTCGCCTGAAATTCGTCATAATTGCCTGAACCTCAATGGGAAAATCGGCGATGTATTCATCGATATTCTCCGGTGTTTTCTGTTCCAATTTCATTGTGTCCATACGCCATTTTTTATCAAATTTATAAATTACTATTTTTATCATTTTTTTTGTAACAATCCACACTTGTATTGCTTATTGATAACAAGTTACCATAGCAACTTTCGAGTTGATTTTAGGTGATTTCACTATCACTACATTCGTATCGCTCCCGTTCAATTTTACCTTAATTTGGGCACGTCCATTGTAGGCTTGCAACTTGCGAGAACCTGTCGAAGTTCCCTGATTATCAATCAAATTGCCATCGCCTGCTAAACTAAATTCTAAGTAGTTTCGGGCATCCAAACACGGCACTCCATCGGCATCAAGCAAAAGCACATAAATCAGATGAACAAGGCGATAAATCCCGCCATAGACGTTGAAATCGGACATATCAGAAGGAATCATCTCCACATCACGCGAATTATCGCAGCGAATAGCGATGGGCACCTTGTTTTTGAAACGCTTCAGCACACCGGATCCTCCGCATTAAAACAATGCGGCAAACGCACCTCTGTCCACAACGGCAACGACTCCGGCGAACCCGCTCCGGCAGGTCGCACAGCCTCCCAAACGCTGCCCAAATCGCCCCGCACAAATTGCCAGCCATCTGTAAGAGGCTGCTTTTGAGTGCTCAATGTTTGAGCATTTAAACTTATGATACATAAGTTTATACATACGATACTTAAAGTTTTTTTTAGCATAATTATTTAATTTTGTCTGAATCAGGATTTTCAGGATTAAAGGATTTGCAGGATGGAGTTGTTTTATCTTGAAAATCCGTTAATCCTGAAAATCCTGATTCAGATATTTGATGCAAATTTACGAAAAAATTTCTAACAATCATAGCAGGTTATGAATTATGAATAAAGAAAAATCATATCATTATTTACATTTCGTGACGGAGATGGCTGCAATCTTTCTGAATTTGAAGATAATTCATTTCAGATTGCGCATTCAAATTCGGTAATTGAACATGTTGGTGATTGGAATAATGTGGTAAACTTTTCAAAAGAAATGAAACGTGTTGCAAAAAGATATTATTTGCAGACACCAAACTATTGGTTTCCAATAGAACCGCATTTCTTGGTGCCTTTTTTTCATTGGCTACCCAAGCCAGTGCGAATATGGTCCGTTTTGCATTTTAACATAGGTTGGGTAAAAAAAGCAAGAAGCCATGACAAAGCAAAAGAAATACTTGAGCATCGTAGTTTGCTCTCGGAAAAACAATTGAGGGGTTTATTTCCGGATGGTACTCTATACAGAGAAAAGCTTGTATTTTTTACAAAATCGCTTATAGTGATTAGAAATAACAAACGAGCATAATGCTAATTGCAGGCAGCTTTTTGATTACACCTCCAACGCCCCAACCAATTCCTGCACCGACTGAAAGCCATACCTATCCAAATAAGCATTGATGCCATCCACCACTTTCACCGAAATTGTAGGGTCGATGAAATTGTAAGTGCCTATTTGAATGGCTGTTGCGCCTGCAAGTATAAATTCTACTGCATCTTGCCAGTTGGAAATGCCGCCCATGCCGATGACGGGAATTTTGACCGCTTTGTGGGTTTGGTACACCATCCGCAGGGCTACGGGCTTGACACATGCTCCCGAAAGTCCGCCCGTGACGGTGGATAACAGCGGCGTGCGGTGTTCCACGTCGATTGCCATTCCCATTAAAGTATTGATTAAAGAAACGGCATCAGCTCCCTCTGTTTCAACGGCTTGCGCAATTTCGGCGATGTCCGTCACGTTGGGCGATAGTTTCACAATCAACGTTTTGTGGTAGGCTTTCCGCACTGCCCGCACCACTTCGGCGGCACTTTGGCAGTTCGTCCCAAACGCCATGCCGCCCTGCTTGACGTTAGGGCAGGATATATTCAGTTCAATTGCGGAGATGCACTCCAGCGCATTGATTTTTTCGGCGCAGGCAACGTAATCTGCCACCGTTGAGCCGCTCACATTCACCATCACGTTGGTGTTGATGTCCTTAATGTCGGGGTAGATGTAATTGATGAAATAATCCACGCCTTTGTTTTGCAAGCCCACCGCGTTCAACATCCCCGACGGCGTTTCTGCCATACGCGGATAGTCGTTGCCCTCGCGGGGTGCGAGGGTCGTGCCCTTGACAAAAATGCCGCCGATGCGGGATAAATCCATAAAATCGGCATATTCGGTGCCGTAACCAAAAGTGCCCGAAGCAGTTAGCACCGGATTCTTAAAGTTCAAATTTCCAATATTTACGCTTAGATTTGCCATACCTCGTTGATTTATATTACTTTTCGTTTAAATTTGCCATGTCAATTGATTGATATTAAAAACCGGTCCTGCGGTGCATACGCAGGTATTGCCGAAAGTCGTTTTTTCCACGCAGCACAAACACGTGCCGATGCCGCACGCCATCCTGTTTTCGAGCGATACTTCGCACGAAACATCATTTTGTTTGGCAAGTTTGGCAACTGCCAGCATCATTGGTTTAGGTCCACATACATAGATAGTGGGGTGTAGGGTGGATGGTGAAGGGTGTGAGAGCGGGTTGCTATACATTTGTATTTTATCAAAATGCTTTTGCATTTCATATCTGTACAATCGTATGCTGCTAAAATACGTTTGCATAATTGAGTGATTAGTCACAAATCCCTTTTCGCCATGGCTGCCGTCTTCGGTGGTGGTATATACATTGCCATACTTCTCAAATTCAGACAGTTGCAGCAACTGATATTGAGTGCGCCCGCCCAATAAGAAGGTAGGTTGATAGCCTAAATCGCGGAGTTGTTTGCCCAGATACAGCAGAGGTGCCGTGCCGGCTCCGCCGCCGATGAGCAAAAACTGCCCGCCTGTCTGAGGCAAAAAACTGTCATTGTCATTGCCATTGCCATCGTCATTGCCATCGTCATTGCGGGCTTGACCCGCAATCCCCTGCTTAGCATTGCTATGTTGTGTGATATTGTTATGTTGCACAACATTCGTCTCCTTTTCAGGGGATTGCGGGTCAAGCCCGCAATGACAATTCCGCTCCGGCAGCGTAAAGCCATTCCCCAGCGGATAAATAATGTTCAGCGACTCCCCTACCCTCATTTTGCTCAATTTGCGCGTACCCTCGCCCACCATTTGCACCAATAGCCACAATTCGCGCCTGTCATAATCCACAAAATGAATCGAAATCGGGCGGCGGAGGAATGTGTTTGATGCATTGGGCACGCGAATTTGAACAAATTGTCCGGGGCGTATTTTCGGCAATTCGTTTTCTAAATGCACTTTCAGGAGGCAAAAATCGGCACTTAACTGGGTGTTTTCGCTTATTGTCCAATCTGCTATCTGTTTCATTATCATAGAGTTTAGTTTTTAGAGTTTAGAGTTTAGCTTTTTTATTTTCCAATATCCGCCTTTGTCGGGACCGATACGCTCCAATAAGCCTTTGGCTTTAAGTTTTTCTAAATCTCGATGTATTGTCATTCTTGTAATATTTAACTTTTTCGCAAGTAATGAAGTGGAAATATCCGGGGCTATCTGAATTAAATCCAAAATCAATACATCTCTATTTTCTGTAACATTTTCTGTAACATTTTCTGTAACATTTTCTGTAACATTTTCTGTAACATTTTCTGTAACATTTTCTGTAACATTTTCTGTAACATTTTCTGTAACATTTTCTGTAACATTTTCTGTAACATTTTTCATACCGCTTTCCTCTGTACTTTCTTCTGTAACATTTTCTATATCTTTTTCCGCAGCGAATGCCGTTACTTGAAAGCCTTCGGATATTTGTCTGAATGCCGGTGCCGGTAAGCCGTAATCTTTGAACTGGTTTAGGATGCGTTGGATGCCTGAGCCGTATTTTTCTATCCAGCCTAAATCTTTGCAGATGTCGGCTATCAACTTGTTTCGAGGAGTTGATGTGTAATTGTTTGACAATAAATCGTTTATGGATATGTCGTCGGGCAAACGTCCCGGATTGTAAAACTCTATTTTGTCATTAAATATCTTGACTATGGAGTCGGACGATGAGCGGTAGTCGCGGTGAACAATCATGTTGAGCACAATTTCGCGAATTGCTTCGAGCGGATATTCCCACCGTTGCGTGTTTTGAACTGCTCCCGTGATGATGACCTCCATGTTGATGTGTTTTTTCACAAATTCCATCACCTGCTCCACTTGCGAAAGAATATCTGCCTTTGTGCGCGTCGAATCTTTGATGGTTATCGCATCCTGAAACCGCCCCAGTTCGATGGTGGTGAGAAATGAATCGTCCTTTTTAAACATGAGATACGCTGCATTTGTGGGCTTGTCGTTGCGGAGCAAATTGTATTTCAAGAGAAACGCCAGAGGTGCCTCATTGATGGTCACCCCATGATTTTTCATCGTTTCAATGGCAGCCTGCACTTTTTCCAGCGAGAGGTCATCAATCGAGTGCGTAGTGTCGGCGAAAGCATCCCAACTGGAATTCATCGATTGCAAATGTAAATTCATTACGTCCGAAGCCTCAAGCAGTTGATTGGTGTTTCGCACCCGCTTGTAGTACCGCCCCTTGACAGCGACCGGCTTTATCGGATATTCAATTACGCTGAACGAAACGACCGTTTTCTCATCCATTTCCAGCACGGTCACATCGGGAATAAGTATCGGAGCGGTTTTAGTCCGAATTTCATTGAGCCACTGCGCAGTCGTTTCTTTCTGCAACTGCACCCCTTTAATACAGCCATCATCCCCCACCCCAACATACACCGTGCCCCCTTTCGCGTTGGAAAAAGCCACCAACGACACAATCACCTCGTCGGTAAACGAGGTCTTAAACTCTACCTTGTCTGTTTCAGCAGCCTGTAGCAATAGGGATTTTATTTTTTCTTTGTTCATACTATAACGTTTGGGGTAATCAAATACAAGTGTTTATTGTCCCGCAGGGACAGTAAAAACGATTTCTGATTACTCATTCTGCTCATTTTGTGTGCAAAGATAGTCATAATTATTGGAATTTGCCAAAACAATTTGCAAATTTCAAAAAAAACATTCCCTTTGCGCCCGATATTCGCTCCAAATAATGAATGAGTGAATACGGACGGATATTTGCTTGAATGAATGAGCGAATAACGAGTGATTAACAGATTAACAATAAGGATATTAGATTATAAAAACTTAAATGCGGTAGTACGCACATTTTAAAATTGGGAAAAAGCGTTTAGCTTTGCTTTTGTTTTATGAAATATAGCCGGTTTCCAAAGAGTGCGGACGGCGTTTTAAATGGGGAGCCTTTCCAGAAATCGCCGAGCTTTTGAGTGAGTTTGGGATGCACCCATATTGTAGTAAGCAATGTGAACGCGAGGCAAAAGGGGGTGGAAAAGCCGCTGGAGGATGCGGACGGACTATGGTAATTATTATTGTGATAATAATTATTCTGGCTGCAATAGGCTCAAAATGATGAAATCTGTAGAAAAGCAGGCTTAACGGTAAAAGGTTAAGTCTGCTTTTTGTTTGCAGTTTTTCAGACGATTTTATAGTATAGGTGCAGATGAGTACATTTGTATCAAGAAACGATTTTTTATCGGGCATTGGCTTCTTCTCTATTAAATTTGTACTTGCGCGTGTCAAGCGAAATTAGGAAATACAACATTATCATTTTGCGGTATTAAAACTGTACGTACCATATTTTTATTCTTTATTTTCTAATTGCGTCAAAATAAGCCTGTTATGGCACCGATTACAGAGCCATAACATCTTCCGGCCAAATAGGATTTCTCCTGCGACCGCGTGCAAAATAGTCCATTTTTTCATCATACGTCATATTAAACGTTTCGAGGCTTATCCGGTCTTTATTTGCGCGGATAAGTTCCATAATGCCGGGGATAATCTCCGGCGTGGGCAACGGGGGCTGTTTAGATGTTTTCATAACTCATTATTTCTTTAGGGGTTCGTATTTCTATCGTGTTATATTTGTGCAACAAATTTATTCCATTGTACCCTTTTATTTTATCGAGGTTTACAATGTGTTTAAAGTTCCAACTTACCAGCACATCGGCTTTGCAAATGGTGGCGATAGCAATGTGCTGACAATCTGTTAGGCTTGTTTGCCCGACCACCTTAGCGACAATGTACGCATTTGCCAAAAATTCGGCTTCCGGAGTCATCTTTACATATTCAATATAGTCCGTTGGAATGGTTTTCAGCAAATCTTTTACGTGTGTCGGAGCATTTTCTAATTCATTGTTAAGCTGGTCTGACACCAAAATTATCCATTTGCCGTTTTTCACGCTTTCAAAAAACGGTACGGTGCTTGCGGCAAATTCCTTATCGAAATATCCGCCAACAACCGAAGTATCAATATATACGCGCTGTATCATGCTGCAAAGTTACGAAAATAATTTGGAATAATCAAATTTTACATCGATTAGCACAGGGCTTTTCATCCGAGCCTTTTTCTTTCAAAAAAGATTTGAAAATTGCTGATGAATCCACATAAATTATCATCTATTTCCCCGTAAATCGTCCATAATTTCTTGTAAGGATTGCTTAATATCAACTTTTGGCAAAGTTGTGAAATCCAAATTGCGCGTATGGGTGACGGTTCCGGTATGCTCTGATAATGTTGTCTTCAACTTCATATATAAATATTTCGTTCCCATTCGTCCCTACCTGTTTTTAGTGCTGTCTGAAAATTTTCATATTGTTCATCTGATAAGTGCAATGCTCCTGCAAATTTTTGGGATAATTTCAGTGTTTTCTTCTTCTCTTTCACAACCGGCATTTGAAACCGAATCAGTTTTAAAAACTCCATGTCGCGCAACAAACGCAATGCCCCGCTATCAATAACATCAATCGTAAGTTCCATATTTTTATTCTTTATTTTTACTTTTTCGCTGCAAAGTTACGCAAATAATTTGGAATAATCACTCAATCATTCCGGCGCAAAACTATCAAACGTGTTGTCGGCATAATACACAATCACTCTGGTGGCTTTTTTTACTACTAATTTTTCTTTTATAATCTCCTGATATTTAATTGTTTCGGTGACTTTCGCTGAAGTTTGTTCTATGGGCTGTTCTGCGGGCTTTTCCATGCCTCTTTCTGCCGGTTCTTTGGGCTGTTCGGGGGCTTGTGGGCGTTGAGTAGGGGCTGTTGGTGTGGCTTCATCGGGGAATAGTTGCGTTTGCCGGGTGTCGTTTTTGTACATCGTGCCCTCTCCCAGCATCAGCCATTCGGCGTTGATGTTTTTGTATTTTTTCAGGATTGCCTGCAGGATGGGCGTGCTTGCGTTTTCGTTGCGCTTCATGGTTGCCGTCATCGTCTGTGGATTGACGTCGATGTGCGCTGCAAAGGTAGCGGGCGTAAATCCGCCGCTATCCATGATTTGTTTTATTCGATTTTTCATTTGTACTCAATATTTATATGTTTGTGCGGTGCAAAGGTATGGATTATTTTTTACATTTGCAAATTACAAACGCAATAATATTTTGTTTTACAGGAAATATGCAAATACAATTGTGTTTACAATTGTATTTTGCTGTAGTATATTAAGCGTGTTTACAGTGTATGTTTGCTTAAAAATAAATTTAATTTTTATCTATAATCGACTGAAAATTAAATGTTTATATTTTAAATTTTAACATTTCAAAATAGATAATCACCGGTATATGGCTTTTAATGCTATTCACTCCCCTACCCTATTCAAGGTTTGGTTTAATAGATATATCTAATTTACTGAATTTCAATTAATTACAATGCAGTAAAGCAGTGTTGTGAATAAATGTTAATTGAGTGAAAGCAAAAACACAAATGTATATAGATTGTTTAAATGCAGATGTGTTTTTAGGCGTGATTTCAATCAAAACATAGCCGTAAAGCAGGAAATACATTTGTATAAACGACTGTATTTTCTACTCGTTCGTGAAAACCAAATAAATTGCTTACCTTTGCGCGGCAAATGGACAAAGAACAAATAAAATCGGAATTACTCAAGCGGCTGCATGAACACCATGCTTTTTGGTCGTATGACAAAAGTTCCTGTCAAACAATATCTGACTGGAACTTGATAAAATTTGTCCTTATTCATCTGGATTTGGATGATATTGATTGGTTGTTTCAAATATATCCGAAAAGTTTGGTCAAAAAGGTCTGGTTGGCAGAGGTGGCAATACAGGGCGAATATTTACGAAATATGAATATCTGCTTCGCAAACCTCTATTTCGATATTAAGCACCCTATCCCCTATTTGAAACGGATAGAAACGCGTAACATAAATCAATTTGCATGATGGATAAGGCACTTGTAGCGAAAACAAAAACAATACTTGAATCAATTTCAACATTGGAGACAATAAAGCCCTATATTTTGGTTGGCGGCACAGCCTTGTCGCTTCAAATAAAACATCGTTTGAGTGAAGATTTGGACTTTATGCGTTGGCAAAAAACTAAAAATGAAAAAATGGAAGTCGATATCAAAGCAATAAAAAAAGAATTGAACGACAAAAAACATTGCATTGATACCATAGATATTTTGGATAGTAATCAGGTGCTATTTCTAATAGACGGCGGAGTAAAACTTTCATTTTATGCGGCAGAAAAACGAGAACCAATTGTTCATACCGTGCTGTATATGAATAACTTGCGATTAGCAGATTCAAGTACTATTGCGTCCTTAAAAATGGAAACAATGCTGCGCAGAAGTGCATTTAGAGACTATTATGATTTGTATTTTATTCTAAAAGAAAAATCCGGTCAAGAGATTGTTTCTATCATTGATAATGCCCTCACATACTCTAATCATACGATGAAAAGCAAAAACTTGTTGGGAAAATTAGGAAACCATGAAAGATTTACAATAGATAAAGACTTCCAAAATTTGGAACCAATATCCAACATCTCGCCCAAAGAAATCGCAGAATTTATGAATAAAACGGTGAAAACAGCGTATCAAAATCGGTAAAAATATGTCAGCAAAAACAAAAACAGCATTTGTATGCACGCAATGCGGCAACGATTCGCCGAAGTGGTTGGGCAAATGCCCCGTTTGTGGCGAGTGGAACACTTATGTGGAGGAGGTGATTAGCAGGAGTACGCCCGACAATATCGTGCCGACGATGTCGAATTTCGATACTTTTCAGTCGAAACCTGTTCTGTTGCAAGAGATTGAGACGGATGCGGAGGTGCGGATGGATATGCACGATTTGGAGTTGAACCGCGTGCTTGGCGGCGGGCTGGTGCCCGGCTCGCTGGTGTTGATTGGCGGCGAACCGGGGATTGGGAAATCGACGCTTGTGCTGCAAACGGTGTTGAAACTGCCACAGTACAAAACGCTGTATGTGTCCGGCGAAGAGAGTGCTAAACAATTGAAACTGAGGGCTGAAAGGCTACATACTTCAAGTGAAAATTGCTTCATCGTGTGCGAAACAAATTTGGAGAAAATTTTTACACATATAAATAATGTCAAACCCGATTTGGTGATTGTGGATTCTATTCAGACCGTTTTCACAGAGCGCGCCGAGTCCAGTCCGGGCAGCATTACACAGGTCAGGGAGTGCTCGGCGGGGTTGCTGAAGTTCGCAAAAGAGACCGGAACCCCTACTCTACTCATCGGGCACATCAACAAAGACGGCAACATCGCCGGTCCAAAGGTGCTGGAACACATCGTGGACACAGTTTTGCAGTTTGAGGGCGACCAACATTATATGTATCGCATTCTGCGCAACATTAAGAATCGCTTCGGAAGTACCTCTGAATTAGGCATTTACGAAATGCGTCAGGATGGTTTGCGCGAGGTCAATAACCCCTCCGAACTGCTCTTGACACAAAACCACGAGGGGTTGAGCGGCGTTGCCATCGCTGCTGCCATCGAGGGCGTACGTCCGTTTCTGATTGAAACACAGGGACTTGTGAGCACGGCTGCCTACGGTGTGCCGCAACGTAGCGCAACGGGCTTCGACATCCGCCGAATGAATATGCTGCTGGCAGTGTTGGAAAAGCGAGCGGGCTTCAAACTCGGTCAGAAAGACGTGTTTTTGAACATCGCCGGTGGGCTGCGGGTGAACGACCCCGCAATGGATTTGTCTGTGATTAGTGCGGTCCTTTCATCGAGTTTGGACATCACAATTGAGCGCGAAACATGCCTCTGCGGTGAGGTGGGACTATCGGGCGAAATTCGTCCCGTCAATCGCATTGAGCAGCGCATCCTCGAAGCCGAAAAACTTGGTTTCAAGCGCATCATTATTCCACAAAACAATCTTAAAGGGTTTGATGATAATAAGTTAAAGATAAACATTAAAGCAGTTCGAAAAGTTGAAGAGGCGTTTCAGGAGTTGTTTGGGTGATGGGCATCGTTTTTTAATAAAATTGCCGCAAATAAAAACAAAAACCGCTCGAAAGTTTGCGCTTTCGGACGGTTTTTTACAAGTTGTTTGCAAGGCTGAAACCTTGCTTTTATCTTCAATTATTTTCACCATAGTACCTAAAATACCACTTCAGACCGCCTGGATCTGTAGTCGTCAGAGTTTCGGTTTTAGTGTTTGTGGCTTCATCGAACCTATTAGACAAAAACGCTATGTTCCATCCTACTTTCACGGAAAGATCCCAAATACTAATCACTGTTCCCCCATCCTCGACTGTTTTCGTAGTTGTTCCGGTTATCGTAGCAGATGTTACCGTACCATCCCCTTCAGAGAAATACCATAGACTGGCTCTACTAAAATTCATCTCACCTGCTGCTTCATCGCCATAATAAAGTTTGCCTACTGTTATCCCATTTTTATAGGCATAAATAGTGTCTGTCCATAAATTACAAATATCAGACAGTAAATGTTTTAAGTGTCAAAAAAACATTACCTTTGCGGTATGAAAATGCAATTATTCGAGCCGCTACGGCTGAAATTTGAGAGTGCGAATTGGGCAAAAAACCCTGAATTAGGGCTGTTTGACACGATTTTAGAGCTTCATCCTGAGTTGATCAAGCTAGTTGAGGCAGATGTAGTGAAAGGGTGTAAATTGAGCAAATTTGGTCGCCAAGATATGCCAAGTGTGGAACAGATTATGCGAGCTGCGATATATAAGGAAGTTAAAGGTTTGGATTACAGGGAGTTAGAGGAGGCACAAGAAGATTCGCGCATTTGCGAACAGTTTGTTAAAATAGACCCATTACGTCCATATAGTTTTCAGGTGTACCAGAAGTATATATCGAAAATTACAGCAACCAGTTTGGAGAAGTTATTGGTAGAAATCAATAAGATAGCTATATCTGAAGGCTTAGAAGATGTGAAAAAATTGCGTCAGGATAGCACGGTAGTTGAAACAAATATTCATTATCCAACGAATAATTCATTGGTTTGGGATTGCATCAAAGAAAGTCATCGATTGCTTACGCAATTGAATGAAGAAGTACAAGTTGCTAATTTTAGAGACTATAGGAAAAATGCTAAAAAGACTTATTTTCTGATAAACAACACAAAATCAGGTAAAAAAAGTAAGAAAAAAGCTCCACCGGAACCGGCAACAGAAGCTCTTGATAAACGCACAGAATTGTTTAGAAAACAGCTTATTACGTTTACCAAATGCATCAATCAGGTATCAAACATAGTAAAAAAAAAGGACATATATAATGTAACGCCCGCAGCATTTGTTTTGTTATCTCAATTGGAATCTTTTGTGTCTGTAATGCAACAGGTTTACGATATAACACAACGGCATGAAATCAAGGGAGAAACGGTCGCCAATGCCGAAAAAATAGTTTCCATTTATGAACAGCATACCGACATCATCGTGAAAGGACAACGCGAAGTGCAGTTTGGACACAAAGTAGATTTGGCATCAGGGAGAAGCAACCTGATATTGGGCTGTGACGTATGTCTGGGCAATCCGGCAGACAGTTCTCTTTATCAAGGGATGCTTGACAAGGTGATAAATGATTACGGCAGAGTCCCTCGTGATAGTGCAACCGATGGCGGTTATGCCTCCAAAGCCAACATGGAATATGCTCTGAGTAAGGGGATTACGAACGTTGTGTTCAACAAGATAGTAGGAAGTTTAAGGAACGTAACGAGCAGCAAAAACATGGAAACGCGCTTGAAAAAATGGCGTAGCGGTATGGAAGCGGTTATTTCGAACGTCAAACGGGGCTATGATTTGTTTCGATGCAACTGGAAAGGGCAAGCTCATTTTGCACAAAAGGTGCTTTGGAGTGTCATTGCATACAATATTAGAGTGATGACTGCCAAAGTCATATTGTCTATATAAACAGATGATAATCAGAATATTGATTAAATCACAGGGGTGAATTATGTCTTGACGGTTCGAAAAAGTCAAAAAATAGGGTCAAAAAATGTTTTGAAGGCAGATGAACTCAAAATATGACAAAAAACGGTTGTATTTTCTCTGTGCACGAGAAGTTTGAACGGGGCGAAGTCTTTCAAAAATATAAAAGACGGACTGTATGGACAAACTCTAATTAAGAATAAAATAATCGCTGGCACCGCCATTATTATTGATAATAATACGTGATGATTGTCTTAACCCACATTGCGCACTATCCGGAATAAAGTCGTTGTAAATCAGAGAGTTGAAATTTTTCAAAAACCTGTTTGTGTACTACAAATTTTTTCGTTTGGAATGGATATGGGCGATGCCTTAGTTTGTCGTAGAGCAGTTTGACTTTGGGACTTGGTTCGGAACATTTTCGCAGGATAATCACCTCATCTTGAACGTTTTGCGCCGTTGTCGTTATTGCCTTTTGCGTGTTCGCTGTCCGCACAATTTCCTTCCATTGCGAATGATAAAATTTGCGCTCTTCTTCGCTTTGTTCTGCGTTTTCAGGCAGGAGTTTGAGTTGATAACGAATTGTGCTAACTACTTGATAGGCAAGCAATCCCAAGTGTAAATGAGCCAATGCACTTTGGTCTTTTTTGTGATAAACAGGGCGTAAATCCAAGTCTGTTTTCAGGCAGCGAAACGTTGATTCTATTTCGCGAATAATGTTGTAGGAATCCCAAAGTATTTTTTCGGTGTCTTGAATCGAAGTGCGCAAAAAATAGATGCCACTGTGTTCGTTAATTGCCTCATTATCTTTTACTTGCCACTCTATCGAAGTCACTATTCGCTGCTCTTTTACATCTTTTGATTGGTTCTTCCTTTTCTTCGTAATCTGCTTAATCTCAGTCTGAAACGTTATGTTGTAATGTTTGTGAATAGACGGATATTTTGCCTTCAAACGACCGATACGTTCGTGTACTTTGGCTTCCGTTTTGATACCGCTTTTCTTTGTTAATGAGGACTTTATGCATTCCAAACCATTTTCAAAACCTTGCTGAAAACGGGCATTCATAGAGCGTTCTTTCTCACCTTTAGCCTCACTTTTTATTCGCAAAAAATAATCATCACTTTTCTCATTTTTAACTTTTAACAGCTCTATTTTCTGACCTTTTCGGTCTGCTACGCAAACAATTTCTGAACTTTCTACCGCTTCATAATCTTTTAAATTAGAACGACTTACAGAAATATAATCGAAATTATTTTCTTTCAACATCGCCAAATTTTCTTCCGTTGCAATGCCCGCATCCATCACCACGATGGCGCGTTGTTGGGCGATGGTCGTCTTCGCCCGAAGGTCAATAACCACCTGCTGGAGCGTTTTGGGGTCGGCAATATTGCCCTCCAGCAAGGACGAGTGCTTTATAAATCCCTGTGAGTTAATGACTACGGCTAAAACGATGAGTTTGCAATCCGAGCGTTTCTCCTTGCTGCGACCGTGTTTGGCAATTTTGCTCCCCGCCATTCTACCCTCAAAATAGGTGTTGGTCAGGTCATAGAGGATGATTTTGTCCTCTATATCAAAGAGTTCGTTGGTCGTTTTGGAAAAATAATGTTCGAGTTCTGTGTGCAAATTGTACAGTTTTTTGGACATGCGATACAGGCAGTCTTTATTGATGTGGGAAACGGGAAAACCCGTCAATTCGCATACCGCTGAATTTTCTCTAATCCATTGTGCCATAGCTAATTCGGAAGCAGGATGCACGGCGCGACTGATAACCTGTGTCTGCGCCAATTGTACCTCTTTTTGAGAAAATCCCTGACTTTTCAAAAACGCTGCAAACTGCAGTCGCTCAAGCGTTTGAGAGCATATTGACTCTGCTCCAACCTCTTTTACATCGCTGTGTTTCAGGCTGTTAGAGTAAATCGTTTCCAGCACTTCGCCATTTTTACCGCGCTTTTTTGCCGGCTTTTCACCCGTATCTATGCGCTTTTCGCCAATCAACCGATTCCACCATTCGTCGGTCAATTGATTGACAACAGCATCTTCTGTTTCCGCTTGACGAAACAACTTATTAGTCATATTGTCTTGACGTTCAACGAGTTTGCGCCGTATCAAGTTGAGCCGGTCAATACTTACATCCTCGCGCAAAAAGCCAATATTGAGCAACGTGCGATGACAAACGCGGTCATCGTTGTTCCGATAACTCTCAACCAAACGCCAATAAGCATCACTTCTGTTTGTCGCCGGATTATGCCGTAATGAAAACTTGAAATACATGCCGCAAAGGTACGACCTAACTTCCTGATACACAATCCCCCCCTGTGTACTACAAATGAAAAAATCAGCAATTTTCAGGCAAAAATCACCAATTTTTAGCAAAAAACACCGAAAAATACACAAAATATCCCCAAAATGACCATTTTTAGCTTGATTTTATGTTGCAGAACATAAAAATTTTTTTTGAGGCAGCTGATTTTGCGCAATGTGGGTTAAAATGTGCGTACTACCGCATTTAAGTTTTCATAATCTAATCTCCTTATTGTTAATCTGTTAATCACTCGTATTCGCTCATTCATTCGAGCAAATATCGTCTGATATTTACTTATTATTAGCGTAAATATCGGGTGCAAAGGTAGTGTTTTTTTTAATATAGAACACATGTATCACGGCTTTATCGCCACAATTTTATTATCACGCAAAACAATCAATTCGCCATTTTTAGCCCTTGTATCGGCAAGGAGTTTTTCGTAGGCGATGTCAAGCCCTTTGAGGACTTTATTTTTCACTTCAATTTTTTCTTTTGTTGTCATAATAGTCTTTTAATTTGTTAAACTTTTTATTATCAATCACATACAAGTCATCTATTTTTGTTTTTTCCGCAATCAACTCCTGTTTTCCCTCCGAATTATCGAAAATCAGCACAGCATCTGCAATGGGAAGATAAATATCAAACAAGTTGTGGATTCCGGCTAAATATCTGCGTTCTATCACGGTTTCATCAATATTGTGCCCACCTTCTGCCACTCGCTTTTTCACCCGTTCTTTTGCCAAACTTGCCGTCTGCAACCAGAAAAACAGCAACGTAACACTGTATCCCGCAGCCTTAGCCCGTGAAATGGTGTCTTTATATGATTTTGTTGCCAAAGTTGTTTCAAAGGCAAAATTTGCTTGCTCGTTCAAAAGGTTATCTATCCGCTGCAGCATTATTCTGCCGGCTTCTATGGCAACTTTCTCCGGCTGAAAAGGCGACAGCCCTCGTGCAATTTCGTCCGCATTTACAAACTCTTTGCAATTCAAACTATCCGGCAAAATAGTGAACGAAGCCGTAGTCTTACCTGCCCCGTTGCACCCGGCAATGATATATAGATGCTTATTCACGGGTGCAAAGGTACGTTATTTTTTGAAAAATACCAGGGCAACCGCATCAAAATTCAGGTTAAGGCTGAAAGCCTTGTAGCAATAGCGTAGGGCATCGCCCTACGAACAGAATATGGCATTGAATACAAGCCCTGAAAGGGCGATAGCAATGGCTGATGCCCTTTCAGGGCGAAACGAGAGGGAGAGGGCATCTTTCGTAGGGCGATGCCCTACGCTGGGGTGTCAAAAAGGTTGTTATTTCCAAGAAAATATTCACGCCACTTTTTTCATAAGATTTATTTTTTCACCAAACAGAGTTTCACCAATATTTTCTTTTTTCCACTCCTTTAATCGATCTATTGAGACAGTTTCAAATTGTTTTTTCAAATTACTATTGTTGCCAAGCATAGCCGATATACAAAGCGACAAATCGCTAATTCCTACCGATTTGTTTGTTTTGACAAGTTCTTTGTATTTTCCAAAACAGGATTCTATAATGTCGCTCGAACAAATTACACACTCCCGTCCGCTCACCCTTAGCTGCATTTGATGAACATACTCTATAAATTTTGATTTGATAATCTCTGCGTTAGCATTGTTCTGTGTGTCAAATAATTGCAAAGCTTCGTTTATACTTGCTCAGCAATTCAGCCATTAAAAAATAATCACGCGCATTCAATCCGCTCCCAGACAGCAGACAAAGCTACCGCCCTCTCGTCAAATTATGCGAAAGCAGATGAGTTGATAGCATGTCTTACATTAGTGTCTATGTTGTTTATTTATTGTGTTTTATGAATTTCATGCCTTGAATTCGGGAGCAAGACATCTCCGCCACGGTTTTTATGCCGTAAGAGGTTGATATCATGATGGTTGCGGTATGATTTGAGAGCCATCGTATGGGCTAACAAAAATCATGTAGGCGACCAGATTTTGCCAAATGTTGCGGATTGTTTCTTTAGAGTGCTCTTTGAGCATCTCTACGACCACATTGCTGTGTTCAACGAATT
>BNTU01000014.1 GCA_025996835.1 Bacteroidia bacterium
AAAAAAACGTTACGGATATGTTTCCCGTCGGAAAATATGAGTTTGAATATGCAGGCAGGAAGAAGGGGAATTTCGAGTATCTTTCGCCGGATAATGGCGATGCCTTTGCCTTTGCCCACGAAAACCTCTTTGACCGCTCCAATCGTCAGGTGCCGCCCTGGGACAAACAGGTGCATATTCAGGGATTTGCTCCGGCAATGTATTATCATTACAACCGCTTGTATGCCGAAAACGAAGATACCGCCTACGCTGTGATGAGAGGCTCTGCCCGGTTTTGGCAAAGTATCCTGCATTGGGATGCCAAACAAAAATCATACACGGTGGCTCCATTATTGTCGTTGACGGAAGATTTGTTTGAGGCTGACCTTCTCGATGCCTTAATAGCTGCAAAATGGGTGTTGACACAAGCGGCGGCGCTTGCAGAAAAAAGAAATACGGATAGCGATTTGCGAAAGCAATGGCTGCAAATAGCGCAAAACATCCGCATAAAAGACAGGAACAATGTTTATCTCGAATTTGGCGGAGATGACGGAAGCCGTGCCGGTGCAGGATACATGGGAATCAGGGGTTATACCTATCTGGGTTTCCCAACCTTGGAAACGATGAAAAGTTTTTCTGCCGGAAAAGTAAACAAATCGCTGGATCAATGTTGGGAACGCAACAAAAAAGGCGACGGAATGATTGCGTTCGTAGCCAATTGGTTTGCCCTGACAGACGCTTACTGGGGCAGAGCCGAAGACGCCTACGCGAAATCGCTCTACAGCCTCACGCAAACAGAGCCGTCAACCGGCGCGATGTGTGAGCAAAACGGCGTGATGTATTATTTTCTCACAAGCTATGCCTCTTTTACGATAGTGCCGGTATCCATGGTGCTGCAGTCGATAGGCAATGATATAAAAGTGTTTCCCGCCGTTCCTGAAGCCTTTAAAGATATTGAATTTTACAATCTTCCGGCAACCGACAATATCCGCGTTTCAGGCATCATGAAAGGTGGAAAAGCGCAGAAAGTTTGGTTCGAGAAAGACGGGAAAACTCTGCTGGAAGTAAAAGATAAAGAGGCTGTCAGCGTGTCATTAGTTGGCGGGCAATTAGTTCAATCATCCAAATAAAAAAAGTGGCGTAAAATGATAGATGGGAGTTTGTGTGGAACGCGCATTTGCTAAAAGTCAATTTAAATGCGTACCTTTGCCAAAAAATTTTGAATTATGGCACGATATTTTAATGTAGCAGGACCTTGCAACGAAGTTGCCCACTATATGATAGAGGCTTCATCGCGTTTGTCGGGCATCAAGGAACTCATTGAGCAGGAGCAGTATTTTGTGATTCACGCCCCGCGGCAGAGTGGCAAAACCACGTTGTTGCTCGATTGGGTCAACCGCATCAATCGCGAGGGCAAGTATTATGCGCTTTACTGCTCGCTGGAGGCAGCACAAGGCATTATTGACCCGAAAGAGGGTATTCCTGTGCTTGTAAAACGATTAGTAACGGCATTGCAATTTTCGCCGGACATACCGGACGGCGGACGGTTTGCAAAAAATGCCGATTACAGCGATTACTCGGGTGTGCTGGCAACCGAATTGACCTTGTTTTGCATGGCATTAGACAAACCGTTAATCATCTTTTTCGATGAAGCCGACTGTTTGAGCGAGGGAACACTAATCACTTTTCTTCGCCAACTGAGAAATTCTTACAACACACGGTCGCAGATACCGTTTGTTCGTTCAATTGCGTTGGTAGGCATGCGCAACATTCGCGATTTCAAAGCAAAAATCCGTCCCGACAGCGAGTCATTGGGCAGCGCAAGTCCGTTTAATGTGATTAAAGAAGCGATGACTTTTAGCAATTTCACAAAAGAGGAGGCAGTAGAATTGTATGGACAACATACTGCGGAAACAGGGCAAGTGTTTGAACAGGAAGCTATCGATTTGGTTATCAAGCAAACGCAGGGACAGCCATGGTTGGTTAACGCCATTGCATGCGAGGTGATTGAAAAAATGCTCCAGTCCGATTATACCAAGCCGGTGACTGCCGAATTGGTGGAACAAGCCATCCAAACCATCATCCTGCGGCGCGACACACATATCGACAGCCTGCTGGAGCGGCTCAAAGAGGAGCGGGTGCGGCGGGTGATGGAGCCGGTCATCATTGGCGACATAGAGAAAATAAGTACGCAATCGGACGATTATCTCTACACCAAAGACCTTGGGCTGATAAAGGAGAGTAAAGGGTTAATCATGCCTGCCAATCCGATTTATGCCGAAGTAATCATCCGTACATTAAGTGCCGATTCACAGAAAGATTTGTGCAGCGAGAAGTATCCCTACCAAATGCCTCGCTATCTGAAAAATGGGCGTATCGACATGATTTATCTTATGCAGGATTTTCAAGCCTTTTGGCGCGAAAACAGCGCGATATGGGTAGAGCGTTTCGACTATAAAGAAGCAGCACCACACCTGATTTTACAGGCTTTTTTGCAACGAATTGTCAACGGCGGCGGGCAGATTATCCGCGAATTTGCCGCCGGTCGCGACCGTTTGGACTTGTGCGTGCAGTATGAAGGACAAAAATACCCCATCGAACTGAAACTCCGATACAGCTCCAAAACAGAAGAAAAAAGCTATGCCCAACTCATCAACTATATGGACACAGTGGGTGCCAAAGAGGGCTGGCTGATTATCTTCGACCGCCGCCCCGATATAGATTGGGATGCTAAAATTTATCTCAAAACAGAAACGGTGGAGGGGAAAACCGTTACGATAGTGGGGTGTTAGTAAAAAAAATATTTTAGTGATAATCAATGACTTACGCAAATTACTGGGCAAGTTCAATTAGTAACTGCGAAAAAATATAGTTATGACACGATTTATTAGTACTATCTTATTCTTATCTTGCTATTTGCATCTCTCAGCCCAAACGCCAACCGTTTGGAAAATTGGAGAGAAAGATGATTCTTCTGCCGATTTGGCATTAGGACCGTCCGGTTATAAACAATTTCTGGAAAAGGATTTCGGCTATGAAGACCGTTATTTCTTGGTTGGAAAATCATCGGCTGAAAAGGATTTTCCCTACGTCCTTCCCGGTCCGGACGATACTTGGGGAGGAACTTGGGGCACTTCCGGATGGCGAACCCACGAAATCAATGTGCTTTTTGGCGTTGAAGAAATCGCCGATAATGAGGA
Source organism: Bacteroidia bacterium (assembly GCA_025996835.1). Lineage (GTDB taxonomy): Bacteria > Bacteroidota > Bacteroidia > Bacteroidales > Azobacteroidaceae > Azobacteroides. The sequence continues at coordinate 3,180 of BNTU01000014.1, forward strand.
GTTAAAATTAATCATCGACTTGCTTGATTCTAATCCCAACCGGTCGCTGTTGAAAGTGATTGTCAACGACCGGCAAAGTTGGAAATATTCCCTGAAAGGCGATTCCGACTCATCGCTTGTCCGAATAGATGCAACTTCCAAACATCAAACTTTGGAAATTCTCTTTGCGAAAAATTTAATTAAAAAGGGAGGCAACAAAATTTGTTTGACGCTATTGGAAGGCTCGTGGATTGTTTTTGACGACATCCGCTTGGAATCGAATAAAAAAATCAAATTGCAAAAACCGGAAGCGGCTTTCATCCGCGAAGTGAAACCGGCTGATTATGAACTTGAAAAGGACGGGAAACGCTTTCAGCCGCTGTTGGTGGATGTCGAACATTTGACAGGACGTCCTTCTATTGATGTGGAACTGGACGGCAGTCGCATTTTTCACGAAACGCTGGACACGGCGCGTTATCAATTGGAAGCCTTAATGCCGCCGGTAAGCAGTGTGAAAAAAAGTAATTATACGGTTTTGATTGATGGAAAAGTCCTTGAAAAAGGACAAATCATCCGCAGCCCTCAAAAGCAGCAAAGTTTGGCTGATTATGTGGATACCAAAATCGGAACGGCTCATTCGCGTTGGATGATAGCACCCGGTCCCTGGATGCCTTTCAGCATGGTGAAAATGAGTCCCGACAATCAAAACAAAGGTTGGCAGGCGGGCTATCAACCGTCCTTTGAGACGGTGGGTTGTTTCAGCCATATCCACGAATGGACGATGGGCGGATTGGGCTTGATGCCGACGAATGGGAAATTACAAACCCAGGTGGGCGACGAATTTGATGCCGATTCTGGCTATCGTTCGCGGATGGATAAAACGACGGAGGAAGCACCTTTGGGTTATTATAAAGTGTATCTCAGCGATACGGATATTTGGGCGGAAGTGACGGCAACCACCCGTTGCAGTTTTCAGCGATATACGTTTCCCAAGGCTCAAGACGGTCGCGTGATGATTGACCTGCATGTTCAAGCCGAATACGATTATGATTTATTAGATGTGAAAATAGACAAAGTGAGCGATTATCGGATTGAAGGACACAGCCACCAAATTTCACCCCGCCCCACAGTATGGAGTGAAGATGCCGACCAAGAATATACTGTTCATTTTGTAATAGAGTTTGACACTCCAATAAAATCAATGGGCGGTTGGAAAAATAAGGACGTCCGACTGACGGAAAAACTCGCCGGCGAAAATTTGAAAGAGGCGGGCGTCTATGTAGAATTTGATACCAAAAAGAAAAACATTGTACAAGTCCGTACCGGGATTTCATTGGTCAGCATTGAAAATGCGGCTGAAAATTTAGAAAAAGAAATCTCGTTGCCCTTCGGATGGAATTACGAAGCGGTGGTTGAAAATCAAAAAGCCGTCTGGAACGAACTGTTTTCAAGGGTGCAGATAACGACGGACGACCGCCTGGAAAAAGTCCGGTTTTACACCAATATGTATCGCGCATTGAGCCGGAATACTTGGAGCGACATCAATGGCGAATGGCTCGCCGCCGACCAAAGCAAACAAAAATTCTCCAATCCGGAACATCGCGCCTTGGGCTGTGACGCTTTTTGGAATACCTTTTGGAATCTAAACCAATTTTGGAATTTGGTTACGCCCGAATGGTCATCAAAATGGGTCAATTCACAGTTAGCCATGTACGATGTCAACGGATGGTTGGCAAAAGGTCCTGCCGGAATGAAATACATTCCCGTGATGGTTGCCGAACACGAAATCCCCTTGATTGTAGGCACTTATCAAATGGGCATCCGCGATTTTGATGCCAACAAAGCCTTTGAAGCGGTCAGAAAAATGCAAACTACACCGGCGACTTCCGTAGCGGGTGGTTTTGCCGGAAACCGGGATTTAGTGTCTTACCTGAAATATCACTATGTGCCTTCCGATTTGGGACGTTTTTCCAACACCTTGGAATATTCTTTCGATGATTGGACGGTTTCTCAATTCGCCAAAGCCTTGGGCAAAGAAGCGGATTATAAAACATTCAGCGAGCGGGGCGAATGGTGGCGCAATGCGATTAATCCCGAAAACGGTTATGCCCATTTGCGTGAAAGCAACGGAAAATTTGTAGAGCCTTTCGACCCTTTTCGTTCGGGAGCCAATGAACAATATGTGGAAGGAAATGCTTGGCAATTGAGTTATTTTGTTCCGCAAGATGTTCCGGCGGTTGCCAAGATATTGGGCGAAAAGAATTTTATCGACCGCCTGCATTGGGGTTTCACAGCCAGCGAACCTTGGCGTTTCAATGCGCCCAACGACCAGTATTGGGACTTTCCCGCAGTACAGGGCAATCAACAATCCATGCACTTTGCCTTCTTGTTCAATTGGGTAGGTCGCCCTTGGCTCACGCAACGATGGACGCGCTCCATCATCGACAATTATTACGGCTCCGGAATTGCCAATGCTTATCTGGGCGATGAAGACCAGGGTCAAATGAGCGCATGGTTTGTAATGGCAGCGATGGGACTTTTTCAAATGGACGGAGGATGCAGCGTTCAACCGGTCTATGAAATTGCCAGCCCGCTGTTTGAAAAAATAACGATTGACTTGGGGAACAAATACGGACGGGGAAAACAGTTTACCATCGAAGCCAAAAATGTGTCAAGGAACAATAAATATGTACAAAGTGCCGTTTTGAATGGTAAAGAGCTGAAATCATTCCGGTTTCCTGCATCCGAATTATTATCAGGAGGCAGCCTGATTCTTCAAATGGGAGATGAGCCGAATGAAAATTGGGGAATTAGTTCTTATTAAAATCAAGGTTCAAACTATATCACCTCTATCTCTTTGCCTTGAATCCACCCTACATTGCCATCGGCGGTTTCTATTTCGCGCCAATCGCCCAGTTCGCTGTTGATTTTTACTTTTGTGCCTTCGTGGAGGATGAACAAATCGGTGCCACTGGTGTCGGGGGCACTCTTGATGGTGATGGTTGCCGCGAAGATGATGGCGGTGTTCCTGTTTGTCAACTTTTGCTCTTGTTTGTAGGAAAAAATGTTTGCAAACAGGCAAAAAACGAGTGCTGCAATGCCTGTGAAGAAGGCAATTTTTCGGATAGTGAGCTTTTTTGAAAAGAAATAGATGAACAGACAAGCGAAAAGTAGTACAAAAAAGAAAATTCCGATGTTGCACCATTGATTGGTTGTTCGCCAATTTTGCAAACTTTCCCACCACTCAAACAGGAAAAAGCTGTCAAGAGAAACAATTTCGTCCACCGTTTTCAACTTGGCAATTTCCAAATTGAACCGCGCATCTTTGTCGCCCGGATTGAGCAACACTGCCCGCTCGTAGTTCAGAATAGCCGGAGCCACCTTGTTGAGGCGGTAGTAGGCATTGCCCAAGTTGTAATACACATCAGCCGACTCGCCATTGGTCGCCAATGCCTCCTCGTAGTGCTTCACGGCTTGTGGGTAATCGCCTTTGGTGTAGGCTTCGTTGCCTTTGGCAGTTACCAGTGACCAGTTAGCAGTTACCAGTGATTGGTTATCAGCTATCGGTGACTCTTGGGCAGTTACCGGAAACCAGTTACCGGTTACCAATGCGGTGATGGCAATTGCTTTTATTGCGGACTTGACCTGCGATTTTTTCGACTTACCTTTTCCTTTCAGGGGATTGCGGGTCAAGCCCGCAATGACGGTTCCTCCTCCTCCTGATTCCATTTGATTTATTGCTTTCACTGTGTTGTTGTATAATTTGTCCATTGCTTCGTTGGGGTCGCTTGTGGGGGCGAAACGGGCGAATTCTGCTGTGTTTAGGATGTCGGTGAAACTTTGGATTAGTTCCGGTTTTGCGCCGTAGTTGGCTAATTCTGTTTCCACGTTTTCCTTTGTCAGATTGGCTACGGGGATGTTCAGTTTGTCGCTCAGGTAGCCCCAGACGGCTTTCAGGATTTCGTCATAGAACGGTTCTTTTTTGTGGGCGTTCAGATGTACCTTTGCTTGTTTGAGCCGTTTGGAGGCTGTTTTGTTGGCTCTTTTGGTGCGATAGAGCGAGATGTTGGCATTTTCTTTCAACTGTTGGCGATAGATGATTGACAGGATGCTAAACACCACCAACACAATCAGATACCACAACCAATGCCCCCAAGTGCCGAAGAAATAGTCGCCTTCGTGAAATTTCGGCTCGCCCGTTTTGATGTGGCGAATGTCTTGCCCCACGAAGCGCACGTTTTCCTTGTTGGCTCCCACCACAATCGGTGCCGTGCCGCTGCCTTCCGCTCCCGGCTCCACATGCAACTCATAAGCCTCTGTGGACACTGTTTTGTAGGTTTCGGAGGCTAAATCGAAGTAGGAGAACGACACGGCAGGAATCGTGAAATCGCCTGCATAGCGCGGCACAGCGTAATATTCGATGGTTTTGGTGCCGGTTACGCCGCCGGCACTCACTTTCGTTTGCACGTCTATTTTGGGGTCGTACACCTCAAAGTCGTTGGGAAAGACGATTTCCGGATTTTTCACCATTTTGATGTTTCCACTGCCTGCGATGGCGATTTTGATGGTCACCGGCTCGTTGGCTTTCAGCGAGCGCGAGGTGATAGACGACTTGATGTTGTAACTGCCCACCGCACCGGAAAAACCGGCAGGTTTGCCCGCAGGCAACGGTTTGGCGGTGATAGACGCCGCCGGAATGGGTATTACCCGCTTTACGTCCTGATATGGTGCTTCAAAAAAGTCATCAAAAATACTGCGCCGTCCCCCCTGTGGCTGAGTGCGCAGCCGCACCACAACATCCACCTTGCCCGATTCGAGGGCTATTTTGCCCGTATGTTGCGGATACAGAACGAGTTGGCGCAATGCCACAGTACGATAATTGCGCCCGTTGTAGTTTTCCAACGCAATCTGGCGGTTCTGTGGCAACTCCACCTCCTGCACCATAAACCCATCCATATCGGGAAATTTGATGTTCTCAACACCAAAATCGCCGGTGCTGTACAGTTTGAACGTGACCGGAATGCCCTCGTTTTCGTAGGCTGATGCGTGTCCAACGATGGTTCTGACAAAAATCTCGTTGCCGGAGGTGTTTTGGGCTGCGCCATTTTGGGCGGCGGAGCCGCCCCCACCTCTGTTGGCGGCTGCTGCCGCAGCCGCTTTGTCGGGCGGTAAGGCTTTTATGTTCAGCGTGTTAGACTTGTATTCGGTGTCGCCCACTTTGATGCTCGCGGGCGGAATGGCGTAGTCGCCGGGTTGGTCAGCCATGAAAACGTAGGTGTAGGAAGTGCTGACTTGGCTCTTCACATTGCCATTCGTGATGGTTGTGGACGAACTTTGGCTGGTGGTGGGTCCGTACAGATTTTGCAAACCCTTGATGTCGGCGGACAGTTGGAAGTTGCCACCCCGTTCGCTGCTTGTGGTGAGGGTGTAGGTCACGCGAAATTGCTCGCCGGTTACGACTGCTTGGGGTGCTGTGCCGCGGAAAGTCACTTGGGCGGTGGTCAATGTGCAATTGCCAATTACCAATGACCAGAGTGTTAATATTATTGCTATTCGTTTCATAATTTCATTCTTTTTCAGGGGATTGCGGGTCAAGCCTGCAATGACGATGTGTCGTTCCCCTGTATTTTTACCAATTTTTTTCTTTTTTTCGTTGTTTTTGTTGCTTCATTTGTTGTTCTTTCACTTTATCTTGTGTTTCTTTTTCGTTTTGCATCATTGCATCGAGAATTTGGTCGGCACTTTCCTTGCTCATTTGGTTGGGATTTTGCGGTTGTTCTTGCGGCTTTTCTTCCTGTTTTTGCTCTTGCTGTTGCTGCTGTTCCTGTTTTTGCTCCTCTTGTTTTTGGTCGTCCTTTTTCTGGTCGTCTTTGTTGTCGTTGCCGCCGCCGCCTTCCTGTTTTTTCTGCAAATGTTGTGCCAAAGCCAAGTTGTAGCGGGTTTCGTCATCTCGTGGATTGTTGCGGAGGGCTTTTTTGTAGGCTTCGATGCTCTTTTTCAGGGCATCGGGGTCCTGTGCCGCACCTTCTTTCTGCTCTGTGGCGTTTGCCAGAAACACATTGCCGGTGTTGTGCCATGCCATCGCCACCTTGTTTTTGTCTTTTTCGTTGCCAATGGCGAGCTGATATTGCTCCACAGCCTCCTGCGCCTTGTCTTGACGCAACAGGGCGTTGCCCAAATTGTAGGCAGCCTCCGACGAGCGCGCATTGTTCTCGATGGCGCGCCGATATGCCACCTCTGCATCGGTAAATTTCTTGTCCTGATAGGCAGAATTGCCCGTGCGGAGGTCTTTGCGCACTTGCTTTTGGGCAGTTAGCAGTGACCAGTTACCGGTTACCAGTAGACACCCGATGATGATTAATATGTTTGTTTTCATACGATTATAGTTTTATTTGTTTTTAAACATAAATGAAAATCTTTTTCTTGACTTTGCTTGTACGCTGCTGTTTCTTCTTGCAGCGTGGTGAGCAATTGTTGTGCCATAAATTCGCGAAACGGGGTGTCTACTCCCGCTTTTTGTGATTCTACCAACGATGCAATATATTTCGATGTGTCTTCTTTGCGGATTTTTGTTGGAAACACATTGTGATAGAATTGGATGTAGTGCATCAACAGGCGTGCTGTGCGCCCGTTTCCGTCTACCCACGGGTGAATGGTGACCAAGTCGAAGTGGGCATCGAAACTTATATTATATATGTCGCGTAATTCGTCTAAATCTGCTATGATGGTTAGTGCATTGCACATTTCAGATACTTTTTCCGGCACTTTCTGATAGTTCATATACGATTTGCCGCCTACTCCCGCCGTGACCCCACACAACCTGAAATCGCCTTTGCTTGAATCGAATGTGCCCCCGATGACACTGGTTGGGCTGCCTGTGGTGTGCATGACAAGCGCGTTTAGTTCTTTTAGAAAATTGACTGTTATGGGCGTTTTTGTTTTGGCTTTGAGGATGGCAAAATCGTAGGCGGCTTTCAAATCGGTGTTCATCAGATGGTGAACCAGCTGTTTGCCGTGTGCCGTGATGCCATCGTCAAAGAGCAGTTGCGTATCTAATTCGGTGAGCGTAGAACCCTCAATAGCAGTGGAATGGGTGATGATAGAGTACAAGTAAAATTTCTTGTAATCTACCACATCCTCCAATTGCAACTGCCGAAATTCTTCCATTGCAGCCTCTATGGATTGCCATATTTGAGTTTCTTTATCCATTCATCTATTTTGTTATCTATTATGAAAATAGTTTTACTTTGCTCCAAATCTTGTTTTTGCGCTCTAAGGTGAAAAATTCTAACAGCAACAGTGCCAACACGATAGCTGCAATTAGTTGGTATTTTTCATCGTAGTCTGAAAAAACTTTGCTTTCTACTTCGGATTTGGCTTTGCTGTCCAACTCCTTTTGCAAGGCTTTGACGGCACCGTTGGAGTTGTCCACGCGGGCGTACAGTCCGTTTCCGGCAGCGGCAATCTCTTGACACATCTTTTCGTTGAGGACGGTGAGCACCATATTGCCTTGATTATCTTTCATATAGCCGTGGTTGGTGATGATGGGCGCACCCTCCGGCGAGCCAATCCCCAAGACATTGATGGTGATGCCTTTCTCAACTGCCTCTTTCGCCATTTCAGCGGCATTGTCCTCGTGATTTTCGCCATCGGTAATCAATATGATGGTCTTGGCGGTGGCGTCGTTGGGCGTAAACGAGTTGGTAGCCAGCCGAATAGCCGCCCCAATCGCCGTGCCTTGCGTGGGCACCATAGACGTGTTGATGGACGACAAAAACATCTTTGCCGACACATAGTCCGACGTGATGGGCAACTGGATGAACGCATCGCCCGCAAAGACAATCAGCCCGACTTTGTCGTTGTTCATATTGTCCACAAGGCGCGAGAGCAACTGTTTAGCCTTCGTCAAACGGTTGGGCGACACATCCTCCGCCATCATGGAATTGGACACATCCAAACAAATCATCACCTCAATGCCCTGCTTCTTCACCGTTTCCAACTTCGAGCCGAACTGCGGACCCGCCACCACAACGACAGACAAGGCAACAGCAGCAAACAACAGCCAAAACTTCAAATGCAACTTCTTAGAGGCACTGTCGGGCATCAGTTCGCGCACCAAAAGTTTAGCCCCAAACCGCTTCAAAGCCTTCCTGCGCAGGAAAATGCCATAATAAAACACCGCCGCCAGCACCGGCAACAGCAACAAGAGATACAAATAAGACGAATGTTCAAACCTAAACATATTTCTGAGTTATGAATTATGAGTTATGAATTATGAATTTCGGGTGCAAAAGTACACTTTTTTTTGATTGAAATGTAGGATAAAAATTTAAAAAATGCAAAATCCAACAAAAAAATTCATAATTCATAATTCATAACTCATAATTTATTACTACCTTTGCGCCCGAATTTATCGGCGGGATGTAGCTCAGCCCGGTAGAGTACACGTCTGGGGGGCGTGTGGTCGCACGTTCGAATCGTGTCATCCCGACAAATTACCTAAACACTAACTTGCTTTGAACAGGTATTTGACAACAAACACAAAAATACCTATCACGTCTGCCGAAGTAGTGGTAAGCAAAGCAATCAAAACATTGTCGCTCAAGCCAAGCAACCCAACACCTGATGCCGTTGTCATCCCCAATGTAACAATCAAAAAACCAACGAGGAGCCAAAATATTTTTAAGGCATAATCTTTACGCTCCACCCTGTCTTGCTTTTGTCCCTCTAAAACTTCCTTTTTAATTTCAAGTTCCAAGTCTTCCAGTGAAAGATTTAGTTTGGTACTTTCCTCTTTTTGGGAAATATCTTCAACAACATCCTCTATCGCAATATCAACAAAATTCATATTCGCGCTAATTTTTTGTAAAATGTTTTTGTGTATAAATCCGGTATCGGTCTGTTTTGCCCTTCAACATAACAAAGCGCCCAAGGCGTACCATCTCTGTGTAGCATTTTTATCATTTCAAAATCATCTACATCTAAATACCGCTTCCATACAGCACCTGCTACCCTTTTTATATTCTCATCCTTCAATTCGGGAGTCTCAACCTTAAACTTATCACCCACAACTTTCATTATGATTGATTTTTCAGTGATTGGATTGTTTTGGTTGTGCTTGAAAGAATGATAAACGGATGGAACAACCGGTCCGTTTTTCCATGCTTCTACCACATCATAACGAGGGTCAAGTGCCGACTTGTCAAGCAAAGCAAGGCAAAATCCGTGAGTGATATAAACCCGCTTCATAAGCCCGAATTGCCGAAGTTCAACATTACTGTTTGTTGACAAATCAATAAAATAGTTAGCTACTGCCATTGCATTTACATTCATTGCTCTGTATATTTAATGTTCTTATTCGGTGGCAAAGGTAGTAAATTATTTTGATGTATTTGCCACTTTTGCACACAATTTAATATGCCAACAGGGTTTTCTCGTAATCCATTTTCAGGAACAAGAGATAGGTCAGTTGAATGATGTAATCGGTGAAGCCTACGCCTGCTGCAGCGATTACGTCGGCGAGGTTCCAGACTTTTTTGGTGAGGGATTGCTCGGAGGTGTTATTTTTTGTTGTTTAGCCGTTGTCTTTATTATGATATCATTAATTGCTTAATTATTGTCAATTAATTTGTCATATCTACATAATTGATTGGTTTTGAAAGGACAGGAACTCCATCATGACTTTTCCCAGTTTCAAAAATTGTTTTCCAATAGTCATAAGTCTGTTTTCCTGAGAATATAGTGTTTGCCATTGACTTGTCTTTCCATAATGGGAGCATTTTCAGGTTGATAATGAAATTTTTAATATTAACCCATAATTGGTCATCAAATTTTTGTTGGAACAATGACTTGTCATCAAATTTTTTCCCATTAGTTGTAAAATAATTCATTATTACGTATTTAAAATACCCCAACCAATTATACATTATTTCCTCTTTACTCATTCTAAATGCAATTAAATGTTCATCCAATATGTCATCCCCTTTGCCTTCACTGATTTTATTTTCAATTCTATTTACACCTATTTCAGGTATAAATTTATTAATATAAATTTCTTCCGCAATAATATTTAATAGATTAATAATTTGATTTATTTCTAATTCTCTGGGGTTTAACCCTTCATCAGATTTATCATTAATTGGGGTAGATAGAAATTTTTTATTGTCAATAAAAAGAGATAAAAAAGATTTATCAAAAGCACTGTATGATATAGGAACCTCTTTTGATTTTCCATCTCTATCTACATAATCTTTCAACTTGTTATCATTAGAGTCTGTTATTGAATGCTTTACACTATCAATTATATATTTTTTAATATTGGCATTATCTCCTTTAAAATAGTCAATTAATTTCTGCTCTGAAAAAGAATAATCATCGGGATTTAACCCATGCGCAACTTGATATTGTTTGATTCGTTCGTTATACAGCGTATTATTTAATTGTCTCATTATAGATTTGTCAAAAGCAATTTGACGGAGTGAGCTGCCGGCATTTGTATTTGTTTCTGTTAATCTGTCTATGTCGGGAGAAATAAAAATTCTCAACAATAATTTTTTGGAACCTAAAAGAATTTGAGCAACGGCTTTGTGTTGTCCGTCAAATATTCTGATTTTATTATTTTCAATCCTTCCCAAACTCAAATGCAACTGGGGATTATTTTTGTCAAATTCTTTCACAAGTTGGCTAATACTATTATTTATTCCTCTCGGATTTATCAATTCATCATGGTAAATATATTCAAGTGGTAACTCAATAAAACAAGTCTGTTCCTTTGATAAATGGTCTGTATGTATTTCTGTTTTATAAATTTGATTATCTCCTAAATCGGAAAAGCTATATTGTATGTTATTCCCATCAATTTTATATTTGAAATCAAATTTTGAACCATTAAAATGTTGTAGTACTTGTTTCAAGGATGCTGATTTATTTTCAATAGATAATGTTTCATTTTGTATCTTTTTCAATGTATGCAGAGTTCTTGCTATTTTTAAATTAGCATCTTGTTTGGATTTATTACAACTTTCATGTGTTAAAGCAAAATTCTCTTCACTATCTTTCCCCTTATTTGCGAGAGGTACAATATGGTCAATATTGGTTGAATGTAATTTCAAATCAATTTCACCACCACATATAAAACATTCTTGATTTTGAATATTATGAAGTTTTATTGTTAGTGCTTCATAATCATTTTTAGACAAAGAACTTAAATACTTTGATGCCATATTACTATTTTTTTTATGTTGTTTATACTTAATTGTTTATTTTCGTAATTGATATTATGCCGTCTTCAATATAACTCACGACAACGCCCCCAACACCTCATCCACCACACTCGGCGACCCAAAACCCCTCACCATCTGCGCAAACAGCGTAATATTTTCTTCCCTCAACTCATCATTCGTATAGGTTTCATTAGCAACAATATACCACGATTTCCTTCACAATCTCTTTCTGCTGCTCTGTCAAAGGGCGTTGATTTTGTCCGCTCCATAATTCCAAAGTACGAGGCTACAAAGGTAGATAAAAAATTTCAGATTTACAAACGCACGCAATGAAAATTTTTTTTTTTCAAAGGAAAGGATGCAAACCAAACTCATTCTCCTAATTCCATCGCCGAGAATACCCGACTTTTTAACAATCAACTTTCGCCGCAACTCACAACCTTCCTCTCATCCACATACCACAAATACCCCTGCACAGTGGGATAATTCATCTTTTCGAGCAGGTGCATATATTGTTGCACTTGCTTGTTGTGTGTTTGGTGGGGTTTGCCGAATTTGTAGTCGATGATGATTGTGGCTTTGTTGGTGAATAGCACGCGGTCGGGGCGTTTGCTGACGATTTCGCCGTTCTCTTCCATTACTATTGAATGTTCTTTGTAGCTTTTGTGCTGCCCGTCGAACCAATGTTCCACGTGTGATTCGCGGATGGCGGTGCGGATTTGGTTGATGTAATCCTGTTTTTGGGTGGGTTGGATTAACCCTTGCGTGATGCAACTGTCGACGGTTCGTTCGATGTCTTCCTGTTGGTGGATGCGTTCGAAGATGCTGTGCATGATGTTGCCGTATAATTTGGGATTGTCGTTACGAGTCCCCTGAAAGTCATGCACAAACTCCCGCGATTTATTCGACTGCTTAAAAATAGATTTTCCTGTTTGAAAGTTTTCCGATACGAATGTGATGTTGATGGAGGGGGGGATTTCTTTCAGGGGATTGCGGGTCAAGCCCGCAATGACGGTCCCGTCATTGCGGGCTTGACCCGCAATCCCTCCCGTGAGCGTGCCCATTTCCAACGGCACCTCTGCCAATTGCAACAAGTCCGCCACAGTCGAAATATCTTCAACACTGCGCAGCGATTTTTTTGCCTTTCCCAATATCATCAAATTCTGCTCGGCGCGCGTGAAGCCTACGTACAGGATGTTGAGATTGTCCAGCCAGCTCTGTGCCGTTTCTTCCTGATATTCCGGCGCAAAAATTGTGTCCTGCATGATTTTTGTGTAGTTAATCGGCAGTAGGGGCAGCGTTTGCGTTGCCCCTGCATGATTGTCGCACCAGACCGTTGTGCCCGGCTTGGGGTTGATATTCCAATCGCAATAGGGCATGATGACGGTGTGAAATTGCAGCCCCTTGGACTTGTGGATGGTCATCGCGCGCACGCCATCCACATTGGCTCCGGCGGGGATGGTGCGCGTTTTCAATTCGCTGTCCCAATACTCCAAAAAGTGCGGCAAATCACCCGGATTGTCGTTCAGATAGGCTGAAACGGCATCGTAGAAAGCAAAAAGATAGGCTGATTGCCCCTCAATTGCAGTCAAATTCAATTGGCGATATAGTTCCCCAATCAATTCAAACAGAGGCATGGCGCGCAATTGGCAATTACCAATTGCCAATTGCCAATTACCAATTGGTAACTGATAATTGGTAATTGGTAATTGGTAATTCCGCAACCGCTCCGCCGCAATTTTATCATCCGGGTCAGCCACCAGCCTAAGTGCCTCAATGATGATTTGAATGGCTTCGGACGAGTGCAGTTGGAAGGCATCGTTGGAGATGATGCTGCGATAGGCAGCCCCCTCAGGGAGGGTGGGGGGGGCTGATGCCAGATATTCCGCGAGGTCAATAATCTCTTTGTTGGTGCGCGTTAGAATGCAGATGTCGTTTGCCGGTACGCCTGCTGCCTGCAATGCTTCCAGTTTGTCGAGCACGGCGGCGTTCATGGCTTCGGCGGCGGTTGCATCTTCCGGCTTTTCCACAAAATCGACTGATACATAGCCGTTTTCGCCTTTTTTGTGCTTCTGTACTACGTCTGAATAGGTTGTTGGGAACGGCGAATGTTGCGCATCGCCCCATTTGGAAATGTATAATTCGTTGAGCAGTTCGGACGCCCGCGTGAAAAAATTGTTGTTGAACTCAATCACGTTTTTTTCGCTGCGATAATTGGTGTCCAAAGTCGAAATATTGGCGTGCAATTCATCGCCAATCTTCCCCAGAATGCGCCAATCGCCGTTGCGCCAGCGGTAAATGGACTGCTTCACATCGCCCACAATAAGGCTGAAACGGTCTTCGGAGAGGATATTGGAAAGCAGTGCCTTGAAATTGCTCCATTGCAGGCGCGAGGTGTCCTGAAACTCGTCAATCATCACGTGGCGTATGTCGGAGCCGAGTTTTTCGTAGATGAATGGCGCATCGGAGCGGTCAATCATTTCGTTGAGAAACATCGCCGTGTCGCTCAGCATAAAGCGGTTGTTTTCCTCGTTTTCAGCGGCAATTTCTTTGGAAATATCCCAAATCAGCCCCAACTGGTGCAGGTTTTGCGTAATCATTTGGGCGGTTTGATACTTCTGAAAGGCAGCAATGACTTCTTCCAACCATGGCATCCAATGCGTTTCTGCCAACGCAGCAATTTCATTTTTGCGCGGATGCTTGGCTTTGCCCCAAAAATCAGCCGTCGCACGACATTGTGACACATACGAGCCAATTTCAGCCGAGTAATTGCCTCCCCCTAACTTGTTGATAAACAGCAGCCCATGTTTGGAATTGCCAAAATCGTCAAGGGTCAGCGCGTGCTCATCCAAAACGCGATTGCTGTTGTCCATCACTTGCTTAAAAGTGGTTTTGCTATTCTGTTTGATGGCTTCCTGTTGCGCTTTCAGGGTTTTGAAAATGGCAGGATTGGCTACCAACTGTTGGCGCAATTGCTTTTCGTGCTCCTGAAAAAACTCGTTGTAGATGCACTTGCTGAACTCAAAAAGTTCTTTGTCGATGTGCCAGTTGCGGTCGTCATCCAGTTTTTGCTCCACATAAGTCGTCAGCCAGTCGAGTATTTGCTTGTTCTGATTGGCTTTTTCAATCGTGTTGTGGACGGCATCTTGCAGCACTTTCCCCGTGTTCATCTCCAGATTGAACTTGGAACTGCGCCCAAGTTCGCGAGCCAAATTGCGCAACACACGCTGAAAAAAACTGTCAATAGTGGTGATATTCAGACGGCTGTAGTCGTGAAGGATGGCATCCAACACAATTTTTGCATTCTCTCGAATCTCGTTTTCCGGTAACCGGTAACCGGTAACTGATAACTGTAAAGATGCTAAAAAGCCCACAGAATCAGCAGTGTTGAACGCCAGCCCATACAGTTCTGCCAAGATGCGGTCTTTCATCTCGCTTGTCGCATCTTTGGTGAAAGTGACCGCCAAAATGTGGCGGAAGTGCTTGTTGTTGCCATGCAATTTGGCTTCGAGAATGAGTTCCCTGATGTATTCCAACGCCAAAGTGTAGGTTTTCCCCGAACCGGCGGATGCTTTATAAACTTTTAATCGCGACATATCGTTTTTTGCGACAAAGATAGGAAAAAAAAGTTAGCGATTGCCGGATTATCGGCAAATATGCGAAATAATTCATAATTATTTTGTATCTTTGCCACCCGATAGAGTGCTTTTTTATGGCAAATAATGTTAAAATAACGTTTCCGGATGGTTCTACGCGCGATTTTGCGGTGGGTGTTACGCCTTTGCAGGTCGCGGAAAGCATCAGTTCGCGGCTGGCTCAGGAGATTTTGGTTGCCGGTGTGAACGATGCGGCTTGGGAATTGAACCGTCCGCTCGAAGGCGATGCTGCAATCGTGTTCTATAAATGGGACGATGTGGAAGGCAAACACGCTTTTTGGCACTCCTCCGCGCACTTGCTGGCGGAGGCTTTGCAGGAATTGTACCCCAATATCAAGTTCGGGATTGGTCCGGCTGTCGAGCAGGGCTTCTACTACGATGTAGACCCGGGCGAAGGCGTAACTATCAAAGATGCTGATTTAGAGGCGATTGAAAAGAAAATGCAGGAACTCGCCGCACGCAAAACGCCGATTGTCCGCGAAAATATCTCAAAAACAGATGCACTGAAACTCTTCGGCGACCGCAACGAAACCTATAAAGTGGAGTTAATCAACGAGTTAGCAGACGGGACGATTTCAACCTACTCGCAAGGAAAGTTCACGGATTTGTGCCGCGGACCGCACCTCGTGGATACTTCTGCCATCAAATCCATCAAATTGACGGCGTTGGCGGGGGCTTATTGGCGCGGCGACCAAACTCGCGAACAACTGACCCGCATCTACGGCATCACGTTTCCAAAGAAAAAATTGTTGGATGACTACCTTATATTATTGGAGGAGGCAAAAAAGCGCGACCACCGCAAGATTGGCAAGGAGATGGAACTGTTCACGTTCTCGCAAAATGTGGGGCAGGGATTGCCGCTCTGGTTGCCAAAAGGGACACAGTTGCGCCTGAAATTGGAAGAATTTTTGAAGAAAATCCAAAAGGAATATGGCTATCAGCAGGTGATGACGCCGCATATCGGTGGCAAAATGCTGTACGTCACGTCCGGTCACTATGCAAAATACGGCAAAGACTCGTTTCAGCCTATTCGCACGCCGGAAGAGGGCGAGGAATTTTTGCTGAAGCCGATGAATTGCCCGCACCACTGCGAAATTTACAAGGCATTCCCGCGCTCCTACAAGGAATTGCCCCTCCGTTTGGCAGAATTTGGCACGGTCTATCGCTACGAACAGAGCGGCGAATTGCACGGTCTGACACGTGTACGCGGGTTTACGCAGGATGATGCACATATTTTTTGCGCCCCCGAAGACGTGAAAGCCGAATTTGTGAAAGTGATGGAAATCATCCAAATTATTTTCAAAGCCCTTGATTTCACGGAATGGGAGGCACAAATCTCGTTGCGCGACCCCAACAACAAAGAGAAATATATCGGCTCGGACGAAAATTGGAAATCTGCCGAAGATGCCATCATCGAAGTCTGCCAAGAAAACAATGTGAAGGCTCGCGTAGAACTTGGCGAAGCGGCGTTCTACGGTCCCAAACTCGATTTTATGGTGAAGGACGCGCTCGGCAGACGTTGGCAGTTGGGCACGATTCAGGTGGACTACAATTTGCCGGAACGCTTTGAGTTAGAGTACGTTGGCGCAGACAATCAGAAGCATCGACCGGTGATGATTCACCGCGCCCCGTTTGGCTCGATGGAGCGTTTTGTGGCGGTGTTGATTGAACATACTGCCGGAAAATTTCCGCTGTGGCTCGTTCCCGACCAGGCTGTGATATTGCCGATTAGCGAAAAATTCAACGATTATGCCTGCGAGGTGGCAAAACAACTCACCAAGCAGGATGTGCGCGTGATTGTGGACGACCGAAACGAGAAAATCGGACGCAAAATTCGCGACAATGAATTGAAAAAAATCCCGTATTTACTCGTTGTGGGGGAGAAAGAAGTAGAAAACAACGAAATTTCTGTAAGAAAGCAAGGCGAAGGTGATGTTGGTTCAATGAAAATTACTACCTTTGCGGCGCAATTAAATAATGAAGTAGAAAAACAAATGAATCAGATTAATTCTTGATGAAGAAAGACAACTTGAAAGACCAGTACCGAATCAACGAACGGATTCGCGCGAAAGAGGTGAGAGTAGTCGGTGAGGACGTTGAGCAGGGTGTGTATCCCCTCATGGAAGCCATTCGGATGGCTGAACGATTGGGGATGGATTTGATAGAAATCTCCCCTACTGCCGAGCCGCCGGTGTGTAGAATTGCTGAGTATCAGAAGTTTATCTATCAGCAAAAGAAACGCCAGAAGGAGCAAAAGGCGAAGGCGATGCGAGTAATAGTGAAGGAAATCCGGTTTGGTCCGCAAACCGATGACCACGACTACAACTTCAAACTGAAGCACGCCAGAAGTTTTCTCGAAGAAGGCTCAAAGGTGAAGGCTTATGTCTTTTTCAAGGGGCGTTCGATTTTGTTCAAAGAGCAAGGAGAGGTACTGTTGCTGCGTTTCGCAACCGATTTGGAAGATTTGGGAAAGGTGGAACAGATGCCGCAGTTGGAAGGCAAAAAGATGATTATCATGATTTCGCCAAAGAAGGGAGCAGGTGCTGCACCAATGGCTCCAAAGGTGGTGAAAAAAGTGCTGATAAAGAAAGAAATAGAAGAATAACTGTCATTGACAGAGTAGATTAGAAATTATTAAATATTATTTTATAAACAATTAAAAAAAAGCAAAGATGCCTAAAATGAAGACTAATTCCGGTGCAAAAAAGAGATTCGTTCTCACCGGAACAGGGAAAATCAAGAGAAAACATGCTTTCAAGAGTCACATTCTCACGAAGAAGACCACGAAGCAGAAACGGAGATTAACACATTTCACGATTCTTGACAAATCGAATGTTTTGTCGGTGAAAGAAATGCTTGGAATTAAGTAATTTCCTAACAGAGTTTTTAAACGATTTATTAACAGAAGATTAGTATTAAGTTCTTTTTGAGAGGGGATTGCGGGTCAAGCCCGCAATGACAAAAACGGGATTGCAAGTCAAGCCCGCAACACTCAGAGAAAGACGCTGATTATCAAAAAAAAACATTTTAAAATTATGCCTAGATCGGTAAATCACGTAGCTTCAAGAGCTAAGAGAAAAAAAATCCTCAAATTGACGAGGGGGTATTACGGTGCACGTAAGAACGTTTGGACCGTTGCAAAAAACACGTGGGAAAAGGGGTTGACATACGCCTTCCGCGACCGTCGCGCTAAGAAGCGCAATTTCCGCACATTGTGGATACAGCGTATCAACGCAGCCTGCCGTCAGGAAGGCTGGTCGTATTCCATGTTTATGGGAGCGTTGCACAAAAACGGGATTGACATCAACCGCAAAGTCCTCGCCGACCTTGCTGTGAACCACCCCGAAGCGTTCAAAGCGATTGTAAGTAAGGTAAGGTAGTATTTGTTTGGCAGGACGCAGTAACTACGAACTTATCTGTTACAAAATAATGCACGACAAACTCTTGTTGTGTATTTGTGCGTGTTTCGTGGGCTGAAAACGTGCCCCATTCATTCACAACAGGCTCGAACGGGTGGATGTGGAGTTGCGACTTAAATTCGGTGTCGGGTGCATCCAGTAGTTTGAAAAGCGTTTCTTTGGCTGACCAATGCAGCAGCAAATGCAGGGTAGGGTGGGGCGTTGAGAGGTTTTGCTCCTCTTGCGTGCTCATGAAGCGAGTGCGAATTTTCTCCACACGGGGCGAAATGTACTCAATGTCGATGGCTACCGGATGTTCCCGACTTGCAATCACAGCGACGTAACCTTTTGTGTGACTGAAACTTATGAAATTCGATTTGTCCGTCAAATAGGGTTTGCCAAATTCGGTGTACGCGATTTCTTTTTCTTCGCCGAGCAACTCTTTGAGGGCAACACGGCAAGTCAGCCATTCGCGCTGACGGTGCTCTGACATCTTTTCCAACAACGGCACATAATTGCTTTTGCGCGTTAATTGCGCTAACAACTCGTCAGGCGATTGCGTGATGGGGGCTACTGTGAGCGGCATTGCAGGATTGCTATGTTTTAGATAATGCGGCATACATAATGTCTTGGACGCGTGTGCGGATGTTCAACTCGGATATTTTGTTGTTTATGCGTGTAGGGTGGGTGCGATTGGACAAAAAGATGTAGATGAGTTGATTGTCGGGGTCCACCCAAAAGCAGGTGCCTGTGAAGCCCGTGTGCCCGTATGCACTCGCCGGAGCGGCTTTACTGGTGGTTTTGCTCTCGACAAGTTGGGTTGTTACGATTTTTCGCTTGCCGTTCCATGTTACTTTTCGCTCTCTGTGCAGTGTTTTGTCGGGCTTGTCGAAGCCTAACCCGCGGCGACAGGTGGGGCTTTTCATCGTTGTGAATAGTTGTGTGGTCTGTTTGGAAAAATACTGCTCGCCACCATATATGCCCAAGTTGAGGTATAGTTGCAACAACTTCGCTAAGTCGTTGGCGTTTGAAAAAAGCCCCGCATTGCCCGATACACCACCCATGAAGGCGGCAGCTTCGTCTGATGGCGAGCCAATCAATAGCTGTTTGCGCAAAAACTCATCGTTTTCACTCGGCACAATAACTGAACTGTCGAAGCGTTTGAGCGGCAAAAAGCCCGTTGTGGTTGCACCCAGATTGGCAAAAAAATTTTCTTCGGTGTAAACATCCAATGGTTCGCCCGAAATATGTTCTACGGCATCTTTCAGGAGGATAAAATTCAAATCGCTGTACAGATATTTTTTATCCGGACGCAAAGTAACACTGTCTGCGATGAGCCTTATGAAGTGCGTATTTATATTGTCGGCTACATATAAACCGTTTGCCACCGGCGTGCTGATGCCTAATCGCGGTATCGGAGAAATAAATTGAGGCGAAAACCGGTAATTCATTCGTGCATAAGTATCCTGGTCGTATCTAATGGGGTGCTCGGCATCTCTTGTTTTGGAGAAAAGAGGTCCTGAAAAACTTTCAGAGTCAATGAGTTGTTGGTAGAAGCGATAAAACGACGGCAGTCCGGATTGGTGGAACAATGCCTCTCGCACGGTTATGTCCTTTTTATTCGAGTATCGAATGCCCGGCACATATAGGCTCAGTTTGTCGTTCAGTCCTAATTTTCCCTCGTCAAACAGTTTGATAACCGCCGCAAGCGTAGCTGTAGCCTTGGTTACAGATGCCAAATCGTAGATATTTGCGTTTTCAACGGGGTGCGTTTTGGCATAGTCGAAATGCCCAAACGAGTGATTGTAAACGACCACGCCGTTTTTGGCAATCAGCACCTGACAGCCCGGAAAGGCGCGATTGTCGATACCCTCTTGCGCCACAGCCGCGATTTTGTTCAGTTTCTCTTGCGACATGCCCACGTCTTCCGGCTCTTGGTAGGAGAGGCGCGTCTTGGTGGTGGTCAGTCCATCGTGCAATTTATACAGCCCGTGGATAGTTACCGGCAACTTGCCTTTGGCAGGTAGTCCACCCATAATCACCTCTGCTGCAGCTTTTTGTGCGTGAGGTGTATTCTCGTAAGCCATCACCACCGATGGTGCGGCATGGATGCTCTTTTTGTATTTCGGCAAGGCGTAAGGTGTAACAAAAAAGCACAGATGCACCTCTTTTTTCACATCGACCAGTGCGCTTATCACCACCGGCAAATTGTCCATCTTCACCGTATGTACCGCTGCAAATATCCTGTCATAGTTTTTCAACTTGGCAGTAACCATCTGCATGGACGTTTTTGTGGAAAATTGCAGATAGTCGAAATTGCCATACAGAGCCATCGCTTTTTGAAACTCCGTCTGCTCGGTTTCGCCAAACGAAACAACAGCCATCTTCTTCTTACTCAGCTGTTTAATGGGAATGGCTGCGTTGTTGTTTTTCAATAGCGTGATAGCCTCGGCGTTCAACTTTTGGATTAACCACTTGGCATGAAATGAATTAAGTCGCTCATTAAGCCCAACCAGGTTGATAAACTTCCGGTGATTAAGCCCTGCAATGTATTTATAACTAAGCACTTTCAGGCATTTGTCGTCCAAATCCTGCATGCTAAGCGTTCCGTCATACACGGCTTCTTTGATAGCGGCGATTTCTTCAGCCGCATTCAAACGCCCCAAAAGGATGTCGTGACCTGCCACGAGAGCCTCTACACAGGCTCTTTCGGTGCGTCCGGCTCCTTTCATTTCCAACGCATCGGTGATGACAAAACCCTCAAAACCCAATTCCTTTTTCAACACTTGGCGAATGATTTTAGAGGAAAACGAAGCGGGCAAATTCGGCGTATAATCCAGCGACGGCACTGCCAAATGCCCCACCATCACACCGGAATAGCCCCTGTTGATATATTGCTTGAAAGGATACAACTCCACCGTATCCAAACGCGCACGAAAATGATTGATTTGCGGCAGATGTTTATGCGAATCGGCATTGGTGTCGCCGTGACCGGGGAAATGCTTGGCAACAGAAATTATCCCCTGATATTCCAGCCCTCGGGCATACGCCAACCCTCTTTCAGCCACCTCCCGCTGGTTTTCGCCAAACGAACGGGTACCAATCACGGGGTTTTCAGGGTTGTTATTCACATCCAAATCGGGTGCAAAATTGATATGAATGCCCATCTCGCGGCATTCACGCCCCATTTCTTCACCATACTGACGAATCAAATCAACGTTCTGAATAGCCCCTAACATCATATTGACCGGAAATCGCGGCGTGTTTGCAAGCCGCATCGAAAGCCCCCACTCCGCATCCGAACAGATAAACAGCGGCACACGGCTCTCCTGTTGATATTGATTGACACATCGCGCCTGCTCCTCAACCGTGCCCTTGGAAAACAGCAACCCCCCAATGTGCTGCTCCGTGATTTGCCCCAAAATGGCTGCACGCGATGCAAAATCAGGCTCAACAGTCAAAATAAACAACTGCCCAATCTTCTCATCCAATGTAAGTCGCTTGAAAACAGAATCCACCCAAAGATTCATCTTAACCTTGTCAACTTGCTTATACAGTGTAGGTTGAGCAGCAACCAATGCCCAATGGGCAATGACCGATGCAAATAATATGATGTATGTAGCTTTTTTGTTCATTTTTTTGCCGCAAAGGTACATTTTTTTTTCGTTACCTGAAAACTCAAAAATAAGTGCTACCTTTGTGGTCAAATTTTTGGACAATATTAATGGATACAGAAAAGTTTGAAAGTAAAATAAAGATACACACAAAAAGCAACGAAAAAAAAGGAATATGGATAAAATTTTAGAATTTATAGCAGAAGAAACAAATGGCAAATGTTATCAATCATTTCGTTATTGCGCAGATGATGAAATGAAAATGCCTACGCTTGATTATGACGACAAACGCAAGGAATTTACCTTGATTAAAGGTCATTGTGGCGAAACTGATACGGATTTAAAAGAAACGAAAAGTTTAGAAACCTTGGCACATAAAGTAATTACTCAAGAACCACTATTCCATTTCTTTTTAGACGGTTCTCGCAGGACATATAAAGTTGATGATATAGAAATTAATAGAAATGTTTATCCGATTGTTGCAGGACAAATTGGAGTTGCTTGTTGTCAAAGATTTCCGTTGCCGGACGATAAATTTAAATGCGCTGAATTTGAGTCAAAACTTGTCCTCGCTATACGACAAAAATTTAATAAATACAAAAACGAACGAATTGGTGAGGTGTATTTTGCAAAATCCAAAAATGAAACAAGCTGCATAAAAATATGAAGTTGTCAATAAATAATTTCAAATCAATAAAGGAAATAAGGGATTTTACCTTTAATTCTATCAATATTATTACCGGCGTTCATAATGGCGGAAAGACATCTTTTATTCAATTTCTTTTGTTGCTCAAGCAGACAATAGAAGCAGAAAAAGCATATCCGACATTGATTTTTGATGGAAATTTAATAGATATGGGCTGTTACTCTGATTTGGTTTATAAGAAAGATGCAAATAATAATATTAGTTTTGAGTTAAAATTTGACAATAATGATTTTATAAATACATTTGGTATACCGCAGGAAAATGTTAATGATATAACTCTTGAGGCAGCATGGTCATTGTTGGATAATAATGTAATATTGAATAAAATTTGTTTTAAATACAATACCCAAATGCAAAATAAGAATCAAAAAGACCACTTTATTGCATTTATTTTAGAGAATGGTGAATACTCCGGCAAACGTTTCCTTATCGAAACTCACAGCGACCATTTTATTACCCGAATAAGAAGACGAATTGCTGAATGCAACAGCAATTTATACAAAAAAATTAACATGGTTTTCGTAGAACAACGAGAAACTGAACATCTTTTCCACAAATTGGATTTAAGCGATATGGGGACTTTCTCATATTTTCCTGATGATTTTGTGGAACAAACAGATGATTACAATGCTATCATAATGGCTCAAGTCAATAAATCATTAACAAAAGAAAATAAATGAATTGTAAGATACTAAAGAGACATAAATAACGTTTGTATGAATATGCAGAAAAAGAGTAATATAGCGGTCATAGATTTATTTTGCGGAATCGGCGGACTTTCGCAGGGTTTTGTCATGGAGGATTTTAATGTGATTTCTGGCTATGACAATGATATTTCTTGCAAATTTACATACGAAACTAACAATGATGCAACCTTTCATGCAGAAGATGTTAGCAAATTGAATGGCAAAACATTGAATCAAGAATTTGGAAAAAATCTGAAAATTTTAGTAGGTTGTGCACCTTGTCAGCCGTTTTCTTCTTATAGTTTTCGGGTTAAAGACAAAGACCCGGATAAAATGAATTTATTATATTCTTTTTCTCGTCTAATAGAAGAAACACAACCAACAATCGTTTCTATGGAAAATGTCCCTCAATTAGTTGATTTCAGCAAGTTTACAATCTTCAGAGATTTCTATGATAAACTAAAATTATTAGGGTATTTTGTTTCATATAAAGTTGTTTTTTGTCCCGATTATGGTATTCCGCAACGGCGAAGAAGACTGGTATTGTTAGCTTCAAAATTGGGAAAAATTTCTCTAATTCCGACAACTCATACATCTGAAAAATATGTTACAGTAAAAGATGTAATAGGAAAATTACAACCTGTAAAAGCGGGAGAATATGACATTAATGACCCGCTTCATAGAGCAAGAAAACTATCTGATTTGAATCTCAGAAGAATAAGAGCCACTAAGGAAGGCGATGGTTGGAAAAGTTGGTCGCAAGAGTTGGTTTTAGAATGTTTTAAAAAACCCTCAGGGAAAAGTTATGGAAGCGTTTATGGTAGAATGAAATGGAACGAACCCGCTCCAACAATGACAACTCACTGTACTGGTTTAGGTAATGGTAGGTTTGGACATCCAGAACAAGATAGAGCAATTACATTACGAGAAGCGGCATTATTTCAAACCTTTCCAATGGATTATAAATTTTATGAATCGTTAGACAAATATAATCCGTCTGTTATTTGTAAACAAATAGGGAATGCTGTACCGCCAAGATTAGGACAAGTGATAGCCCAAAGTATAAAAGAACATTTAAAACAATATGACAAATATGAAAACAGTTAATGAACAAAATGAAGCAGAAAAACAAATATTGGAAGAAAAAGAGCCTGTTGCTTTTGATACACGAGAATATCCTGTCGAAATATTGATTGGCAAATACCAATCAGAAGAGTTTGTTATTCCCAAATACCAAAGAAATTTTGTTTGGGAAGAAGATAAAGAAAAGATGTCTAAATTTATAGAATCTGTAATTTTAGATTTGCCCATTCCTTATCTCTTTTTTGCAGATGAAAGAGAGACAGGAAAATTAGAAATTGTAGATGGTTCTCAACGCATCAGGACTCTTAATTCTTTCAAAAACAATGAATTTGAGTTGGAAGGTTTAGAAAAATTGGATTTATTGAATGGCTTCAAATTTTCGGATTTGCCGGAGAGCCGTCAAAGAAGATTTCTGAGAAAAACCTTGCGTTCAATTGAATTAACAGAAAAAGCATCAAGCGATGTACGACGTGATTTGTTTGAAAGAATAAATACTAAACCTTACGACTTATTACCAATGGAACTTCGGAAGGGTTTGTATGATGGAGATTTTTATAATTTTATTGAGGAATGTTCTAACAATGAATTATTTCTTCGTCTTTGCCCTGTATCAGAAAAGAGGAAAAATAGAGGTGAGTCTCAAGAATTAGTTTTAAGGTATTTTGCTTATGCTGATAATTACCAAAATTTTGTTCATAGCGTTGAAGATTTTGTGGATGATTATATGAAAGATAAGCATAAGAATGGTTTTGAAAGACAAGTCATGAAAACACAATTTGAGAATATGCTAAGTTTTGTTGAGCAATATTTTCCTTACGGTTTTAGGAAAAGTGAAAATAGCAATTCAATAGCAAAAACAAGATTTGAAGCAATTTCGATTGGTGTTACACTTGCATTGCAAGAAAACACTAATTTAATTACTAATAATATTTTAGAATGGCTTAATTCAGAAGAGTTTAAAGAGCAAACGACTTCTGGCTCTGCAAATAACAAGACAAAAGTAGTTGGTAGAATTGAATTTGTAAAAAACAAGTTATTGAGATTATGATGATTGATGTTAAAAATACCTTTTCGCAAAGAAAAGCAGAAATAGATGAGTACTTTAATTTCTTAAACGCTTATCAACCTGCCAATGCAGATGATAACTTATTTAAAATATTAAAATCAAATCTATTAATTATGCTATACAACTTAATAGAATCAAGTATTTCAAATGCGATAGAAGAAATTCATAATAATATGTATTCTAATTCTGTTTCTTTTAATTCGCTCAAAGGGGAAATTAAGTCCATAATAATAAGCAACACTAAAAAAGTTAATCCCGACAAACTTGTTTTACAAATCAATGATATTGCAACGGATATAGTCAAACACACTTTCAAAAAAGATGAATTATTTAGTGGCAATGTTGATGGGAAAAAAATAAGAGAAATTAGTGTAAAATATGGATTTAATTCAGATACAGATTACAATAAAACAAAACACGGGTCTCATTTGGTTACAATCAAAGATAAAAGAAATGATTTAGCACATGGCATTTTTTCTTTTACTGAGGTAGGAAAAGAATATACTATACAAGATTTAGAAGAGATGAAAGACAAAACTTTAAATTATATTTCTGAAATTCTTGATAACATAGAATGTTATTTGCTGGGGCAAGATTATTTGTATAGACAACCATAAGAAATTCCTATTATGACCACCAATCTCTACATATACAAAAAAGAAATTGATTGGTCTGCCTTGCATTTGGGAGTCAATATTCCTATTTCCTTGCAAAATATATTTTACGAGAATATCAAAATCAAACTTCAAAAAGGCGAAAACAAAAAGATAAAACTATTACTTGACGGTGTGGAATATCCTGCAATTTTAACCAATATCTACTTTGACGAAACAAAATACCCTACGCACAAAGAACTTTTGCAAATCCGTTACACGCCCAATAGCAAAATTGCTCAAAGATTGCGAGAAATTTTTAGTAGCAGTTACAGTTATCTATTCTTTGAAAAGGAAAAACTTGCAAACAAGAAAAAACAGTTGTCAATTCCTGAAGAAATGCGAGAATATTTGGCAGTTTATTCGACTGTCTTTGATGATGTTTTCGCAATAGAATGTATCACACAAAACGAAATCGTAGAAACTAAGCAAGAGATTCACAAATATAACGAACTTGAATTAGAGCAGATTATTCAAGCAACAGATAGTCCCGCTTTCATTGAAAAAACGCGAACAACTAAAATTAGAAAATTAGACAAAACAATCAGCGACAATCTCAAACGTTTATACGAATACAAATGCCAAATTTGCGGTTTGTACATAGGCGAATCGTATAATGCAACCGTTATTCACACACACCATATTGAATATTTTTCTGTTTCACTCAACAATAATGCTGATAACATTATGGTTATTTGCCCTAACCACCACGGTATTATTCACGCTACAAATCCGATATTCGACAGAGAAAAAAAATTGTTTGCTTATCCAAATGGCTATTCGGAAGGGTTGAAATTGAATGCACATTTATGATAACGAGTAAAAGGTATTTTCAAAAAAAAGAGT
This sequence comes from Bacteroidia bacterium, assembly GCA_025996835.1. Taxonomy (GTDB): domain Bacteria; phylum Bacteroidota; class Bacteroidia; order Bacteroidales; family Azobacteroidaceae; genus Azobacteroides. Next base: position 30,089 of record BNTU01000014.1, read on the forward strand.
ACGAAAAGGAGCCAATTTTTGATAGGGTTTATGTGGTAACTTTATTCACTTTTTATTGGAAAATAACAGTTGATACAATTAATTTCGCAAAAAAACTTGTAAAAGAAATCAATTACCGTTATCCCGAAACTAACGCTTACTATGGCTATATGACACGTGGCTGTATTCGTAAATGTAGTTTTTGTGCCGTCCCGACATTAGAACCGCAATACTGCGAATACATTCCATTGAAACAACGTATTGATGAAATAAAATCAAAATTTGGTGAACAACGAAATCTTTTATTGTTGGACAACAATGTTTTGGCATCGCCTCGTTTTCCTGAAATAATACAAGAAATTATTGATTGCGGTTTTGAAAAAGGGGCAGCATATACAGAACCAAATCAATATGCCATAGCGTTAAGAAATTTACAGAGTGGACTAAACGATATTGCTTATATCAATAAGTTATTTTGCCTGAATGTAGATTTGCTAAGCAGATTGAAAGGAGAACAAGAACAACAATTTTTCAATTTGCTTGATGAAAATAAACTACTGAACACTAAAACGGTAACTAAAGAAAATTTATTGAAAGTTGCCGGTGATATTTTACCTCTTTACACAAAATATGTTCGTAAATTACCGCGTCAGCGTTATGTGGATTTCAATCAAGGTGTTGACGCTCGCCTTTTCACAGAAGAAAATGCAATGCTGTTAGGAAAAATAAATATTCGCCCTTTACGAATTGCATTTGACAATATTAAAGACATCAAATATTATGAAAATGCTATTAGATTGAGTGCAAAAGCAGGTATTAAGGATTTTTCAAATTACTTGCTTTATAATTTCAATGATAAGCCAATAGATTTATATCAACGGCTAAAAATAAATATTGAATTATGCGAAGAGTTAGACATTAATATCTATTCTTTTCCAATGAAATTTCACCCAATAACAGGCGAAGACAGGTTTAATCGTGATTATTTGGGACGATATTGGAATAGAAAATATATTCGTGCAATTCAAGCAATTTTAAATGCCATAAAAGGGAAAGTTGGGCGTGGTAAAGAGTTCTTTTATAAAGCATTTGGCGAATCGGAAGAACAATTTTTTAAAATCTTGGAAATGCCGGAAACATTCATTTTGTATCGCTTTTTCTTTGAATGGTTGGGAGAAGTAAAAAATTATTCTGTTTCAACAATGAGTTGGTGGAATTGTTGGCAAGAAACTTTTAGTTTGTTGACCGAACAAGAAACAGCCGATTTATTAGAAATAATTCACCAAAATAAATTTAGTTTACAAACAGAGCTTTATGTGGACAATACAAAATTTTCAAAATTACTGAGTTTCTATACAAATTTTAGAGATGATGTTGTGACACAGGGAACGGAACTATACATTTTGAAACAAGAATACGACAAAAATCCAACAAGAAAATTGCGAAGAAAAAAACGATAAAACATACAGTAATATATGCCTCAACTGCAAAACATAGAATCCAGAACCATTCAGGAATATTTATGTTTCATATCTCTGAAGTTTCAATATCGGTAATATGCACGATTAAAACATAATTTTTAGCCAAATAACAGGTATTTCCGGCTAATTTTCTTACCTTTGCAAAAATTTAAAAAGACAAACACCATGTTTGCAAAAGAAATTTATGTGCAGCGGCGGGCGGAACTGAAAAAATTGATCGGCTCGGGGAAAATTGTGTTGCTTGGCAATGGCGAGGCGGCGAAAAATTATGCCGGTAACGCTTATGCTTTTCGGCAGGACAGCACGTTTATATACTACATCGGGTTGGATACGCCCGATTTGGCATACGTGTTGGACATCGACAATGACAAGGAGTACCTGTTTGGCGATGAGTTGACGATGGACGACATCATCTGGATGGGCAATTTGCCTTCGCTGAAAGACCGTGCCGCCGAAGTGGGCATCTCTACGGTGCTTCCGGCAGCGGATTTGAAGCGCATTGTAACCGCTGTAGAAACGGGGCACGCCCTGTCGCTACACTATTTGAAACCGTATCGCCACCGCAATTTATTGCTATTGAGCGAATTGCTTGGAAAAACACCGGCTGAAATCATCCAAAATTGGTCGGAAAACTTGACAAAAGCAGTCATCAAAATGCGCCTCATCAAGTCGGCAGAGGAAATTGCAGAATTGGAAAATGCGGGCGCAATCGGCTATTCAATGCACCTGCTGGCGATGTGCAGGTGCCACAAGGGGACCAAAGAGCGAACAATCGCCGGGCTGCTGGAAGGGCTTGCAACCGCTTACGGCTGCGGCACATCGTTTGCAACCATCCTCTCGATGGACGGTCAAACCCTCCACAACCACGACCACAGCGGCATTTTGCAGCCCGGACGACTGATGCTCTGCGATGCGGGATGTGAAAATCTGAACCATTATGCCTCCGATTTCACGCGCACCACAGCTGTTGATGGCGATTATTCGCAAAAACAAAAAGAGGTGTATGACATTGTGTTAAAGGCAAATAACGAATCAATTGCTATGGCAAAACCGGGCATTACCTACAAATCGGTACATCGCAATGCCTACAAAATAATTTTCGAGGGATTGCGCGATTTGGGGCTGACCAAAGGCGACACCGAAACGGCTCTCAATGCCGGTGCGCCTGCCCTCTTTATGCCCCACGGATTGGGTCACGCCATTGGTTTAGACGTGCACGACATGGAAAATTTGGGCGAAACATTGGTCGGCTACGATGACGAAACAACGCGCGACACGCTCTTTGGCTACAAAAGTCTGCGCTTTGGCAAACGCTTGGAAGTGGGGCACGTCCTGACCGTAGAGCCGGGCATCTACTTCGTCCCCCAGCTGATAGCCAAGTGGGAAAAAGAAAAAATAAACACGGAATTTATCAATTTCAGCGCACTGAAAAGCTACCTCGACTTTGGCGGCATCCGTTTGGAAGACGACATTCTCATTACCGACACGGGTTGTCGGCTGGTTTCTGAACAGCGGCTGCCCATCACTACGGAGGAGGTCAAAGCCGCAACTTCGGTGAAGGCATTCACGCGGGAGTGATGATGTCAAAAAAAATTGTACCTTTGCGGCTTCAATTGGAGATGTGCTATGGCAAAGAAATTTTCCGAATATAATAAACTTGATTTAGCCAACGTCAATCAGGAGATTTTGAAACGTTGGGAAGAGATGGATGTCTTCCACAAAAGTTTGAAAATCAGGGAGAACGCCCCTGCTTTTGTGTTTTACGAGGGACCGCCGTCGGCTAACGGTATGCCCGGCATCCACCACGTGATGGCACGCAGCATCAAAGACATTTTCTGTCGCTACAAGACGATGAAAGGCTTCTTGGTAAACCGCAAAGCGGGCTGGGACACGCACGGACTGCCGGTCGAATTGGGCGTAGAAAAGTCGCTCGGCATCACCAAAGAGGACATCGGCAAAAAAATCTCCGTTGAAGAATACAACGCCGCCTGCCGCAAAGACGTGATGAAATACACCAAGGAGTGGGAAGACCTGACGCAAAAAATGGGCTACTGGGTGGATATGAACGACCCCTACATCACCTGCGACAATCGCTACATCGAAACGCTCTGGTGGCTACTTAAAGAACTGTATAACAAAGGATTACTGTATAAAGGCTACACCATTCAGCCCTATTCGCCCGCAGCGGGCACGGGCTTGAGTTCGCACGAATTGAATCAGCCCGGTTGCTATCGCGACGTGAAAGACACGACCTGCACGGCGCAGTTCAAAATCCTCAATCCGCTGCCCAAAATGTCGGGCGAGGGCGAAGCGTTTTTCCTCGCGTGGACGACCACGCCGTGGACATTGCCCTCAAACACAGCCCTCTGCGTGGGTCCGAATATCGAATACGTCGCCGTTAAAACGAACAATCCCTACACCAATCAGCCGATGACCGCCGTGCTGGCGAAGGATTTATTGCCCGCATATTTCAAGGACGTGCCCGAAATCGTTGGCTCGTGGAAAGGCGAAGAATTGGCGGGGATGGAATATGAGCAGTTGATTCCGTGGGTAAATCCGGGAAAAGGGGCTTTCCGCGTTATCACAGGCGACTTTGTGACGACCGAAGACGGCACGGGAATTGTGCACATCGCCCCCACTTTTGGTGCGGACGACGACCGCGTGGCGAAGGCAAATGGCGTGCCGCCGCTGATGCTGGTGGATAAGGACGGCAACCGCCGCCCGATGGTCGATTTGACCGGCAAATTCTTCAATATGGAAGATTTGGATGCCAATTTTGTCAAAACATCTCTGAACGAGCCACTATACAGCGAATATGCAGGGCGTTTTGTTAAAAATGCCTACGACGATAGTCTGACGGATGCCGATGCGACGCTCGACATCGACATTTGCGTGATGTTGAAACAGCAAAATCGCGCGTTCAAAATCGAGAAACATACGCACAACTATCCGCATTGCTGGCGGACGGACAAACCGGTGCTTTACTACCCGCTCGACAGTTGGTTTGTCCGCTCCACCGCCGTGAAAGAGCAGATGATGGCACTCAACGACACCATCAACTGGAAGCCGCAATCGACAGGCTCGGGACGTTTCGGCAAGTGGCTCGAAAATCTCAACGACTGGAATCTCAGCCGCAGCCGCTACTGGGGCACGCCGCTACCAATATGGCGCACGGAGGATGGCGCGGAAGAAAAGTGCATCGGCTCGGTCGCCGAACTCATCGACGAAATCAACAAAGCCGTTGCAGCAGGCGTGATGAAGGAAAATCCGTACAAAAATTTCCAACCGAATGTGTTTACCGCCGCAAATTATGCGGTGCAAAACATTGATTTGCACCGCCCCTATGTGGATGATATTATTCTCGTGTCGGCGAGCGGCAAGCCGATGAAGCGCGAGAGCGACCTCATCGACGTGTGGTTTGATTCGGGCGCGATGCCTTTTGCGCAGGTGCACTATCCGTTTGAAAATAAGGAACTTATAGACCGTCATTGCGGGCTTGACCCGCAATCCCCTGCCAATAGTGGAAACTATCCCGCCGATTTCATTTCCGAAGGCGTTGACCAAACGCGCGGCTGGTTTTTCACGCTGCACGCCATCAGCACGATGGTCAAAAGTTCCGTTGCATTCAAAAACGTGGTTTCAACGGGCTTGGTGCTCGACAAAAACGGCAACAAGATGTCCAAACGCCTGGGCAATGCCGTTAATCCATTTGAAACGATTGCCCGGCACGGCTCTGACCCCCTGCGGTGGTATATGATTACGAATGCAAGCCCGTGGGACAACCTGAAATTCGACGACAAGGGCATTGAGGACGTGCGCGGCAAATTTTTTGGCACCTTATATAATACATACTCGTTTTTTGCGCTGTATGCCAATGTTGATAATTTCGACGGCTCGGAAAAAGACGTGCCGTTTGAAAAACGCCCCGAAATCGACCGCTGGATTTTGTCGCTGCTGAATACGCTGGTGCAGGATGTGGACGAATATTATGCCACCTACGAGCCTACAAAGGCGGGGCGCGCCATCAACGATTTTGTCAACGACCACCTCAGCAATTGGTACGTCCGCCTCAATCGCAAACGCTACTGGGGCGGCGGCATGAGCGACGACAAACTGTCTGCATATCAAACGCTCTACACTTGCCTCAAGACGGTGGCGCAACTGATAGCACCCATCGCGCCGTTTTATGCGGATAAATTGTATTTGGATTTGTTGGGAACGGCTGAATCGGTGCATTTGACGGACTTCCCGAAAGTGAATAATTTACTGATTGACAAGGACTTGGAAGAGCGGATGCAAATTGCGCAGGATATTTCGTCGATGGTGCTGGCATTGCGCCGAAAGGTTAATATCAAGGTACGCCAACCGCTGTCGTCAATTATGGTGCCGGT
>BNTU01000015.1 GCA_025996835.1 Bacteroidia bacterium
CTAATTTGACAGTTCTGACAGTATTTTTTCAAATACTTCTTGATATTTAGGCTGAGGTCTTCTATAAAAACTGTATACTATATTAATTATTTCATACCAAAGTAGATGCAAGTTCAATGTTTTCAACTGTGGCATAATAAACGCTTTTCCTAAAGCCGTCATCTCCAACAAGTTTTGCAAAATCGAGTGTTATATCACTTGTCTTGTTGGAATCGGTAAATTGGATATCATGCGCTGTTTTGGTGCGTTCCCACAACGAACCTTTGGCGTGGGTAATCTCAACAAGCTGTTTGGCTGTCATATTGCCATATTTTCCAATAATGTCATCAATAATTTCAAGGTCAATTTCGCAAAACTCACCATTACTAAACTTCGCTATTGGCATTATTTCAACAGTATTATCAGGCAAAGTATCGAACCGCACAAATTCGCTTAGTTTATTGTAGCCCTCCATTTTTGAAAAATAAATATCTTCCGAAACAGGACCATATTGCCACACATTGTAAGACAGCCAAGTGACAGGGGAACCGGTGCGATTAACCGCCTCTTCATCAATCAGATAGAGCAATTTTAGCAATTTGGTGTGGGACAATGGTTTACAACGCTCGGCAAGCAATATGGCGAGGTTACCAATCAGGTTTTTATTGACTTTCATTCCGATACACATATTTTCTGCTATTTTTTTGTTACACTTGCGGGCGCAAAGTTACGTCTATTTTTTGATATACGCAATGCTGAATTGATATTTTGCTGTTTTTCATCTAAACTTCTGATGCCATTTGTTGGGCAATCGGTTAATCCAACAATTTGTCAACCAATTTGTCAATCAATTTGTCAATCAATTTTTCTTTCACAACTTCATAGCTTGCAATCGGATTATAAACCGTATCAAGGCGCAGCAAGCTGTTCGTATCGCCCAAAAATTCGGAGTTGTTCAGTTTGTTGTTCATATTGCTTGTATAGAGCGAATGTACCGGTTGTTTACCCTCATTTTCCATATATTTCAGGAAACAGGTCATTACATTGTCCGCATTTAAGCGGTCGTCTTGCAACGCCCTATACAAATCGAATAAATCGCGCCCTTTTCGCCTCTCATACAAAGCCCTGACCTTTGTTCCGACCAATTCGTCCAAACAGTAGGTGAGAATATCGCACTCGCCTGAAAACCATTGATTTGAAATGCTGAAATGTTTCGTTACAAAGTCATAAACATGAAAATGCTCCCTGCAATTTATCTCAATTTTCAGTTTAATGGGGACAAAGGGCGGAATAGAAGAATCTACTTTGAAAATCAATGTGTTGTTACTCCTTTTTTGTTTCACGCGAGGCTCGCCCAAAAAAGATAACACTTCACGCAAGCGGTCTATGGTTGGTTTAATCGGCTCTGCGATAATCTGCACAACGTCAATGTCTTCGCTGTATCGAGATTGAGGAGACAGGTACAATTTGTGCAGTGCCGTCCCGCCGCGAAAAGCCAGACGTTTCGATAGAAACTCATCTTGATAAATTGCTGTCAATGCACGGCAGATAATTAAATCCTGTTCCACTTGTGCGTCCTCCGACCAAGGTACAGTATCGCGCCATTCAATAATCGCCGATTCGGGTATCTTGTTATTCATCTATTTCTATTTTTTCGTTAATGACTATTTTCCAAATTTCGTTTTGCTCATATTCAAACGGTTCACCGATTTGAATTTCGGGTTTGAGTCCTATTTTTCTGAATTTTATTCCTGCCTGTTTTACTTTTTCCAATAATATTCCGGCTTTTCCTTCCTGCTCCAATACTTCATCCAACAAATAGCCCAAGCGTTGTATGGCTGTGGCAGGGAAAAGTTGCAAAAAATCGGGTGTGATTTTGTTAAAATCCATTTCTTCAACCAACTCGTTAAGTACCGTACCGGTTCGGCTTAAACCACCAATTTCCTTTTGATACAACAACAAATCCAAAGCCGTCAGTTCGGGGCTTGAAACAGATACATAGCCCGTTTTTGTCGTGTTTTTTCGAATAAAAGCGTGTGGTATTTCTTTTTTTGAAACAAAGTTGATTTTCACCCCGTTTTTGAATTTGTTGCGCAAAGTTTTTCCGCCGATAATAACGGTAAATTCCTGCGGTTGCTGGTGGGCTGCACCGTAAAAAGAAGCAGCATTTAACAGACCAATGTAATAATCCTTTTGCAGATAATTCATCAGTTGGTCGATGTAAACGACAGGCGGAACAACGCCTTTCAACTCATATTCAACAGGCACGACCACATAAAAACCGTGCCAAACAGACTGTATCTTTCCATTGGCAACTAACCGCTTGAGCACACTCGCAACAGTCGCTTTGTTCAAGGAAGGATATTGTCGGTAAATATCATCGGTTGAAAAAGTGATTCTGCCTCTTTTGGGGAGTCCCAGTATCCAATCGCGTATTTTAATTTTTTTATCCATAATTCAATCTTGCATTTCGACTGCAAAAATAGTCATTTTTCGGACATAAACGCAGATGAAATGCAATTATTTTTCAATAGATGCTTTTTTTTGAAAAAAAAATTTGCCCTGATTTTTTGCTAATTCAAAAAAAACTATTACCTTTGCGCCCGAATTTGTTCCCTACGGGTTGAGCGGATCGGACGTGTATTTGCTTGAAGAGTGAGCGAATAACGAGTGATAAACCCTTTAATAATAGGAGATTATGAAGACATGACAGCGGTAATACGCACATTTTAAGACATTTTGGAAAAAGCGTTTAGCTTTGATATTCTTTTAGTTACATGAAATATCGACAATTTCAACAACTACCGAGAGTAACAAGTGACAATGCGCGCGCAGGTTCGGCGTCGGCATTACTCATATTTTTATTTGGTAGTTTTGGTAGTCGATAACCTCATGTAACGGATAGGAAATTTTTTAGAGTTTTGTCCGCGTTTTTTTTATGCTGCGTATTTTATGAGGAAGGACGACGGTTGCCCAAACAACCGATACCAAATTGGGGCAAGCCCTACAAAGCCATTTTAGAGTAGGAAAAAATAAAAAATAATGTATAATTAATGATCTGTTTAAGGAACGGATGTAAAAAAAAAGACAAATGAAAAAGTCAATTTTAGTTATGGCTGTAGCATTAAGCGCAGCAACAGTGAGTGCTCAGGAAGATTTCAAACCTGAAGCAGGTAAGGTGTCGATTGAAGTTGGATTCAATCCGTTGAGTGTTTCCAATGAAGTGATTACACTTCCGGGACAATCGCTCAAAGTGTATTATTCACTTTCAGAGCAATTGTCTGTCCGTTTGGGATTAGGTTTCAACAATGATGGGACAACTTTCAATGCCGGTGATGGTACACCAGAAGCGACCACTTCTAAAACAACATTCTCAATCGCTCCGGGTGCCACTTATTCTTTATGGGAAACAGGAAAATTGATTCCTTATGTAGGTGCAGAAATTGTATTTGCCAGTACTTCCAATGAAAAAGTTGAAGGAGATGTAACTGTAACAAACGACGTAGATCGAGATGCGGGGCAGCAATTTCAGCAAGATGGCATTTTGACCACTGATGTTCCTGTCACTCGGTTCGGTGTTAATGTGTTCACCGGATTCAACTATTATGTTGCAAAGAACCTTTACATTGGTGCAGAGGTTGCCCTGGGATATGTTTCTAATTCTCTTAAAACGACGGAGAGAACCGGTTCTGAGGCAAGCAAATCAGAATCCTCTATGAGCAATTTTGGCATATCTGCAACGCCATCACTTCGTTTAGGTTGGACATTTTAAACCAAAATAATTAAAATTTCATGAATACCGGCTATTATTATACCTATTTTAATCCTGTTGGCGATTGCAATGCAGCAGAAAACAGTATGTCCCCTTTCATTTCGGAATCCCATCGAGATACAAGGCAGGATGTGCTCTGCAATTTCTACCAAGCAATGCAGTCATAATGGCATTAAAACAGGTATAATTCCGGTACAACTCCGGTAAAACTCCTGATTGCATCTTGATGGCAATCAGGGGTTTTCTGTTGTTTCGCTCATCGTCTTTTGTCTGAATCAGGATTTACAGGATTAAAGGATTTTCAGGATTAACCATCTTGTTAATCTTTTAATCCTGAAAATCCTGATTCAGACAAAAAGTATTTTGTTGATAATTAAGCACTTATGCAAAATTTGCTGTAAACAAGGAATAATAGATGTTTTTATTTGGTGGTTATAAAATAATATCCTACCTTTGTGGCATAATTTAAAAATTTGCAGATATGCCTACTCTTTATACAACAAATGAAAATAAGTAAACTTTGGTTTGAAGATGAAAAAATTTTCATTCAAACCGACGACGGGAGAAAATTATGGCAATCGCTTTTGTGGTATCCAAGATTGAAAAATGCCACAGAAGCGCAAAAGATGGCATACGAATATGATGAGATTGGTATTCGTTGGGAAGACATAGATGAAGACATGTCGGTTGAGAGTTTTCTATACGATGACCCCGAACCGGTTGGTGTGTCTAAAATATAAATATCAATCAATCACCCGCTTACCAATCCCGCCATAGGCATCAATCCGCCTGTCGCGCAGAAATGGCCACCAGCGGCGCACCGCTTCGGAGCGTTGCAAATCAATTTCTACGATGAGGTTTTCTTCTTTGTTTGAGGAGGCTTTTGCGAGGATTTCGCCTTGCGGACCTGCTGCGAAGCTGTTGCCCCAGAATTGGATGCCGCCTGTTTGTCCGGAGGGGTCGGGTTCTGTGCCTACGCGGTTTACGGCTATTACGTTTAAGCCGTTGGCTATGGCGTGACCTTGTTGCACCACCTGCCATGCTGCTTGTTGGCGTGTTTTTTCGGCTTCCGGGTCTGTCGATTCCCAGCCTATGGCGGTGGGGTAGATTAGCAGTTCGGCACCTGCCAATGCCATCAGGCGGGCGGCTTCGGGGTACCATTGGTCCCAGCAGATGAGCACGCCCAACTTGCCCAGCGAGGTCTGTATGGGTTGAAAGCCCAGGTCGCCGGGGGTGAAATAGAATTTTTCGTAATAGGCAGGGTCGTCCGGGATGTGCATTTTGCGGTATTTGCCTGCGATGGAGCCGTCGCGCTCAATGACCACGGCGGTGTTGTGATAAACGCCGATGGTGCGCTTTTCAAACAACGACAGCACCAGCACAATGCCCAATTCTTTAGCCAATCGCCCAAACAAGTCGGTAGAAGCTCCGGGAATAGTTTCGCTACCATCAAAAGCCTGCGTATTTTCCGTCTGACAAAAATACAACCCATTATGCAACTCCTGCAACACCACAAGTTGCGCCCCCCGTGAAGCACAAAAACGAATATTGACAATCAACCTATCAATATTAACTCGATTATCAAAAACATTAGCCTGCTGAACCAATCCAACCTTCATCCCACCAACTAATAACTCATAACTAATAACTCATAACTCATAACTCACTCCAAGTATCCGCGAATAATGCCGCGCTGCGAACCTGCAAGAAAACTCAAAACTTCCTGCTTCTCGGGACAGTCCGCAATAGTGGCTTCTATTTGCTTGATAGCCGCCGAATTGTTTAAGCCCGATTGATACAGGATGCGGTAGATTTCTTGAACGGTATAAACCTGCTCGCCGGTGAAGCCGCGCCGCCGCAATCCCACCGTGTTCACGCCTGAATACGACAGCGGTTCGCGCCCTGCTATGATGTAGGGTGGGATGTCTTTTCCGCATTTGGAGCCGCCTTGAAGCATCGTGTGCTTGCCTATGCGTGTGAATTGGTGCACCAGCGTGGCACCGCTCAAAATGGCGTAATCGTCCACTTCCACTTCGCCAGCCAACTGAGTGGCATTGCCGAGAATAACGTGGTCTTTGAGGATGCAATCGTGCGCCGTGTGTGAATAAGCCATTAACAGACAGCCACTTCCGACTTTGGTGAAGCCTTTGGAGGCTGTGCCGCGATTGACTGTGGCGCACTCGCGGATGGTGGTGTTGTCGCCAATTTCGCAGACGGTGTCTTCGCCTTGAAATTTCAAATCCTGCGGAATGCCCGCCACAACTGCTCCGGGAAAAATTCGGCAGTTTTTACCAATACGCGCACCTTCGAGGATAACGGCATTGGGATAAATATACGTGTCATCGCCGATGACGACATTTTTGTCGATTGTGGCAAACGGACTGATGGTCACATTCGTGCCAATAATGGCATCCGGATGCACCGCTGTAAACTCGTGTTTCATTTGTTTTTAATTATTTGAGCCATAAATTCTGCTTCACAAACCAACTTTTCGCCCACGAAAGCATATCCTTTCATGTAGGCAATGCCGCGGCGAAGTTCGGTGATAAATTTCAGGTGGAACACCAATGTGTCGCCCGGAACAACTTTTTGCCGAAACTTGACGGCATCAATTTTCATAAAATAGGTAGAATAATGTTCGGGGTCTTCAACGGAGTTAAGCACCAGCAAACCACCCACTTGCGCCATCGACTCGACCAACAAAACGCCCGGCATAACGGGCTCATGCGGAAAATGACCCTGGAAAAATGGCTCGTTGAACGACACATTTTTCACACCCACGATATGATTAGAACTAATTTCGATGATTTTTTCGACTAACAGAAACGGATAGCGGTGCGGCAACAGTTCTTTGATGCGGTTGATGTCCATCAGCGGAGCCACATTGGGGTCGTAAAGGGGTGCCTGCACCTCATTTTGCTTGATGTCTTTCCTGATTTGCCGCGCCAATTTCGTATTAATCGTATGCCCGGGGCAAGTGGCAATGACACGTCCGCGTAAAGGCTTGCCAATCAATGCCATGTCGCCAATAATATCCAACAGTTTGTGACGGGCAGGCTCGTTGGGAAACACCAGGTCTTTGTGCTGAATATAGCCCAGACGTGTAGCATCTTGATGTGCAACGTTCAGTTTATCAGCCAGTTGGTCGAAGCGTTCCTGCGTGATTTGACGTTCGTAAATCACAATCGCGTTGTTCATATCGCCCCCCTTAATCAGGTTGTTTTCCAGCAACGGTTCAATTTCGCGTACAAAAACGAACGTGCGACTTGCTGCAATCTCTTCCTTAAAATCCTCCAAATTGTCAAGCGTGGCAAATTGACTGTCCAAAATATCCGAATCAAAAGCAATGAGGCTCGTAACAACGAATTTGTCGTCCGGAACCAGCACTACCGACGCTCCGGTTTCCTCGTCTTTGACTTCGATTTTGCTTTTTACAATATAATAGTCGCGGTCGGCGGCTTGCTCAACGATGCCAACTCGCTCAATTTCATTGACATACTGAATAGCACTCCCATCCAAAATAGGCACTTCGGGCGCATCCACTTCAATCAGGCAGTTGTCCACCTGCATCCCATAAAGGGCAGCAAGAGCGTGTTCTACCGTACTGATAGACACTTCACCCTTAGAAAGCACGGTGCCGCGCGTGGTGTTGCCCACATTTTCAGCCACCGCATCAATGACGGGCTGCTCTTCCAGGTCGATACGCTGAAACTTGCAGCCATGATTTTCCGGCGCAGGCTTAAACGTAATGTTGATTTGTAGCCCCGTATGCAGTCCTTTGCCGCTTAAAGAAAAACTCTCCTTTAATGTATGTTGTTTCATTTTGTCTGTTTTTTTTTGAAATAACTCGGCAAAGGTCGGTATATTTTTTGATTTAAGCAAATTTTTACTAACTTTGCGACCGAATTTTGTGAAAAAATGTATGGAAGATATTTTGATAAAGTACGAAGGTGTTGAAATTTGTCGCGGAGAACAGCCTATTCTTCGGGACGTAACTTTTGAAGTGCTGCGAGGTGAGTTCCTGTATATCGTGGGCAAAGTAGGTGCGGGCAAAAGCACGCTGCTAAAGACGCTTTACGGTGAATTACCGATTGAAGAGGGCTATGCAAAAATTTTCAACTACAATTTGACCAGGATGAAAAAACGCTACATCCCGATGTTGCGGCGAAAAATCGGCATTGTGTTTCAAGATTTTCAACTGCTGACCGACCGCTCAGTGCATGATAATCTGCAATTTGTACTGCACGCAACGGGTTGGAAAGACAAATCGCAAATGGAACAGCGCATCAAGGAGGTGCTAACACAGGTGGATATGAGCAAAAAAGGCTACAAAATGCCACACGAACTATCCGGAGGCGAGCAACAACGCATCGTGATTGCACGCGCGCTCCTCAACTCGCCCAAAATCATCGTAGCAGATGAGCCAACCGGCAATTTAGACATGGAATCCGGATACCACATCGTACAATTATTGCACAATATTTGCAACACGCAAGGAACGACAGTGATTATGACCACGCATAACCAACAAGTGGTGAAGGCATATCCCGCCAAAGTGATGAAATGCGAACATGGGCAGTTTATTAATGCGCGATAGAGTGTTTGCGTTTGATGTTTTTGAGCGGTGGCGCGAAAATCATGGTACAGACGTGGCGTGGCAATCATGGTACAGACGTGGCGTGGCAATCATGGTACAGACGTGGCGCGCCACGTCTCTACTGCAAATTTGTCTGAACTTTGATTTTCGTATGATTTCTGTGATTTGTATGATTGTTTTGAATCATAAAAATCATTAAAATCATACGAAAATCACAGTTCAGACGCGCCAATCATGGTACAGACGTGGCGCGCCACGTCTCTACTGCTATTTTGTCTGAACTGTGATTTTTGTATGATTTCTGTGATTTGTATGATTGTTTTGAATCATAAAAATCATTAAAATCATACTAAAATCACAGTTCAGACGCGAAAATCATGGTACAGACGTGGCGCGCCACGTCTCTACTGCTATTTTATCTTTATATTTTCAACTTTTTTCTTAAAACCCTTGCATATCTCAAAATAAGTACGTACCTTTGCCGCGAAAAAATAATTAATTGCAATGAAAACAAAAAAATGTATTAGCAGGTATTTCGTTCTTTTGCTCTCGGTGATGACCCTTTTCAATTTTACGGTCATTCAGGCTAAAGAGCCTGTCAAGGTGCTCATTCTCACGGGACAGAACAACCACAATTGGCAGGAGAGCCATCTCATCCTGCAAAAGTATCTCAACGGCAGCGGGCTCTTTGCCGTTGATTTAGCCATCACTCCTGAAGCGGGGGGTGATATGTCTGCCTTTCGTCCGAATTTTGCGGACTATCAGGCGGTAGTGTTGGATTACAACGGTGATGCGTGGCCGGACGCTACTAATGAAGCCTTTTTAGACTATGTCAGGAAAGGTGGTGGCGTGGTGGTTTACCATGCTGCTGACAATGCCTTTCGCAAGTGGAAGGAATACAATGAAATCATAGGTCTGGGCGGTTGGGAAAATCGCAATGAAACAGATGGACCTTATGTGTATTTCAAAGATGGCTCAGAAGTGAGGGATAATACTTCGGGACCCGGCGGCAGTCATGGCAATCAACACAATTATGTGCTGAAACTCCGCAACAAGAAGCATCCCATCGTGAAGGGACTGCCCGATGAGTGGACACATTGTCAGGACGAACTCTATGACCGGATGCGCGGACCGGCAAAGAACATGACAATTTTGGCAACAGCGTTCTCTGACAAATCCACCGGAGGCACAGGACGCGATGAGCCGCTGCTGATGGTGATTCAGTGGGGCAAAGGACGCATTTTCCACACCATGCTCGGGCACGTCGGCAAAGACCTCACCCACCCGGCAGTGGAATGTTCCAGTTTCATCGTCACTTTCCTGCGCGGAACAGAATGGGCGGCTACCGGAAAAGTAACTCAGAAAGTCCCCGCCAATTTTTCCCAATCGTCCGGCAAGTAATGATGCTAAGTTATCCGGGCAAAAAAAAAACAAAAAAAGTTTGGTTTGAATAAAAATTTTGCTTAACTTTGCCCCGATTTTGAACAGAGCTTAAATGGACTTCGGCGCTGTTGTAAAATCAAAATATAAATTCGGTATTTTCAGAAGCCCATATTAAAAAAAAATTAGTAAAATGAGTCAAACAAATGTAACAAGAAGACAGTTCTTAGGAACAGGTTTAGCGGCTGCGGCTGCGTTAACAATTATTCCGCGCCATGTAATGGGCGGAGTTGGATTTACAGCACCAAGCGATGCAATAACGCTTGGATTTATTGGTACCGGCGTTCAGTCACGTGGACTTGCCAGTGAATTTGCCCGTCGCGCACAGATAGTTGCTGCCAGCGATGTCTATAAGAGCAAATTGGACCTCTTTAAAGAGCACGCCGAAAAGGCTTTGGCAAGTGCAGGCAAACCGTCCAAAGGTATAAAAACGTATGTGGATTTCCGGAAGTTGCTTGCCGACAAGAGCATTGATGCCGTAGTCATCGCTACACCCGACCACTGGCATGCTATCAATGTGATAGAAGCCGCCAAAGCCGGGAAGGACATCTATTGCGAAAAACCGTATTCGCACACCATCGAAGAAGGACGCTTGATGGTGCAGGCCGTTGAAAAGTACAAACGCATCAACCAGACCGGTAACATGCAACGTTCGTGGAAAAATTTCCGCAACGCCTGTCAATTAGTCAGAAACGGACACATTGGCGAAATCACCGAGGTGAAAGTGAGCTGCGGACCTCATCCCAAAAAGTTTGACCTGAAACCGGAAACTGTACCGACCGGTTTGGACTGGAATGCATGGGTTGGTCCGGCCGTTTTCAATGACTTCAACTGGGAACTGGCACCTCCTGTGGAAAACGGAATGTTTCCCAACTGGCGCAACTACAAGGAATATGGCAACGGAATGACCGCCGACTGGGGTGCTCACATGTTCGATATTGCACAGTGGGGCTTGGGCATGGACAATAGCGGTCCTGTCGCCATCTATCCGCCCGATGCGACGCATAAATACCTGACATTGGAATATGCAAACGGCGTGAAAATGACACATGAAGATTTCGGACGCGGATATGCAGTCAGATTTATCGGCACAAAAGGTATCATCGACATCAGCCGCGGTACATTTGAAACATTGCCCGGAGACCTCAGTTCGCACGTGTTCACCGACAGCGAAATCAAGTTGTACGAAAGCAACGACCACTATCAGAACTGGTTAGACTGCATCAAGAGCCGTCAGCAACCGATATGCACGGCGGAGATAGGTCACCGCACAGCCTCTGTCTGCTTCCTTACCAACATCGGTTATGAATTGAAGCGCCCTCTGCGTTGGGACCCTGCCAAAGAGGAATTTGTGAACGATGCCGAAGCCAACAAACTGCGTTCCGGTGAAGTGAGGAAACCATGGGCATTAAAAATTTAAGTTTTTATAAATCATTTTAAATATTATCACAATGGAAAAGATAAAATTTGCAGCAGGTTCAGCCTATATCTCAGCACTGGCATTCATCATCGTATGTATCGACCAGTTATTAAAAGGCTCTATGCCCATTGGTTCCGAGAAAGGATTCACCTACATCGCATTCATAGCGTGGGCAGTCTATTTCTTTTCCGGCACAGCCAAAGACGGCATTCGTGCCGCCATCGGGTATGTCGTAGGAATCACATTTTCGGTAGGCATCGTCCTCCTTGCAGGACTGTTTGCCTGCACCCCCTTCTTCATGGTACCCATCGCCGTATTCATCGTAGTCTTCCCCGTGCTGTACCTCGAAAAAGTACCCTGGATAAACTACATACCGGCAATGTTCGTAGCCTCAGGCTGTTTCTTCGGCATCTTGAACTATGTGCCTGAAGCAACTTTCTGCACCGCGGCAACAGTAGAGCTCATCTACGGATTCATCGGACTGCTGTTCGGCTGGTTCGCCGTAATAGGAAAAGGATGGCTGTCGAAAGTGATTCAATAAATCGAAAATAGGGATTATCTTAATTTTTTTAGTTATCATTGCACCCACTTTTATTAAGAACAGAAAATGGCAAGTAAGAAACAGCAAACAAAATCCTTCGATAAGGAGAGTCTTTTTACCGGAATGAGGAAGTTTTTATATCGAAAATCCTTTTACCTTGTTCTGGGAATATTGTTGGGTATGAGTGTAGTTATCTCCGCGTATCAGACTTCGGTCTATTTTTCTACGGATGACTCGTGCGCTATGTGTCACGTGCATCCACATGCTACGACCAGTTGGAAGCAATCGCACCATTTCAACAACAAAAGCGGTACACGCGTCCATTGCGTTGATTGCCACCTCCCGCCCAAGACTAACACCTACGACCATTATACTGCGAAACTCAAATTGGGTGCTCGCGACCTGTGGTCATATTTGACAAAAGACAGTGCCGACATTGATTGGGACTTTCTGTCGGAAATAGAACAGGCCGTAACCTATATCCCCAACGAATCGTGCAAGGACTGCCACCACAATCTTTTCCCGGAAGGAATTAAAGACGACGGCATTACCGCCCATTTATATTATGAGGAAAATGAGAAAAAACTGGACCTGCAATGTATTAGTTGCCACTTGGATGCCGGTCATTACAACCCGAATTACAAACACGGCAAACTTGCGATAGGCGATATCAACGTTCCCAAAGTAGACCCTTCGCTGTATTTCAAAACCGCGACGCCGATTACGGCTTTCGAAAATTTTCGTGAGCAGATACCCGGTTCTCCTATATCGTTCGACATGATTGCCGTCCCCGGTGGAACGTTCAAAATGGGTAGCCCTGAAAAAGAATCTTTCCGCAAGCCGGACGAGGGACCTGTTCACAACGTAACCCTGAGTCCTTTCTTTATGTCGGAAGTGGAAGTTACCTGGGATATGTATAATGAATTTTTCTTTAAGACCCAAAGCGAAGGACGTACTCCGCCGGAAGCTGTCTATGCCAATAACAGCCGTGCGGATGTGGACGCCATTAGCGGTCCTACTCCGCCATTCGGGTATCCTAATCAGGGTTGGGGCTCCGGCAACCGTCCGGCAATCACCATGACACACTATGCCGCAGAAACGTTCTGCCAATGGTTGTCGAAAGTAACAGGGAAAAAATACCGCCTGCCGACGGAAGCAGAATGGGAATATGCTGCCCGCGGTGGTACGGAAACTCCGTATTTCTTTGAAGGTAAACCCAAAAGTTATTCCAACGAAGGCTTCTGGCGTAATTTTTTTGATGCGGATGTCCAAGTGATTTCGGACTATGCAATCTATGTCAACAACAGCAAAAACCGCACCCAAGAGCCGGATGCAGTGAAAGCAAATCCTTTCGGGCTGAAAAATATGTTGGGTAATGTATTGGAGTATTGCGCCGACAAATACGACCCGCAGGCATACACCAAAACAGGTGACAATGCGACTAATCCGTTGGTGACCGAAGGTGAGGATTGGGTAGTACGCGGAGGAAATTATGCCTCCGATGCAGCCGAGTTGCGCTGCGCCGCACGGGATTTTTCCAAGCATGACGCTTGGTTGAAAACCGACCCGCAGCAGCCCAAAAGTATCTGGTGGTACTCAGACATTCGCGGAATAGGCTTCCGTGTCGTTTGTGTGCCGTGACAGTTAGCAATGAATAAATTTAATTTAAATATAATTATAAAATGAAGAGAAGAGAATTTTTATCAAATGCCGCTCTTATCGGAGCGGGAACGAGTCTGGGGTTACCCACGCTCGCGCTGAGTTCGTGTGCCGGTGCCAAATCAAAGGTTTATACACCGGAAGAGTTGGGTATGTATTCCTTTGTTGAGATTGCACCCGACGGGAAGCCCTTGAAAGCTGCCTTAGTAGGTTGTGGAGACCGCGGAACCGGTGCTGCCCACCAATTTTTGGAAGCAGGTCCGAATGTATCTATCATTGCCCTTGCCGATGTTTTCCCCGACAGGTTGGAAGGTTGCAGGAAGCGCTTGAAAGATAAATTCAACAATGACGTTCCCGACGCCAATTGTTTTTTGGGCTTTGATGCTTACAAAAAAGTAATGGCGATGCCGGAAATTGATGTCGTATTGCTTTGTACGCCCACCCATTTCCGTCCCGACCAGTTCAAAGCTGCGGTGGAAGCCGGAAAACATGTATTCATGGAAAAACCTTGCGCTGTAGACCCAACGGGCATCCGCACCGTTATTGCCTCCGCAAAAGTGGCTACATCGAAGGGATTAACGGTCATTACAGGCAACCAACGCCGCCATTCGAAGGCTTATTGGGAAGGATATGTGAAAGTCCGCAACGGGGCTATTGGCGATATTCGTTCCGGCTCGGCACATTGGGACCAGGGTGCATGGTGGAACAAAGCGCAACGCCCCGAATGGAGCGACATGGAATACAATATCCGCAATTGGTTTAATATCAAATGGTTAAGTGGTGACCACATTTTGGACCAAGCCATTCACAACATTGATATCGTAACCTGGTTTATGGGAGAACGTCCTCAGTATGCAGTTGGTTTTGGAGGACGCGCTCAACGGCTCACCGGCGATATCTTCGACTTCTTTAGCGTGGATTATTATTATGATAAAAACAAAAAGATGTTGACAACCGCCCGCCAGATTGACGGTTGCGAGACCAATGTTTCCGAACAAGTGTATGGCACCAAAGGAATGTTTACAACAAAGGACGGTTGTCATATCGAAGATTACGATGGCAACGTTATTTGGAAATTTGAAGGGGCTGAAAAGAACCACTACAATCAGGAACATATCCACTTGGTAGAATCTATCCGTTTGGACAAGAAAATCAATCAAGCGGAAGATTTAGCGTATTCAACGTTAGTGGCTATTATGGGTCGGGAAGCTGCCTATACAGGGAAGGACGTTTGGTGGGATGACGCCATTGTTTCTGACTTGCGCTACGGACCAACGGAATATAAAATAGGTCCCTTGCCCGATTACCACGAAGGCAAAGCACCGGTACCGGGGCATGCTCCCAAAGGATAAGGTGACTAACACAACAACATTTAAAAATAAATTAATAATGGAAACAAAAGAAAATAAGATCAGTAGAAGATCATTTATTAAGAGTACGGCACTCGCGAGCGGTGCTATTGGTACAATGAGCATGGGTAGCTCTGCTTTACTCAGCTCTTGTAAAGGTGAAAATGGGTCAGGTTACACGCCCTTGAAGGCTGCGGGAACGTATTACATTCCCGAACTTCCCGACAAGGCAGCAGACGGGCGCGAATTGAAAGCCGGTCTCATCGGATGCGGCGGACGTGGTACGGGTGCAGCGTTTGACTTTTTGAATGCAGCCAATGGTGTGACTATCACCGCATTGGCAGACACTTTCGTTGACCGCGTGGAAGACGCGGCGAAACAACTGAAAGAGAAAAAGAACATTGACATCCCCGCCAACAAGCGCTTTATCGGTTTGGACGCCTACAAGCAATTGATAGACAGCGGTGTGGACATGGTCATTATCGCGACTCCGCCTAATTTCCGCCCCGAACATTTTAAGTATGCGGTGGAAAAAGGCAAACACGCTTTCCTCGAAAAACCGGTTGCCGTTGACCCTGCGGGTTACCGCTCAATTATCGCGTCTGCCAAACAGGCTACCGCTAAAAACTTAGCCGTAATAACCGGTAACCAACGTCATCACGATAGGTGTTACGTTGAATCGTACAAAAAAATCATGGAAGGATACATCGGCGAAATCACCGGTGCTACGGTTTATTGGAACGGTGGTCAACTCTGGTACAAGAACCGGCAGAAAGATTGGAGCGATGCCGAGTGGATGATTCGTGACTGGGTGAACTGGACATGGCTTTCGGGCGACCATATCGTGGAACAACATGTACACAACATCGACGTATTTACCTGGTTCAGCGGAGGCGTAAAACCCGTCAGTGCCGTTGCTTTCGGTTCGCGTCAACGTCGCGTTACAGGTGACCAGTTTGATAATTTCAGTGTGGATTTCACCATGGAAAATGGCATACATGTACACAGTATGTGCCGCCAGATTTCCGGTTGTCAAGATAATATCAGCGAATTTATCCAGGGCACAAAAGGCTCTTGGACATCTGCCGACGGACATGTTATCAAAGACTTAGCCGGTAACGTAATATGGAAATACGACTGGGAAGCGCAAAAGCAACAATTCCAGCAAAGCAACCCCTACGTCTTGGAACATGTAAACTGGGTTAATCATATCCGTGCCAACAAAACCATTGATATGGCTACCGACCTGGGTGTTTCTACCTTGGCTGCCGTTATGGGACGCGAATCGGCTTATACCGGCTCGGCAGTTACCTGGGACCAGATTTCGGCTTCTTCGCAAGACCGTATGCCCGCCGATTTGGATTTGAAGAAAAAGATGGATATGAAAGGGTATGTTGTTCCTGTTCCCGGAAAAGCTTAATAAATAAATAGTTATGGAAATGAACAGAAGAAATTTTTTAAAAACATCACTGTCCGGCACTGTACTCGCAGGCGGTGCTATCGGTATGGGAAGCCCTGCTTTACTCAGCTCTTGTCAAGGAGAAGGAAAGCAGAAGAAATCCAACGTTGAGCTGAAGCTCTCTTTCCAGGAAGGTACCGCCCCCGGCGAAACTTTAAAGGACAGACTGGACTTCATGGAAAAATTAGGCATCGTAGGTCTTGAACCGGGTGGTCGCGGTCTTGCCGGACGGGTGAAAGAATTTCAAGACGCTCTGAAAGGACGGAATATAAAGATTAGTGCCATTTGCGCCGGATTCAGCGGTTTTATCCTTTCTACCGACGAAGCGGTTCGAAAAGAGTGTATTGATTCGATGAAATCTATACTTGCCGCAGCAGGTGAACTCGGCTCAACAGGCGTTATTCTCGTACCGGGTTTCAATGGTCAAAAACCGGCTATGCCGCATACACAGGAAACGCGTGATTTTCTTTGCAAAGAACTCAATTTATTGGGTGATTATGCCAAAGAGCACGGCACATGCGTCATCTTGGAGCCTTTGAATCGTGGCGAAGCGTTCTTTTTACGTCAGGTAGCCGATGCCGCATCTATTTGTCGCGACATCAACAACCCCGGCATCCAATGTATGGGCGATTTCTGGCACATGACATTTGAAGAAGCTTCCGATAAAGGCGCATTCATTTCTGCCGGCAAATACCTGCAACACGTGCATATTGCAAGCCGCAAACGCCGCAGTATGCCGAGTGAAGACGGAGAAGCAGATAATTACGTCGAAGGATTCTCTGCCTTGAAAGCACTTAACTACGGCAATTACGTAAGTTATGAATGTGGGTGCCAGGGAGATAAGGAAATCATCGTCCCCGCGTCAGTACAATTATTGCGCGAGCAATGGGAAAAAGCATGATGTTTTCTCATAAAACGGCTATCGTCTTACTCGTGGTTTATGCCCTGAGTTTGGCGATAGCCACTTTTATAGAAAAATACTGGGGAACGGAATTGGCAAAACTTCTTATTTATTACTCCCCCGTTTTTATTCTTCTGCAGCTCCTTTTGATTGTTAATTTCATCCTTTCATCGCTCAAACACGGGCTTTTCAGAAAAGGCAAAGTCGGTTTCGTTGTCATCCACGGTGCACTGATAGTCATTCTGGCAGGTGCGCTGACTACCCATTTGTTCGGAAAAGAAGGCATGATTCACCTGCGGGAAGGCGAAACGGTCGATGTGATGCTTGTTCGCACCAATAAAGGCGACACCGAGCACCAACTGCCTTTCCAATTGAACTTGCTCAAATTTACCCTCAGTCGTTACCCCGGCTCTGCCAGCCCTTCCGGTTTTGAAAGTCATGTTCGGATTCAGGACGGCAAGGAAACTTTCGAGAAAAGAATTTCCATGAATCGGGTACTTGATTTGAAAGGCTACCGTCTGTTTCAGGCTTCATACGACAAGGACGAAAAAGGCACAATCCTGTCCGTCAATCGGGATGTCGCCGGACGCACCGTCACTTACACCGGTTATGCCTTGCTGGCACTTGGTTTTATCCTCTGTTTCATCGGCAAAGAAACCCGCTTCCGCCGCTTGATTCGCGAACTCAAACAGTTACAGGAAACATCCAAATCATTGCTCACCGGTTTGCTACTCCTGCTCTTGCCTTGTACCATCCAAGCACAGACACAGGCATATAAAGTGGATGCTGCCCACGCTGCCGCATTCGGTCAATTGCCACTGCAATCCATTGACGGACGCTTGGAACCGGTCAATACGTTCGCATCCGAAGCACTTCGGAAACTGCACCACGCAGAAAAATTCGACAATCTCAATCCCGACCAGTTCCTTTTGAGTCTGCTCGCTTTTCCCGAAAAATGGATGCACGTTCCCCTAATCACATATAAAAATAAGGAAATTGCTGTCATCTATAATCTTACCCCCAAACAATGCGCTTATATTGAGGCATTTGACAAGCATGGTCGCTACAAATTGCAAGACGACTTGGAAGAGGTGTTCGCCAAGCCGCCTTCCGAACGGAACAAATTCGACAAAGACCTGATTAAATTAGATGAGCAAATCAATATTTTCTTCCAGTTGACGAATGGTCGGATGCTGAATCTCTTTCCGCAAGCCGGCGACAAAGACCACAAATGGCATGTTTCCGATACCGATTCGACCGAAAGTTTATTAGACCTGTACATTGAAAATGTACGGAAAACAGTAAACACCGGCGACAACAATTGGACAGCAGCCAATGAAATGCTTGCATCTATCCGCGATTTTCAGGAAACGAACTCCACTTTGCACATCGACAACACCAAATTACAAACGGAACTGTTGTACAACCAACTGAACATATTCCGCTCATGCAAAAAACTTTATCTGATTTTTGGTGGCATCCTGCTCCTTCTCTCGTTTATCTCCCTGTTCAAAAGGAAACGGTGGCTGGCGGGAAGCATCCGCTTGCTTTTTGTTGTTATTCTCTGCGGGTTGCTCTATCATTTATCAGGAATCGGACTTCGCTGGTACATAGCCGGTTACGCCCCTTTCAGCAACGCCTACGAAACTATGGTTTATGTGGCGTGTATCACCGTTTTTGCAGGATTGCTTTTCGCCCGTCGAAGTGCCATCACCTTTGCGCTGGCAACACTGTTCGGGGGAATTATCCTTTTTGTGTCGGGACTGAATTGGATGGACCCGCAAATCAGCCCCTTAGTTCCCGTACTCAAATCGCCCTGGCTGATGCTCCACGTTGCGATAATCGTGGCCGCTTATGGATTTTTCGGACTTTGTTTCCTGCTGGGGCTAACCAACCTTGTCCTGATAAGTATCAACCGGAAAGGAAAAAATCTCTTACTAACGGCGCGTGTGCAGGAACTGACCATCATCAACGAACTGGCACTGTGGGCAGGATTGGCTTTGATGACCATCGGCACTTTTCTCGGTGCGATATGGGCTAACGAATCGTGGGGACGCTATTGGGGCTGGGACCCGAAAGAAACCTGGGCGTTGATTACCGTGTTGGTCTATGCCGTAGTCGTCCACCTGCGACTGGTAGAGAAATGGAACAACCCGCGCATCTTCAACTTGCTGACTGTCATCGCCTTTGCATGTGTCCTGATGACCTACTTCGGTGTGAATTATTACCTGGCAGGCATGCACTCGTATGGCGGGTAAATTTGGTGTGTTAAAAAAGGTTAAACTTTTCAAAATCCATTGTCAATTCAAAAACATTCGCTATCTTTGCCGCCGAGTTGTCATGGTGGCAATTCACAAAAAATTTTGGTACACATTAAAATTTAGATTTATGAAGAAAAAACGTAAAAACAAAAAGTTTGCAAACTTTGTAAAAGGTTTGCTGTTAAGTAGCATCCTCTTGGGGGGGGGGGGGCAAAGAATTTGCGCTGAAGCAGCGCATGAGGCGCCTCAAGAGTCGCCGCAGATTATCGAGGTGGCGATTCCCTCGTCAGGGACGAAGACCATTACCGGTTTCGTGTACGACGAAGCCGGAGATGGAATCCCCGGTTCCACCATCACCATCAAAGGGAGCACTCGTGGAGTTGTAACCGACATGGATGGTTCATTCAAAATAGACGTTTTGCCGACGGATGTTTTGGAAGTTTCTTTTTTGGGCTATGACACCTACACTGTGACGGTGGGTGACAAGGCGAATTTTGTGATTCCGCTCAAGCCGCAAGCCAACGAACTGGACGAAGTGACCATCGTGGCGTTCGGCAAGCAGAAGAAAGAGAGTGTGGTAGGCTCCATCACTACTATCAACGTTAAGGACCTGAAGGTGCCCAGCAGCAACCTTACTACGGCTTTGGCGGGACAGATGGCAGGCGTTATCGCTTATCAGCGAAGCGGCGAGCCGGGCAAGGACAATGCCGATTTCTTTGTGCGCGGTATCACCACCTTTGGTGCCAACACCAACCCGTTGATACTGATTGACAATGTGGAACTGACCACGACCGACTTGGCGCGGTTGCAGCCGGATGACATCGAGAGTTTCTCCATCATGAAGGATGCTACCGCAACGGCTCTGTATGGCGCACGCGGTGCAAACGGCGTTATTTTCGTCACCACCAAACAGGGCAAGGAAGGTCCGGCGAAGATTTCCGTCCGCGTGGAAAATTCTTTTTCGTCACCCACCCGCAACATCGAGTTTGCCGACCCTGTCACCTATATGAATATGCACAATGAAGCCGTATTAACACGCAATCCCTTAGAAAGACTGCCCTACGGACAGTCAAAAATCGACAACACGGCTGCCGGTAAATATCCCCTACTCTATCCTGCCAATGACTGGCGAAAAATGCTGTTCAAGGATTATTCCACGAACCAGAGGGCAAATCTGAGTGTGAGCGGTGGTGGTGGTGTGGCACGTTATTATGTGGCCGGCTCCTTCAGTCAGGACAATGGAAACCTGATAGTGGATAAGCGGAACAGTTTCGACAACAATGTCAATTTCAGAAATTACACCCTGCGTGCCAATGTGAACATCAATGTTACTAAAACCACCGAGTTGGCTGTCCGTTTGAGTGGCAATTTCGACGATTATACCGGTCCTCTGGATGGCGGTGCTGCCGTATATAATAAGGTAGTACACGCCAATCCTGTTCTGTTCCCGGCTTATTTTCCGGTTGACGACGAACACTCGCATATTAAACATATCATGTTTGGAAACAAAGACGGTTTGTACATGAATCCATACGCCGAAATGGTGAAGGGCTATATGAACG
This sequence comes from Bacteroidia bacterium, assembly GCA_025996835.1. Taxonomy (GTDB): domain Bacteria; phylum Bacteroidota; class Bacteroidia; order Bacteroidales; family Azobacteroidaceae; genus Azobacteroides. The sequence goes on from BNTU01000015.1 coordinate 20,941, forward strand.
AGTCGCGGTCGCAGATGTTGGCGCAGGTTGAAGCCAAGCAGGATTTAAAATTCATCACCGAAGGATTGTCTATCCGGGCGATGCTGAACGTCTCGCGACTGGCTTCATTCAATGTAAAGCGGCAGTACAGCCCGTTCTGGTATCAGGTAGCAAGTTCCGACCAGCAAACGGGTACCTATTCTTTAATCCGTACCAACCCGGACAGCGGAACAGGCAAGGGGACAGAATACTTGGACTTGGTCGAAAGTCGCCCAACGGTGGAGTCCACTTTATATTCTGAAACCGTACTCAATTATAGTCGCACGTTTGCCAAACAACACAGCGTCAGCGGTTTGTTGGTACTCACGACGAGAGAATTTCTCAACGCCAACGCAGGAGGACAGATTCAGGAGTCGTTGCCTTCCCGCAATGCCGGACTGTCCGGACGCGCCACCTATTCTTACGGCGGACGTTATTTTAGCGAATTTAACTTTGGGTACAACGGCTCCGAACGTTTCGCCGCCAACCATCGCTTTGGCTTCTTCCCATCGGCGGGCGTCGCGTGGAATATTGCCAACGAAGCCTTTTGGGAAAATCTGCAACCTACTGTCAATAACCTCAAACTGCGTTATTCATTAGGCTTGGTCGGAAACGACCGAATTGGGACAGCCTCAGACCGTTTCTTTTATCTGTCGAAGGTGGTGCCGGAAGATGCGAGCAGAAGAAGTTATTTTGGAACGAATGCGGATGAATTCCTGAATGGTTTCACCATTAGCAGATATGCCAGCGATAATATTACCTGGGAAACGGCATTAAAACAAAATTATGCCGTCGAAGTGGGTTTGTGGAACAAGGTCAATATTATTGCGGAATATTTCACCGAATATCGCAAAAACATCCTGATGGACAGAATGGATATAACCTCTACCATGGGATTGACGGTGACAGACCCTGTGCGCGCCAACATAGGCGAGGCTTCGGGAAAAGGGGTTGACTTGACCGCGGAATACCAGCAATCGTGGAACAAAGACTTCTGGACAGCGGCACGGGCTAATTTCACGTATGCCACCAGCAAGTATGAGGTATATGAAGAACCGGAGTACCCGGAATATTGGCGTACCAATGTAGGACGGTCGCTGCAACAAAATTGGGGATACATTGCCGAGCGCCTGTTTATGGACGATGCGGAAGCGCGTAATTCGCCTTCCCAGGATTTTGGCAGTCCTTATGGCGGCGGCGATATTAAATATACCGATGTGAATAAGGACGGCAAAATAACGACAGCCGACATGGTTCCACTCGGTTATCCTAAGGTGCCTGAAATTGTTTACGGATTTGGTTTTTCGGCAGGCTACAAAGGTTTTGATGCTTCGTTCTTTTTCCAAGGTGCCGCCAGAGAGTCGTTCTGGATAGACCCTTCGAGTTGGGACGATGGTGGCACGATACGGGGAACAGCACCTTTCGTGAACGACTCACAATTGCTGAAAGCGTACGCCGACAGCCACTGGAGCGAAAGCAATCAGAACATGTATGCTGTTTGGCCCCGATTCAGTAATTACTTGAACAATAACAATACCCAGCCAAGCACCTGGTTTATGCGCGACGGCTCTTTTATTCGCCTCAAACAGGCGGAAATCGGCTATACCATTCCGGGCAAATGGCAGGAGAAATTACATGTAGGCAATTTACGGCTTTATGTAAGCGGTGTCAACCTGTTGCTGTTCAGCAAATTCAAACTATGGGATGTGGAAATGGCAGGCGAAGGATTGGGATATCCTATCCAACGGGTGTTCAATGTCGGACTGAATCTTATGTTTAATTAATGTCTGAACCACGATTTTTTCAAGATTAAAAAGATTATCAAGATTAATAATATAATAAATAAATATGACAATGAAAACAATAATAAAATATATTAGTAGAGACGTGGCGTGCCACGTCTGTACACTGATGTTCCTTCTGATATTCCTCCTGCCATCCTGCAACGACTATCTGGATGTAGTGCCTGAAGGCGACCTTGCCACATTGGAGAATGCCTTTGCCATGCGGTCGGAAGCCGAGAAGTATCTTTATACCTGCTACTCCTACATGCCTTTAGATGGAACCATCACCGGCGACCCTGCCATACTGGGTGGCGATGAAATCTGGTCGGTCTATGGTGCCCAGCCCAATTTTATGAACGATGTGGTGGTGGGTATTGCAAGGGGCTATCAAAATGCAAACTCGCCCTTGGTGAACTATTGGGACCATCTGTATAAGGGCTTGCGAGTCTGCAACATCTTTCTGGAAAATATTGCTTCCGTACCCGATTTGCCGGCACCGGAAAGAATAGAATGGGAAGGCGAGGTGAATTTCCTGAAAGCGTATTATCATTTTTATTTGCTGCGCTGCTATGGACCTATCCCTTTGGTGAAGGAAAATCTGTCCATAGACGCTCCTTCATCAGAAATCAGGGTATCGCGTGAGCCGGTGGATGATTGTGTGGATTATATTGTGCAATTGTTGGATACGGCAGTTGCTAAGCTTCCCGCGGCGAGAATTAATCCCACCAGAGAACTGGGACGTGCCACCAAGTTGATTGCCGCCACGCTGAAAGCCAAAGTCTTAGTCACGGCTGCCAGTCCGCTGTTCAACGGAAACAACGAGCAGGCTACGCTTGCCAACCGCGACGGCACCAAACTGTTTAACCCCACTGAGGATATTAGCAAATGGGAACGGGCAGTGGCTGCTTGTAAAGAGGCTTTAGCGATTTGTCCGCCTGAAGTCAGTCTGTACCAATACAACGGCAACCGCGTTGTGTCAGACACCATCAAACAGGAACTGACCATTCGCAATACCGTTACCGAGAAATGGAACAGCGAAATTATCTGGGCAAATACCCTCACCCGACCGATTGATAACAGATTAGTTCAGATATCCGCCACCGCCCCTGTGGATAAAGGTAGATGGCCAGACCAAACCCTTCTAAACCCGTTATTTCAACCGCCTGTGAAAATAGCAGAGATGTTTTATACCAGCAACGGTGTCCCGATTGAAGAGGACATTAATTGGGCGGCATTGAACCCGAATGACCTTCGGACAGGAACAAGTGCAGGTCCGGAAAAGTATTACATCAAAAATGGTTATGAAACGATACAACTGCATTTCGATAGAGAACCTCGTTTCTATGCCTCACTCGGTTTTGACGGCGGAATGTGGTATGGACAGGGAAGATACGACAATGAGCCGAGCACCCAGTACTATGTAGCAGGTCGGCAAGGGGGCGGTCAGCAGCTTACGGTTGCGTCACGCGGACCTGTGACCGGATACTACATAAAAAAATTGGTTCATTTCGAAAGTGTACAAGGCGCGTTGAACAACTACACCGCTACATTTTATCCCTGGCCTATTCTGCGTTTGGCTGACCTCTACCTCCTGTATGCAGAAGCCATTAACGAAGCCGAAGGACCCAACGGACCCAATAGCACCGATTTATTCCATTATATCGACGCAGTGCGGGAGAAAAATGGATTGAAAGGCGTAAAATATTCGTGGGATACCTATACCTCACAACCGAAATACAGTACGCCAAACGGTATGAGGCAGATTATTCACCGCGAGCGCCTGATAGAATTAGCCTTCGAATCACAACGTTTCTGGGATTTGAGGCGATGGAAAGAAGCGCCCAACGAATATAACAACAAACTCGTTGAAGGATACAAACTCGATGAAAGTGACCCCGAAAAATTTTATAAACGGGTCGCACTGTGGCAACAAAAATTTGCTCAAAAGGATTATTTCTGGCCCATAAAGACAGAAGATATTGAAAAAAATCCCAATCTGGTGCAAAACATCGGATGGTAGATTGTCTGAATCTTGATTTACAGGATTAAAGGATGAACAGGATGCAAATAATTGAATCAAAATCCTGAAAATCCTAAAATCCTGTAAATCAAGATTCAGACAGAAAAAAATTATAAATTAAAAAATTAAAAAATTATGAAGACGAAAAGAATTATTTTAAGTGTGTTCCTGATGGGTGCCTTGGGGTATGGTTGTCAGGAAGAAGTGTCGGACGATTCGCCTGCGCCTGCGCCGATTACCGTCCGCGAAGTTGTGAATACGAGTGGTGGTGCCATCATCCGCTACACGCTCCCCAATGACAAAAATCTGTTGGGTGTGAAAGCCGTTTATGAGCGCAACGGCGAGACCGTGGAGACAAAAGCCTCCTTGTATGTAGATGAATTGAGTGTGGAGGGTTTTGGCGATACCAATCCGCATGAGGTGACATTGTACAGTGTTGGAAGAAACGAAAAGTTATCGTCCCCCACTCCCGTACAAATCACGCCGGAAACGCCGTCTGTTCTTGCCGCGCAGGTGCAACTGGATGCTACTTGGGGCGGGATAAAATTGACGTTCAAAAATCCGGCGCAAGCCAATCTCTCTTTTGTGGTGATGGTGGATTCGACAGGTACCTGGGAGCCGGAGCCGGTACAGACATTCTATGCAGGAGCCGATTCAGGATTTTTTACCGCAAGAAACGTAGCCTTCAAAGAACATAAATACGGGGTTTATGTGAGAGACCGATGGCTCAATCAATCTGCTATCGTGAGTGAACGCTTGATTCCTTTGGAAGAAATAGAGATACCAAAGGATGTGTGGACAAACGGAATGTTGCCCGGTGATTCTTATGACCCTGCTGAGGGCAATTATAATATTTTTAGGATTGAGCATTTATGGGATGGTCAGATTGGATATTTGCATGAGTTTGCAACGACAGCCACCACTCCCATGCCGCAGCATTTCACCATAGATTTGGGACGCAGCGTTGCAATATCCCGTTTTGCATTGGTTCCCCGACAAAATTATGAAAACTATGCCGGTCTTTGTCCTCGCATCTTTGAACTCTATGGCTCGGATAATCCACCTGCGAATGGAAGTTTTGACAACTGGCATCTGCTCGGACGCTGGGAATATTTCAAGCCGTCGGGGTATGGCTCAGGAAGAGACGTGGGACCCATTACACAAGAAGACTTAGATTATGCCATATCAGGAGGCAGTTTTGATTTGGAGCCCAACGCTTTAACGCCTGAGCCTTGGCCAACAGTCACTCATATACGTTTCCGTACACTTTCGACCTTTGACACTTACTTGACTCCGCTAACACAGGGATATATATGTATTGATGAATTGACCCTTTATGGACAATTAAGAGACAATTAAAAATAAAAAAAATAAAAAAATAAACAAAGATGAAAAAGATAACATATTCATTAGTAGCGATTTTTAGTGCGGTATATTTTTCCGCATGCGGTGACGTGGACGAAACTTACAAAGAGTTTGTCGTCCCTAACGGCATCACTTATCCTCAAAAAGCGGAGGCACTGACCGTTTTGGAAGGACGAAACAGAGTGAGGCTCCAATGGCTCAAGGGCACTGACCCCAAAGTAGTGAAAGCACAGGTATATTGGAATAATTATACCGATAGCGTCAATATTGACATTGCCGCCACCGACAATATTGTCAGTGTTGATATTAACAACCTGACAGAAGATACCTATACATTTTATGTCAAAACATACGATGCGGATGGTAATGTGTCTGTCCCTGTGGAAGTAATCGGACAAGCCTACGGAGCGAATTATCAAAGTACGCTGTCTTCTCGGGCTTTTACAGGTTATTCTTTCTTCCCTGACCGAGCGGAATTAACGTGGGGACCTGCCAATCCTGCGGCAGTCAGTTTTGTCCTAAAGTACCTCGACTCATCAGGAAACCCGCAAGAAGAAACTGTTCCCGCGGATGCACTGCTCACCAGTTTGACGGACTATCAAATTGGAAGTGAGTTTACTACGGAAACGCGCTATCGCCCCACTACAAGAGCCATCGATACGTTTCTGGTAACAGATGTAAACAGTTTCCCGACAGAGCTGCCATTAACGAAAAGCAGTTGGGCAGTTGAACCATTACCCGGTGATAGTTGGATAGGTGCCGGGGGGGTTACTACCGGTGGGTGGAGTCTTGGAAACCTCTGGGATGGGATAGAAGCTCCGAGTAATCAAAATAGTAGTTATGCATCCAATAACGTTCCCATGCCTCAGCATTTTACCATTGATTTGGGCTATAAAGCGTCTCTCAGCCGCATGCAATTATGGCCAAATACTAATAGTGGTGATAGATATACTTGGATGTCTCCCCGTGAATTTGAACTCTGGGGTTCCAACAATCCCGACTCTGACGGAGGTTGGGTTAACTGGGTTCTGTTGGGCACATGGGAGGCGCACAAACCTTCGGGATATGAACCGGACGGCAGTGTGGGAACGGTTACTGCCGATGATGAAGACTATTTCAGATACCATCAGGTATATGACATAGTGCCTTCCGCAGCAACTCCGAATGCAGCCGACCCGGTTAGGTACATACGGTTCAAAACCATCAACAATTTTGCAACGTTTATAACCCCGGTAGCAAATGATTATGTGGCTATTGCCGAAATGTCATTGTGGGGCGCATATAGGGACTAATATAAATAATTTGCGTACTTTTGCAAAAAAATAAATAAACAAATAAAAAGTATGAAGAAAACAGTTTTGTGTTGCGTTGCCATCTTAATGAGCAGCATGGCTTTCAGTCAGGAGAAAGGTCAATGGAGTGTAGAAAAGGCGAATAAGTGGTACAAACAGCAGGCTTGGATACTTGGCTGCAACTATGTTCCGAGTACCGCCGTCAATGATGTGGAGTTCTGGCAGGCGGAAACTTTCGACCCCGCAACCATTGACCGCGAATTGGGCTGGGCAAAGAAATGGGGTATCAATTCCGTCCGCGTTTTCCTGAACTATGTCGTTTGGGAAGCCGATGCCAAAGGATACATAAAACGCTTTGAGCAGTTCCTTGGCATTGCCGCCAAACACGGAATCTCCGTGATGCCGGTACTCTTTGATGACTGCAATTTTTCGGGCGGCATCGCCACACTTGGTAAGCAGCCCGAGCCGGAGCCGGGTATTGTTATGGGGGGATGGGTTTCAAGTCCACCAAGAGCGGTACGGGACGACCCTGCCTCTTTTCCGAAGTTAAAGGCGTATGTCCAGGGAATGGTGAAACCTTTTAGGAAAGATAAACGGATTATCGCATGGGACCTTTACAACGAGCCGTATAACAATTTCAATTTTGAGCCTCAAGGCGAAACACATCCTTTGATGGAGCAAACTTTTGTGTGGGTGCGTGAATTAAAGCCGAGCCAACCGCTCACGGTGAGTGCATGGGCGAACTTTGACCATCCCGTGCAGAAGAGAATGCTCCAACTTTCCGACGTCGCATCCTTTCACAGCTACGATACCAAAAAATGGATGGAAAACAAGATTAAGATTTGTTCCGAATACGGCAGACCGATTATTTGTACGGAATGGATGAGCCGACCGGGTGGTTGCGTAGCTACTTCCATACTGCCGGTATTGAAGGAGAAGAATGTCGGCGGCTATCTCTGGGGATTAGTCAACGGACGAACACAGACAAACTTCGAGTGGGGTTCCACCGCCGCCAATCCGAAAAGCGAGCCATGGAAACATGACCTGATGCACAAGGATGGAACATCCTACGACCCGGCAGAATTTGAACTCTTTAAAAATATCAGCGAGCAGAAAAATAAATAATCATGAAGAAAATAGTTTTGTTTTGCGTTGCCATTCTAATGAGCAACATGGTTTTCAGTCAGGAGAAAGGTCAATGGAGTGTAGAAAAAGCGAATAAGTGGTACAAAAAGCAGGCTTGGATACTTGGCTGCAACTACGTTCCGAGTACAGCCGTCAATGATGTGGAAATGTGGCAGGCGGAAACTTTCGACCCCGTCACCATTGACCGCGAACTGGGCTGGGCAAAGAAATGGGGCATCAATTCCGTCCGTGTTTTCCTGAACTATGTCGTGTGGGAAGCCGATGCTAAAGGGTATATAAAACGCTTTGAGCAGTTCCTCGGTATTGCCGCCAAACACGGTATCTCCGTGATGCCGGTACTCTTTGATGACTGCAATTTTTCGGGCGGCATCGCCACAGTTGGTAAGCAGCCCGAACCTGAGCCTTACGTTAGTTTGAAAGGATGGGTTTCAAGTCCGCCACTTGCATTGCGGGACGATACGGCCTCTTTTCCGAAATTAAAGGCGTATGTTCAAGGAATAGTGGGGTATTTTGGAAAGGACAAACGGATTATCGTCTGGGACCTTTACAACGAGGCGCATAACGCAGACGGTTTTGGCAAAAAAGACACACATCCGTTGATGGAGCAAGCCTTTGTCTGGGCACGTGAATTAAAGCCGCGCCAACCGCTGACGGTGAGTGCGTGGAGGGACTTTAAACACCCACTTTCAAAGAGAATGATGCAACTTTCCGATGTCGTTTCGTTTCATAGTTACAGTAAAAAAGAAACCTTTGAGAACGTGATTAAACTTTGTTCCGAATATGGAAGACCTGTTATTTGTACAGAATGGATGCACCGAGTGAATAAATGCACCGCTGTTCTGGTATTACCGGTGTTGAAGGAGAAAAATGTCGGCGGTTATCTCTGGGGATTAGTCAACGGACGGATACAGACAAATTTCGAGTGGAGTTCCACCGCCGCCAATCCAAAAGGCGACCCATGGATGCACGACCTTATGCGCAACGACGGAACACCCTACGACCCGGCAGAATTTGAACTTTTTAAAAATATCAGCGAGCGGGAAGATAAATAATTATGAAGAAAATCTTTTTTCAGGTGCTATTGGTTGAATTTACGTTCCAAAACACAGAAAAGCAGCAAAAACGTGCGGTTTTATTTTGAAATATCGGCGAAAATGTGTAATTTTGCGGTCGAATAATGGGCGAAAATGTGCAAAACATGAAAAGAGAGATACTTAATAAATTAGAAATCTGGAAAAACTCGAGCAATCGCAAGCCGTTAATTTTGACAGGTGCAAGGCAGGTGGGTAAAACTTGGGCGATACAGGAATTTGGCAGAACGCAGTTCAAAAATACGGCGTATATTATGTTTGAAAAAAACGAAAATATGCGCAAACTTTTTGACGGCTCGCTCGCACCAAAAGACCTGTTACCGTTTCTGCAAGCCGAAAGCGGCGAAACAATTACTGCCGACACGTTGCTAATTTTCGATGAAGTACAGGCAGTGCCAAACGCACTTACTGCACTGAAATTTTTTCAGGAACAGATGCCCGAACTTTATTTAATTGCTTCAGGGTCAGCTTTGGGGATTGCTATGCACGGCAATTCGTCGTTTCCTGTGGGCAAAGTGGATAATTTGCAGTTGTATCCGATGACTTTCACGGAATTTTTGCAAGCAATAGACGAAGAACAGCTTGCCGAGATTTTACTAAATCAAGAACCTGAAAAAACAGGCGTTTTCCACGAAAAACTTGACCGATATTTGAAACAGTATTTTTTTGTTGGAGGAATGCCCGAAGTGGTTGCCGAGTATGCCGAAAGCAAAGATTTTGTGAGAGTGAGGGAAATTCAAAATAAAATTTTGAAGGATTACGACCTCGATTTTGCAAAATATGCAACGCCGCTTTTGGCAACAAAAATTAGAATGTTGTGGAAGTCAATACCTCAACAAATTGCCCACGAAAACAAGAAATTTATCTACGGTGCTGTACGACAGGGCGCACGCGCACGCGATTTTGAAACAACCATTCAATGGCTTTTGGACTCTTCTATGATTCATAAAATAAATCGCGTTTCCACACCAAAATCGCCACTGAAATTTTACGAAGATTTCGGTGCTTTCAAACTGTTTTTGAGCGATTTAGGACTTCTGGGAGCACTGACAGGCACTTTGCCACGTCATATCGTAGAAGACGATTCTATTTATACCGAATTTAACGGTGCAATGGGCGAACAGTTTGTCTGTCAGGAACTTATTGCAAACGAGTTACCGACTTTGTTTTATTGGTCGCGCGAAGATGCCAAGCAGGAAATTGATTTTATCAGCGAAAATGAGCAGGGCGTTGTTCCGATTGAAGTAAAATCGGGTACAAATCTTTCTGCCAATTCATTTAAAGAATTTATGAAAGACCACAACTCGTCGCTCGGTGTTAAAATTTCAGCGTTGCCATATAAAAAAAACGAAAAAGTGATAAATATGCCGCTTTACAATACTGCAACACTTGAAAAGATAATTAAGAATCAACGATAAAAAGGGTGCACGACAAATTTCCCTTTGAAAAGTTACATATCCGCCATCGACAGCCCTTTGCATTCGACTTCGTAATTTTTCAATTCACCTGTCTGCACAAGCATTGCTGCAGTTTTTTCTTTCAAAACATTGTAACGGATATGCTTTTCATTGCGTTTGATTTCAACGATTTGCGCCGTTTTCTTGGTTTCGTTGACAACAACTAAATCAATTTCGTTTTCACCGCTTTTGTCCCAAAAACCGCCAATCTTGGTGATTCCGCCCTGTTCAATAATTTTTTCGCGGAAATATTTTTCCAACACTTTGCCGCTAAAAGTGGCATAATCGCGTTCAATAATTTTTCGCAATTCGTCATATTGCTGAATTTCAATAATATGACTATACTTGTAAATAAATCGAAACCAAAATGTTAAGAAATTATCTTCAATCACATAGCGCATATTTTTTGTTTCCGATTTGGCAAAAATCGGTGTTGATTTCGCGAGCAAACCATAATCGTGGTCCATGCGTGTGAGGTAGCCGCCCACTTCTTTTCCAACAACGGTTTCAATTTTTGCGCGGGTATTTTCGCCGCGCGCAATCGCCGCTAAAATTGTAAAATAAATGGCGTAATCCTTGCCAAATTCTTCTATCAGCATACTTTTCCCATCGGCAATAAAAAACGAATCTTCTTTGAGCATCAAATCAAGCATTTTTTTGAGTGTCAATGCTTTATTATCTACAAAAAGTTGAACGTATTTTGCCACGCCGCCTGTGAAAGCATACAAAGCCAACAAATCTTCCGACGAAAATTTTGGGTTGTTTTCCGCCAAAATTTCTTTCAAAACCGACACTTTGAACGGCTTTAACCGCAAAAAATTGGTAGCACGACCATAAAGCGGCGCATTGTAATCCTCAAAAATCCTGTGCATCAGCGAATAAACCGAGCCGCAAACAAACAAATTGATTTTGCTCGCGGTTTTTAGCGTGTCCCAATCGCGCTGCATATCGCTGAAAACAGACGGATTGATATTCAAAAACTCTTGAAATTCGTCGATAATCAGGTTAAAAGGGCGTGTGGCGGACAGTTGCATCAAAAATTTGAACAACTGACTGAAATTCCGCACATTTCCCATCAGTGGAATTTGCAGTTTTTCGGCGATTTCCTGCTGAAAATCTTCGCAAAGATAAGTTTCCGCTTTGCGAGAAACGAAAAAATAAAGTGTCGGCACGCCTTCTGTGGCATTCAGCAAAAGTTGCGTTTTGCCCACGCGCCGTCTGCCAGTAATAACTGTAAATTGCGCGTTTTCAAGCGATTGCGCCTGAACTTTGTGCAGCCTTGCCATCTCGTCTTCTCTGTTATAAAACTTCATAATTCAAATATTTTTTTTTGCAGTTCCGAAACGGTGAGTTCCGAACTGACGGTTGCGGTTGCAAAAGTACGAATTATGTTTTAATCTGCAAAACTTTTTTCGTGTAAACCAAATATGCGCCCGGTTAAAAATTTAACATAAAATCATGAAGGGGTGCACGACAAATTTCCCTTCTTTACTTTCCCAGTAGTAGATAGCCCGTAGGGCTTTCATATCAATAGAAAATGATTTCGGGGGGGGCTATTTTTCTATTGATATGAAAGCCCTACGGGCTACAAAAGCCATATATTCCCGTGTACAATTACGAAAGGGAAATTTGTCGTGCCCTGGATTTCTTAAAAGTTGTTTTGTAGAATGAAAAAAGTTTTGTAACTTTGCGGCCGAATTACTTTTTATTCACTAATAAAAATATATGATGTATGACAACACGTAGAGAATTTATTCAAAAAGCGAGCCTTCTGGGGGCCGGGCTGGCATTTCAGCCATTGATGACAAGAGCCGGAACTCATTCGGTGGGTGCTAACGACAAAATCCGGGTGGGGCTGATAGGCTGCAACGGCATGGGATTTGGAGATTTGACAGCCTTCATGCAAAATCCGGAAGTCGAATGTGTCGCCTTGGCGGATATTGACCAATCCGTTTTAGACAAGCGGGGGAGCGAGGTGGAGAAAAAGACAGGGAAAGCACCCAAACTGTATAAAGACTGGCGGAAACTTATTGACCACAAAGATATTGACGTCGTGATTATCGGTACTCCCGACCATTGGCATTGTCTTCAGATGGTTGCTGCCTGCGAAAGCGGAAAAGATGTCTATTGTGAAAAACCGCTCGGCAACAGCATCGAAGAATGTAATATCATGGTGCGCGCCGCACAAAAATACAATCGCGTGGTGCAAGTGGGACAATGGCAACGCAGCGACCCGCATTGGCAGGATGCCGTAAAGTTTATCCATAGTGGAAAATTGGGCAAGATTCGCACCGTCCGCGTGTTCTCCTATCAGGGCTGGTGTCCGTCGATACCGGTCAAGCCTGATGGACCTGTTCCGGCAGGCGTAGATTATGATATGTGGTTAGGACCGGCACCCAAACGTCCCTTCAACCCCAATCGCTACCATTTCACATTCCGTTGGTTTTGGGACTATGCCGGCGGGTTGATGACTGACTGGGGCGTTCATTTGCTTGATTATGCGCTGTGTGGCATGGATGTGACGACACCGAACTCCATCATGGCTGCGGGCGGGAAGTTCGGTTATCCCGATGATGCTTGTGAGACACCGGATTTACTGCAAACAATATATACTTTTGACGGTTTCACGGTATTATGGGACCATGCCATAGGTATTTATGATGGTGCGTACGGGCTCACTCATGGATTGGGATTTGTGGGCGAAAACGGCACCTTGGTTATCAACCGAGACGGTTGGGAAGTGCTTCCCGAAAATGTAAACGGGCTACGCATGGAAGCCGTCGAGTTGAAAAAGCCGTATGGCGGCGGTGGGCTGAACCTGCATGTGAAAAATCACTTGGAATGTATCAAATCGCGTGACCGCAATTGCAATGCCAGCATTGAAATCGGTGCGCACATCGCGAAATTTTCGCAGTTGGGAAATATCGCCTACCGCACCGGCAAAAAACTTTCGTGGGATGGCAAATCTTTCCACGATGCCGAAGCGGACAAATATCTTGTGAAAGAATATCGCAGCCCGTGGAAATTACCGAAAATTTAATAAATTAAAAATTAATAGATATGAACAGAAAACTTAAAATGGGAATGGTTGGTGGTGGAAGTGACGCCTTTATTGGTGCTATTCATCGCTTGGCCGCTTTTATGGACAACCAAATCGAATTGGTTTGCGGTTGTTTCAGTATTGATCCGGAAATCTCTATTTCTTCGGGGAAATCGTATTTTCTCCCCGAAAATCGGATTTACAAGACGTATCAGGAAATGTTTGAAAATGAAGTCAAACTTCCGAAAGAAGAACGGATGGATTTTGTCACCATCGTTACGCCGAATGCCTTTCATTTTGAGCCGGCTATGTTGGCTCTCAAAGGGGGCTTCCATGTAGTTGTGGACAAACCCATCACTTTCAGTTTGGAACAAGCCAAATTGTTGAAAGCGAAAGTGGAAGAAACCGGACTGGTTTTGGCATTGACGCACACCTATTCGGCTTTCCCTGCTGTGAAAGAAGCCAAAGAACGCATTGCTCGCGGCGACATCGGCAAAGTGCGTAAAGTGTATGTAGAATATCCGCAAGGCTGGTTGGCTACCCGCATCGAATTAGAAGGCGGAAACAATGCCGGTTGGCGCACCAATCCCAAACTTTCGGGAAAAGCAGGTGCTATGGGCGACATCGGAACTCATGCCTGGCATTTGGCTGAATATATTTCCGGCTTGAAAGTGACCGAAGTTTGCGCCGAAATCAAAGCCTTCGCGCCCGGACGACCTATTGACGACGATGGTGCCGCCTTGTTGCGCTTCGACAACGGTGCTACCGGCGTATTGTTCGCTTCCCAGATTGCTGTTGGCGAAGAAAACGCCATCGCTATCCGCATTTATGGCGAAAAAGGCGGTTTGGAATGGCACGAGCAAGAACCGAATACGTTATTGGCAAAATGGCTCGACAGACCCACCGAATTAATTCGCATAGGAACAGGTTATGTGAGCGATATTACCAAATACAATTCCCGCACACCGGGCGGACACCCCGAAGGTTACGTGGAAGCTTTTGCCAATATTTACCGAAATTTCTCCTACACGGTGAGAGCAAAAATCAACGGACAACAGCCCAAACCGGAATGGCTTGATTTCCCGACGGTTGATGACGGCGTTCGCGGTATGCAGTTTATTGAAACGATAGTAAAAGCAGGATACGACGACAGTCAGAAATGGGTAAAATGGATTCAATAATTAGAAAATAAACAATAACAATTTAAAACAATATTTATTATGGCACGTTCGGCAACATTATGTACGCTTCAATGGGGAGACCTTCCTCTTGAAACAGTTTGTGAAAAAGCAAAATCCTTCGGATACGATGGATTGGAGTTGGGTATTCCTGCTCATTTGGATGTTCGGAATACCGACCCTGCTTATTACCAGGGAATTAAAGATTTACTGAAAAAGTATGATTTGAGTTTGTACGCCATTTCCGTCCACTTGATAGGTCAGGCGGTTTGTGACAATATTGATGTTCGTCACAAAGAAATCTTACCGGATTATATCTGGGGCGATGGCGAACCGGAAGGCGTTCGCAAACGTGCTGCCGACTATCTGATTCAGACGGCACACGCAGCCAAAGCATTGGGAATAAACACGGTAAACGGATTTACGGGTAGTTCCATCTGGCACCTCCTGTATTCTTTTCCGCCCGTCTCCGAGAAAATGATTGACGACGGTTATGCCGATTTTGCGCGGCG
>BNTU01000016.1 GCA_025996835.1 Bacteroidia bacterium
GATGAGATGAGTATGCGGATATGAATTGGTGAACGTTGTCAAATCAAGTTGCGTTTGCATTGACATCATACTCCCTCCAAATTTAACATCACCAGAGGATAGGAAGTCTGTACTGGCGGCAAAACCATTCACTTCCACGAGAGAGGGGTTGTTGGTACATTCCAAGTGAGTTAAATTTGTGCAATCAACGAAACTTAGCGTATCGGCATCCGTGTTTTGGATAGTTAACTCTGCCAATTGCGGCTCTGTGCTGCCATCCACGGTAATGCCCTTTGCCTTACAATCTTGTATAATCACCTTCGTAAAGTGGTCGTTCATATCGGTGGTGGTGCAGGTAATGGTGTAAGTGCCGGCGGCGGTGTAACTGATATTGTCGGTTATATTATAGGTGTTTGCGCCATTGTCCGTGAAGGTGGCTGTTTGTATGCCGTCGCCGTAATCTACGGTGATACTTTTCCCTGCGGGGATGTCGACATACAGTTTAGGCTTTTGCACCGTCGGGTCGGTGATGCGGAAGGTTACTTTCAGGGAAGGGGAAGGCACGGTGCCCACCGTAAAGATATGTTTCACCTGCGCACCAGTCAGCGCGGCGTTTTGTAGTGCTACCTCATATTGCCATCCGTCATCGGTGAATGTAATTTCGTTGCTGGTTGGTGTCCAGGTGTAATCACCTCCCGCTGCCGCGTTCCAACCTGCAAACCGCTTTTTCTGCACGCTCACGGTGGAATTGGTGTATGTGTTGTCTATCACGTGCGGAATGTTTATATCCGTTGTTACCATCTGCGGCAGGGTTTGCACCCCGTAGGTAAAAGTGGCACTTCCTCTTATGGCTTCTATGTCTTTGAGTTGTGACAGCGTGAGGTGGTTGTTGCTCACGTCAAGGCTTGTGAGCAGGGGCGCAGAGAGCGTGAGGCTTGTGAGTTCCGTGTTGCTCAGGTCAAGCGTATAGAAAGCGCAAGAACCATCCACAGCGGTAATGCTCACCGTGTAGTCGCCCTCAACATCGTAGGTGTGCGAGAGCGTGAGGGGCGTACTGCTGCCCTCACCTGTGTAGGTTTCAGTGTTGCTATCGCCCCAATCGACGGTGAAATCTCTATCGTTCGCCTCCAGCGTAACCGTTTTGGCGGTGGTGGTGGCTGTCCAGTCAAAGGTGATGGACTGTGCGCCCATGCCTACGTTGAAGTTGTATATCACCTTGCCGCCTGAAACGCTAGGGTCTTCCAATTCCAAGGTGTAGTAGCCATCCGCATCAAAGGTAATGCCTGTGCCTTGTGTGTAGGTGAAGCCGGTATTGATGGTGCCACCCGCGCTGTTCTTCACCGTTGTAGTCGTGGCAGCCATATCCACAAAGGGAATGAGCACACCTGCCGCGCCGCTGAACCACCTGTTTTGGTCACCAATGACGGCACCAACCTGTGTCTTCTGCTTGAGGTTGTACGCCCCTTGCAGGCTGATGGCGTTATTACTACAATCAATATCGTGCCGTTCGCCAATCTCTAAGGTGTCTATGCGGTTGTTCTGACATTCCACCTGAATGCTGGCACTGCTGAAACGGTGGTAGCCGTTGGTGGCAGTGCTGAGTTGCAGCGTTGTGAGGCGGTTGTAGCCGCAGTTCAAGCGTCCGAGCCAGAGGTTGCTGCGCACATCGAGGGTGGTGAGGTTGTGGTTCTCGCAAAGCAGCCGTTCCAAGGCGGGGGCTTTGGTTACGTCTAAGGCAGTGAAGGCGGAGTGACCGTCGTTGTGGTTGGCATTAAGTGCCGTGAGCAGTGTGCCAAAGGGCGCGGTGATACTCACGTTTTTGCTGCCTGCGGTGGTATATTTGTGCACCAGGGTGAGGGGCGACATACCTGTGATGACGCCGATGGGTGCTTTTTCGCCCGTGCCGTAGTAGGTTTCCGTAGTGCCATCACCCCAATCGACGTCAAAGGGCTGTCCGTAGGAGGCACTCAGGGAGAAGACGGTGGAGTCCGCGCTGCCCTTGGTGTCTAAGGTGATGTCAATCTGCTGGGCGGCGTAGCCGTCCACTACGGTGACGTAGTTGTTTACAGTGTGAGAGCCGCCGGACCCGATGTTCTCCACTACAACAAGGTAGGCACCTTCGGTCAAAAAGGTGATGTCGTTGCCGCTGATGGTGTAATTTGCGCCGTCATTGGCGATGACAGTGTTGTTTTTACTGATTAGCGTAGTATTGTAAGCGTTGCTGCCACCCTTGAGGGTTACAGGAGTGCCCACAGTGGCAATAGAGGTAAAGGTTTGTGTGGTGATACCACTGGCGGGCGAAAACTTGGTGCCCAGCGCATTGAGTGCCGCCGCACTCAGGTAGTTGTCACCTACGTCCACGGCGAGTGAGCCGTTGGCGTTGAGCGTTAGGTTGCCGTCGGTAATGAAGTTGCCAGAGCAGTCCAACGTGACGAGGTTGGGTGCCTTGCTTAGGTCCACCGCCAACACGCTTTGGTCGTTGATTTCTAACATGGTGATGTTGTCGCCTGCAACGATGGCGGTGTATGCACCTAATTTGTCGTAAACAGAGGCAGAAGGGTCAGGGTATGCTGAGCCGCCTGTGAAAGTTTCTACAGGGCTGCCATCGCCCCAGTCCACCGTAATGTTACCACTCGCGGTGTAAGAGAAGTTTTTGGCACCGCTTGTCCACGCAATGCGGACAGTGTCTGCCGCCTGCACATTTTCTGCTGTGAGTAGCATGGCAGCCGTAGCCGCCATCAAAAAGATTTTTTTTGTTTTCATTATCATAAATATTTAAATTAATACATTTTTGAGCATGCCGTAGCCGACCATCACGACCTCATCGCGGTTCGCGTCATCTTCCGACAAAGTAACATTGATTGTTGAATACGCCACCGCGATGGTGGCACTTGGCGATACTCGGAGAGAGTATTTTCCGGCGATGTCGGTTGCGACACCATTGCCCGAATTGCCTTTTTTGATAACACCGGCTCCGATGATGGGACCATCCGCATCGGACACCACGCCTGTGACGGCGATTTTAGCCTCTTGGGGAGCTTGCGCTCTTAGCGAAGTTTGCCCCCCCCCCCGCAAACACAACGCTACTTAATAGCAAAGTTTGCACAAAGTTTTTGAATGCTTGCTTCATATAACTTAAATTAAATTATTAATAAATTTGTTGCCGCGGGGGATTGCGGGTCAAGCCCGCAATGACATCTCGTGATAACGGCGGCAAAGATAAGCACTATTTTTGATACCACCAAACATTTTATTGAAATTTCGAGCAACGTATATTAATTTATGTTAAAACGGAATAGTAACCCTGCGTCTAAAATTCAATTTCCAACCCATCATAAGCCACGAACACATTCGTCGGCATTTTTGGCTGCACCTCGGCATAACGTCCAAACCGGTGCGAGGGATGAATGAGATACGCCCGTTTGGGTTGGATGCGTTCGATATTGGCGAGGGCTGAGGTGGTGGTTTGGTGCGAGAAATGCTCTTTTTCGTGCAGTGCGTTCATCACCAGTACGTCCAGATTGTGCAATTTGTCGTATTCTTCTTCAGGGATGGTTTTCAAATCGGTCAGATACGCCATATTGCCGATGCGGTAGCCAAAAATGGGCAGATTGCCGTGCATCAGGCGCACCGGAATAATTTCTATCCCGCCGACGGTGAACGGTTTGTTCTCAATTGTTACCATATTTATGTTGGCTACTGCCGGATATTTATTAGTTCTGAAAACGTATGGGATGCGGGTTCTAATCGCCTCTGCCACATAGTCTTCCGCATACACATTGAGTTCGCCCGCTTTGGTGAATGCGCGCAAATCGTCCAACCCGCCCACATGGTCGTAATGTTCGTGGGTCAGCAGCACGCCGTCCAATTTGTCGAAAGGGTCGGATTTGAGTGCGTCCAACATCTGTTGGCGAAAGTCGGGACCGCAGTCGAGGAGCAGGTGTTTGCCCTCCGTTTCGACCAGCAGGGAGGTGCGCAACCGCTTGTCACGCGGGTCGGTGGACATACAAACATCGCACCGACAACCGATTTCCGGTATGCCGGTGGATGTTCCTGTGCCTAAAAAACGAATTTTCATAAAATATTATATGTTGTTTTTTGTAAGTTCATTTTGCGTAATTCTATATCCTCCAGTTTTTAACGAACCGATGTATTCTATTAGATTATTGTCTTTCAAAAATTTCAAATAACGCTCCACCGTTGTCTTACTCTTTCCTATAAATATCATTATATCAGTTCTTTTTATTAAAGGATTGTTTTTTATATGGTCATATAATTCATGCACCTCTTTTTTAACGCTTTCATTTATAGCCTCATTTCCTACGTTTATAGCCTCACTTTTCGCATTTATAGCCTCACTTTCTGCGTTTATAGCTTCATTTTTCTCATTTATAGCCTCACTTTCTGCGTTTATAGCCTCATTTTTCGCATTTATAGCCTCACTTTCTATATTTACATCCTCATTTTCTTGTTCGGAACGCCACAGCGTGACCTTAAAATCTTCGCCTTGTTCAAAATCGGGGTGCTTTAGTCCCAAGGCTAAACATTTGCTAACAATATCGCCCGTGCCTGTTCCCATGCGTTCAATGTAGCCTGCCAAATAGATGGGATTTGCCAACAAAGGATTGGGTGGAAGCGATGGATGCGGGATTAACAACCGCTCAACTGTCAGACCATAAGGCAAATAGCCCGGATTCCATATTTCCAAACGATTTTTAAAAAGCATGACTTGCACACTTCCATTGCTGGTATAATCGCGGTGGGTGATGGCATTGACAATCGCCTCTGTCACAGCCTTTAACGGCAATTCGTAATCTATATCTACATCCGTGCTCTTGTCGCGAGTGCCCACCCTGGCATCAATCCGTGACATCACAAATGAAACCGCTTGGTCAATCAGTTCAAACACTGTCCCTCTGTAAACTTGATACGCCGGAATGGGCTTTGCAATTTCGTTTCCGTAAAACTGAGCGCATTTGACTTCCGATGTGATAAAAAAGCGTTGAGGCTGTTTTCCGAAAAGCAGAAGAGCCGAATTGGTAACTCGCCCCTCTTCCGACAATAAATCCAAGTGGGTCAAAACCGTTTGGGTGTTTGCGCCGGCTGCCAATGGAAAGCCCCTTTTCTTCTGAGCCATTTGCACAAACAACGCAACTTTTTCGTCATCCATGTCCTTTAATGTTGCAGTATGATGGAATGTTGCATCGAAAGGCAGCAAGCGAAGGTATTCTTTTTCTTCCAAATAGCGAATTAATGACGCATAGACCGCATTTCTTAATTCCTCAAAACTCGAAAAAGTCTTTCGCACCACCGATTTTTCAACTTTCGCAATAAAAGCCGTTTGTTTGTCCTGCCAGGTAGAGACGTGGCGTGCCACGTCTCCACAATGCGCCACGTCTCCACAATGCGCCACGTCTCCACATGTCGTGATAAATACCAGCCGATGCTTTTTATTTTCTGTGGCAATATCATATTCTTGCTCCGTAGGGGAAATCCCTGCTTCATTTTCATAGCCATATAAATAGCCAAGCAGCCCAATATAAATATCGCAATTTGCCGCCTCGGAGAGAAATGCTTGCGGCACAGAACAATTTTCAGCCGGAAGTTCTTCAAAAATGAACGGCTGAAAAAACTTGCCCAGCAAAGCATCGCCCCGGATATAATCGCAAAGGGCTGTCCTTTCGCTTGCAAATTCAGATTGCACGCTGCTGATGAATAGTTTTATTGGTTTCATCTTTTAAATCACCCCTTGCGCCATCATCGCGCGTGCCACTTTCATAAAGCCTGCGATGTTTGCGCCTTTCACATAGTTGATGTAGCCGTTGGGCTGTTTGCCGTAAATCACGCACTGCTTGTGGATGGCGTTCATGATTTGGTGCAATTTGGCATCTACTTCTTCGGCTGTCCATGAAATGTGCATTGCATTTTGCGTCATTTCCAAGCCTGAGGTGGCTACGCCGCCTGCGTTGACGGCTTTGCCGGGACCAAACATGATGCCCTTTTCGACAAACAAATCGACCGCCTCGTTGGTGCAGCCCATGTTGGAAATTTCGCCTACACACGTTACGCCGTTGGCAATCAATGTTTTAGCATCTTCTGCGTTCAATTCGTTTTGAATGGCGCACGGGAGGGCTATATCCACTTTTTGTTGCCATGGTCTTTTGCCCGCGAAGAACTCTACGCCGTATTTTTTTGCATAAGGAGCCACGATGTCGTCGCCGGAGTCGCGGAGTTCGAGCATATACTCGATTTTGTCGCCTGAGATGCCGTTGGGGTCATATACATAGCCGTCGGGACCGGAAATCGTGACTACTTTCCCACCCAGTTCTGTGGCTTTCAATGCGGCACCCCAAGCCACGTTGCCGAAGCCGGAAATTGCAATCGTTTTGCCTTTGATGTCCAAGCCTTTTTCTTTCAACATATTGACTACGAAGTAGATACCACCAAAACCGGTGGCTTCGGGGCGAATCAGCGAGCCGCCAAATTCCAAGCCTTTGCCGGTGAATGTGCCGGTGTTTTCGCCTGCCAATTTTTTGTACATGCCATAGATGTAGCCTATTTCGCGACCGCCCACGCCGATGTCGCCCGCCGGAACGTCTGTGTCGGGACCGATGTGTTTCCACAATTCCAAGGTAAACGCCTGACAAAAACGCATGATTTCGGCATTGGATTTGCCCTTCGGCGAGAAATCCGAACCGCCTTTGCCACCACCCATAGGCAGGGTTGTGAGGGCGTTTTTGAATGTCTGCTCAAAGCCCAAGAACTTCAGCGTCGATAGCGTAACCGACGCGTGGAAGCGCAAACCGCCTTTGTAGGGTCCAATCGCATTGTTGAACTGCACGCGGTAGCCCAAATTGACCTGCACATTGCCCGCATCGTCCACCCAAGGCACGCGAAACATGAAAATACGGTCAGGCTCCACCAAACGCTCGATGAGTTTAACCTTTTCAAACTCAGGATGTTGATTGTACACATCCTCAATCGAATGAAGCACTTCCCCAACAGCCTGCAGATACTCCTTTTCGCCCGGATGCTTTGCTTCCAAAGCCTGTAAAATGACTTCTGTTTTCATAATTGTATTTTTTTGAGTATTTCAAGTCAGTAAGATTCTTTTTCGTTCGGGAAATCCCTGTTTTTCACATCTCTAATGTAATGTGCAGCGGCATCCTTGATGACGTCATGCAACTCGGCATAGCGGCGGAGGAAACGCGGCGAAAATTCGGTGTTGATGCCCAGCATGTCGTGCATCACAAGCACCTGACCATCAGTATATTGACCGGCACCAATACTAATCGTCGGGATTTGCACACGCTCCGTCACTCGTTGCGCCAATTCGGCGGGGATTTTTTCCAACACAATCCCAAAACAGCCCAACTCATCCAGCAAAATCGCGTCATTGAGCAATTTCGTGGCTTCTTCTGCTTCGCGCGCACGCACAGCATACGTCCCAAACTTGTTAATCGACTGTGGTGTCAACCCCAGATGCCCCATAACAGGGATTCCGGCAGACAAAATGCGCTCTATCGACTCTTTAATTTCCAAACCACCCTCTATTTTAACAGCATCGCACCCTGTTTCTTTCATCATGCGAATGGCTGAATGCACCGCCTCTTTCGAGTTGCCCTGATAGGAGCCAAACGGCAAATCAGCCACCACAAGGGCGCGTTTCACCCCACGGCGCACCGCCTGAGCATACCAAATCATCTGGTCAAGCGTCACCGGAAGCGTGGTAGTGTGCCCCGCCATCACATTGGATGCAGAATCGCCCACCAACACCACATCCATCCCCGCCTGGTCGATAATCGAAGCCATGGAATAGTCATAAGCCGTGAGCATAGCAATCTTTTCGCCCCGCTGCTTCATCTCAATCAGCCGCTGGGTCGTTACTTTCCGCGTATCTTCGGTGTAAGTGGACATTTTTTTTTAGAGTGTAGTTTTTAGAGTTTAGAGTTTAGTTTTTTTACCACAAAAATTGTACTTCAAAGTCATACGAATCAAAAAATGGACTTTCTGCGGATGGGTCGTGGTCATCTATTTTTAAAACGAATCTAATCCAACCGGGCTGCCAGTCAATAGTGAAGTGTTCTTCGTAGCGATAACCACCTACAACATAGAAATCACTAAACGGCAGTGGCGATAGTGTTGGCACATTAGCACCATCAACATCTAACTCATAATACATAAAAGCCTGCTTAACACCTTTGTCAAAAATATACGTTGTCAATTCAGGCACCTCAAACCAGCAGTAGTAGAATGAATCCACCGCATTCCATGACCAATGTTTTTTATAAATGTCGTTATCATTGGCATTATTGGTAACCGTAAATACCTCTGACCATGTGTAGGGGTCAACTTTAAACGTTTTTTCTTCTGTGACATAGTACTCATCCGCACACGATACGCAGAACAGGGATGCCATCCCCATTGCTGCAACTAATAAACTGTTTTTTTTCATATTCATTTTTTTTTATAAACAGCGGCAAAGGTACGAAAAAAATTTTGATTAGAAATTGTCTGAACTGTGATTTTCGTATGATTCCTGTGATTTGTATGATTCAAAACAATCATATAAATCACAGGAATCATCTTAAAATCACAGTTCAGACTACTTTTTCACCACTTTCACGGTTTCATCCCCTACGCGCAGCAAATAAACACCGCCCGGATAGCCCGACAAATCAACTTGGCTCTCGCGGGTGCGGTGCAGCAATTCGCCGGTTTGAGTATATACCTGCACTTCTGCGCCATTGGCGTTTTTGATGTGCACTATGCCGGTGGTGGGGTTGGGATATGCTTGCAATTTATCGGTATCAATCGGTTTTATTGCTGTGCTGCTTACTGCCACCGTCACCTCACAAGTTGCTGTTCTGCCGCCGTCGTCTGTGGTGGCGGTGATGGTGGCTGTGCCGGCTAATACGGCTGTTACCAAGCCGTTTGCACTCACCGTTGCCACTGCCGTGCCGCTACTGTGCCATGTGAGTGCTTTGTTGGTGGCATCGGCGGGCAAAATGCTTGCTGTGAGTTGCATTGTATCACCCTCTGACAACCTGGCAGCGGATTTGTTAAGTGAAACGCTCGTGACGGGTACGACTACTGTCACCACACACGTTGCCGTAAAGCCTCCGTCATCTGTGGTGGCGGTGATAGTGGCGGTGCCGCCCGATTCGGCTGTTACCACGCCACTTGTGCTCACCGTTGCTGCCGGATTGTTGCTGCTCCATGTAACGGCTACGTTGGTGGCATTGGCGGGCAAAATGCTCGCCGTGAGTTGCTCCGTATCACCCACTGATAGCGTGGCAGTGGTTTTGTCAAGTGAAATGCCCGTGACGGGTATGGCTGGCACCGTTACCACACACATTGCCGTAAAGCCTCCGTCAGCGGTGGTGGCAGTGATAGTGGCAGCACCTGCCGACTCGGCTGTTACCACGCCGCTTGTGCTCACCGTTGCCACTGTCGGGTTGCTACTGCTCCATGTAACGTCTGTGTTGGTAGCATCGGCGGGCGAAATGCTTGCCGTGAGTTGTTCCGTGTCACCACCCACTGATACCGTGGCAGTGGTTCTGTCAAGCGAAACGCTCGTAACGGGTATGACTACTGTTACCACACATGTTGCTGTAAAGCCTCCGTCATTTGTGGTGGCGGTAATGATGGCGGTGCCTGTCGATATGGTCATTACCAGGCCGCTTTGCGTCACCATCGCCACTGCCGGGTTGTTACTGCTCCATGTTACTGCTTTGTTGGTGGCATTGGCGGGCAAAATGCTTGCTGTGAGTTGCTCTGTACTGTCCACTGATAGCGTGACAGTGGTCTTGTCAAGTGAAATGCTCTCAACGAGTGCGCTTGCTGCTGTCACCACACACGTTGCTGTAAAGCCTCCGTCAACGGTGGTGGCGGTGATAGTGGCGGTGCCGCCCGATTCGGCTGTTACCAAGCCGCTTGTGCTCACTGTTGCCACTGTCGAATCGCTGCTGCTCCATGTAACGGCTGTGTTGGCGGCACCGGATGGCAAAATGCTTTCTGTGAGTTGTTTCGTACCACCCACTAATAGCGTGGCAGTGGTTTTGTCAAGTGAAACGCTCGTAACGGGTATGCTTACTGTTACTACACACGTTGCCGTAAAGCCTCCTTCGGTTGTAACGGTGATGGTGGCAGTGCCTGAGGCAACTACCGTCACTAAACCTTGCTCATTTACTTTTACAACACCTATATCGCTGCTGCTCCATGTTATTGCTTTTTGGGTGGTGGCATTGGCAGGCAAAATGCTTGCCGTGAGTTGCTCCGTACCACCTGTTAGTGTGGTCGTGGTTTTGTCAAGTGAAACGCCCGTAGCAGGTATGTTGGCAAGTATTGTGCCAAATGCACTGTTCCAACTGCTATTGCTTGTATATGCACTCAATGCACTTTCAGGCACATACAGCGTATCGGCTCTCAAAAGAGTAAAATTATTGCTGCCTAATGTTGGCGGTGTAGTAGCAAAGCAAAATACAGAGGTAAGACCGCTGCAATTGAAAAAAGCCCCCTCCTCAATGCGCGTAACTCCGTTAGGAATGGTCAACGCGGAACTGCGGCAACCGGAAAAAGCATACTGTTCAATGCTTGTAACACTGTTAGGAATGGTCAACGCTCCGGTAAGACCGCTGCAACCTTTAAAAGCCTCATCTCCAATGCTTGTCACGCTACTTCCGATGGTCAACGCGGTAAAACCGTAGCAATTGTAAAAAGTACTATTTTCAATGCTCGTAACTCCGTTAGGAATGGTCAACGTACCGGTGAGACCGCTGCAACCGGAAAACGCATCCCCCTTAATGCCTGTAACTCCGGTAGGAATGGTCAACGCACCGGACTTGCTCGCAGGACACATCAGTAACGTGTCCTTAATTTTGTTGTAAAGCACACCATTTTCCGAACTATATTTTGCATTGGAAGCATTTACAGCGATAGCAGTAAGACCGTTGCAACCATACAAAGCACTCCCCGCAATGCTTGTTACGCCGTCACCGATGGTCAACGCATCAAGACCGCTGCAATAGGCAAAAGCAGCATTTCCAATGCTTGTCACGCTGTTAGGAATGGTCAACGTACCGGTAAGACCGCTACACTTGTTAAAAGCATACTGTTCAATGCTTGTAACAGTGTTAGGAATGGTCAACACACCGCTAAGACCGCTACAATTCTCAAAAGCATTATTTCCAATGCTTGTAACACTGTTAGGAATGGTCAACGCACCGGTAAGACCGCTGCAATTCTCAAAAGCATATTGTCCGATGCTTGCCACGCTGCTTCCGATGGTCAACGCACCGTTAAGCCCGCTGCAACCTTTAAAAGCCTCATTTCCAATGCTTATCACGTTGTCAGGAATGGTCAACGCACCGGTAAGCCCGCTGCAATCGTAAAAAGCAACCTCTCCAATGCTTGTCACGCTGTTAGGAATGGTCAACGCACCGGTAATATTGCTGCAATCGTAAAAAGCAGCCTCTCCAATGGTTGTAACGCCTTCGTTAATGACCACCGTCTTGATGTCAGCACGGAAAGGATCCCAAGGTGCAAAGACGGAATAATTCTCCATTGCCCCCGTGCCGGAAATGGTGAGGGTGCTGTCGGCGGTTAACACTACTGTGGTACTTCCTGAAGTCCACGAACCTGTTGCTGCATTGGCAGCACCGGTGCCCAGCAACAATGTGGCAACGGCACAAAAACTAAGTATACTTCTCTTTTTCATCACCTGCTTTTTTTTCATTGATTACGGGCAAGTCCGCAACAACAATTTCGGCGACAAAGGTACGCAGAATATTTGAAACAGCAAGCAAAAATGACATTAAAAAAAAATTTACCGCTGCATTACCCGCGTAATTCGTAATTCGTAATTGTTAATTGTTTGGAGCTTGCTTCAACACTGCCGTCAAAAAATCCCAAAATTCTTGCACAGTAGCAATTTCCACTTTTTCGTCCGGCGAGTGCGGAAATTTGATGGTTGGACCGAAGGACACGGCATCGGTGATTGTGGGGACACGGGACATGATGATGCCACATTCCAAACCGGCGTGCACTACCGTCACGTGCGGCTTTTTGCCACGTTGCTGCTCAAAAATTGTCGCCATCGTCTTCAACACAGGCGCATTGGAATTGGGACTCCAGCCCGGATAGGAGCCTGAAAAGTTGCATGTGTCGGCTTGTGCCATGCTAAACAGGCTGTCTATTTGATTGCAAATGCCTCCTTTTTTGCTTTCAGATGCACTGCGGGCTAAAAATTTCACCTCAACCTCTCCATTTCCTACATTGACAATCGCCAGGTTGATAGACGTTTCCACCAATTCGGGCATCAATGCAAAACGGTTGATAACGTTGTTTGGACAACCCACCAGGGCATCAATCAATCCTCTTTCAACCGACCAAGGCAGCAGAGTGAAGTTATCGAAAGGAATTTTTTCTACTTTAAATGAAATTTTATCTTCGATGTCTTTAAAGTCTTTATTGAAAATTTTCTCGAAGTTTTTGACCATTGTTGCAATCAGTTCGTGCGTTTCCTCGTCCTCTACCACGAGGGTTGCGAATGCTTCGCGCGGGATGGCATTGCGGAGCGTTCCGGCGTTCACAGACGACAAAAAGGCTGTATCGCAAGTCATTGCAGCTTTTAAAAAGGTGAACATCAACTTAATGGCATTCGCACGTCCCAAATGGATGTCCACACCGCTGTGACCGCCTTTCAAGCCTGTGAGCGACACACGCAGGGCAATCTTTTCGCCTTCCGGCTCATTCATCTTTTCGTCGTATGTAAATGTCGCCGTGATGTCCACTCCTCCGGCACAACCAATAATCAGTTCATCATAGTCTTCGGTGTCCAAATTCAGGAGGATTTTGCCTTTCAGAAAGTCCGGTTTGATGCCCATTGCGCCGAACATACCCGTTTCCTCATCGCTTGTAAATAGCCCTTCGATGGGTCCGTGTTCGATGTCGGTGGCTTCGAGCACTGCCATGATGGCTGCTGCCCCTATGCCGTTGTCGGCTCCCAAGGTAGTCCCCTTTGCTTTCACCCATTCGCCGTCGATGTAGGGCTGAATAGCATCTTTTGTGAAGTCAAACTTCACATCGGAATTGGCTTGCGGCACCATATCCAAATGCGCTTGCAGGATGATAGGCTGGCGATTTTCGTAGCCTTTCGTGGCAGGCTTGCGGATGCAGATATTGTCTTCGGCATCGCGCAAGGTTTCTAACTTCAGCGACTTGCCGAACGTTTCAACGAACGATGCCACCGGTTGTTTGTGTCCCGAAGGACGCGGAATTTGTGTCAAAGCATAAAAATGCTTCCAGACATTGGCAGGTTTTAAACCCAAAATCGGATTTTCCATAATATATTATTTTTCAATAAAATTTCAACAAAGGTAGAACATCTTTTTGACATTCCCAAATACGTTCACAAGTATTTTGCAATATACTGTCACAAGTCATTGTATATCAGCAAAATATTTTGTCTGAATCTTGATTTCCCCGAAGCGCAGTGCAGGGTGGGGCGACCACCCCGCAAAAACCGGTGCCTTCACCCCCTCACCCAGCCTCACATCACTCACCTCCACGCGCACTTCATCGCACAGCCCTGCATCAATAAAACTTTGTTGCAAGGTGGGTCCGCCCTCCACGATGAGCGATTGGATGCCTTGTTCGTAGAGTTCTTTCATCCACTGCGGCAGCGGTTTCGTGCTGTCGGCGGTGAGGCGGATGGGGTTGTTGCCGTGCCAGTGGCGCACGTTCAGTTGGGATTGGTCTAATGCCATTGTGCGGGTGCCTACCACTATGGCAGCCTCTTCTGCGCGCATTTTGTGCACTAATTGGGTTGTGAAATCGTTTGAGAAGCGGACGGCGGTTTGACCATCGCCCACTTGGCGCAGGCGGTCAACAAATCCGTCTGCCGATTGCGCCCATTTCAGGATGATGTAGGGGCGATGTTGGGTTACGAACGTCAGAAATCGCTTGTTGAGGGTCTCACATTCGGCTTTCAGCATGCCAACAGTCACTTCCACGCCTGCTTTTCGGAGCATTTCGATACCTCGCCCATCCACTTTTGCGAAAGGGTCGGCGGCACCCACCACCACCTTTGGAATCTGCTTGGCGATAATCAGTTCGGCACAAGGGGGCGTTTTGCCATAGTGCGCACAAGGCTCCAAATTGACATACAGCGTTGATTTTCGCAACAATTCGGGACGGTGCACCGCGTTAATCGCATTGACTTCCGCGTGCGCTTCGCCAAACCGCCGGTGGTAGCCTTCGCCGATAATTCGCCCGCCGGACACCACCACCGCACCCACCATGGGGTTAGGTGCCACATATCCCAAACCCTTGCGAGCCAATTCCAAGCAGCGGCGCATATATATATTGTCCCAATTTTCCATAAAAACGCACAAAGGTATAAAATTATTTGGTTGTTCATTTGTTTTGTATTACCTTTGCCGCCGAAATAAATCATTAAAATTTTAAACAATATGAAAAAGATTTTGTTAGTTGCTGCTGTGGCAGTGTGTGTGTTCGGAAGCGTTCAGGCGCAGTTTCATTACGGTCTGAAGGCAGGTGTTAATCTCGTGGAGCCTGATGTGAAAGGTTTTGATGTTAAGAGCGTAACAGGCTTTCAGGTAGGTCCAATGATTGAATTTATTGTACCGGTGATTGGCATTGGCTTTGATGCTGCTGCTCTTTATTCTCAGGATGAGTTTAAAACTGATGCAAACAAAAATTTGTTGATACCCGTTAACTTGAAGTACAAATTAAGCCTTGCAGGTATAGTTGGTGCTTATGCTGCTGTTGGTCCGTATGCCAGTTTCAACATTGATAATGATGGTATTGCAGGTGTGGCAAAAGCCAAATCATTCGGTGCAGGCTTGAATTTCGGCATTGGAGCAGAAATTTTTAGCAAGTTACAAGTGGGTGTAACCTATCAATTAGGCCTGACAGATAACTATGAAGGAGCTGGTGCGTTGGCAGGGGAAGCCCTTGATAGCAAAGTTAGCGGTGTTGTCATTTCTCTCGCTTATTGGTTCTAATTTGTGTACATCGAAGTCATTTTGCCGGTGCCGTTGGCTGACACGTTTACCTATTTCGTGCCTGCGGAATTGGAAGCGCAAATCGTCTGTGGCGGCTTGGTAGAGGTGATTTTCGGGCATAAAAAATATTTTGGCATAGTTGCATCCATCGAAGGAAAATCTTCGGTGGATGCGGCTGCTATTAAGCCTATTGTGGCGGTGCCTGATGCTCCGCCCGCAGTGGATGCCCGTCAGTTGCAGTTTTGGGAGTGGTTGGCGGGGTATTATCTTTGCCGTCGGGGGGAGGTTTTTAAGGCGGCTTTGCCTCCGGCTTTTATTGAGAAGGGGCTGTTGCATTCTTTTAAGAAAAGAGGCTTAAGTAATTTACGGGGCGTAAGAAACTTAAGTAGCTTAAATTCATTGCAAGAGCAAGCCCTCCTTGAAATAAAAACCTGCCTCCAAGACAAAAACGTTTGCCTCTTGCATGGTGTGACTTCTTCCGGCAAGACGGAAATTTATACTCATCTGATTCAGGAAACTTTGGATGCCGGGCGGCAGGTGCTTTATTTGCTGCCGGAGATTGCTTTGACTACGCAGATTACCGGTCGCTTGCGGCAGTTTTTTGGCGAGCGGTTGGGGGTTTATCATTCGCAAATCAATCATCATGAGCGGAAGGAGATTTTTTTTGGAGTTATGAGTTATGAGTTAGGAGTTATGAGTTGTGCGGGGATTGCGGGGCGAGCCTGCAATGATGGGGTTTTGAGACAGCCTCATGCGTTACCTCTGCAAATAGTTTTGGGGGCGCGGTCTGCTGTGTTTTTGCCTTTTCGGAATTTGGGGTTGGTGATTGTGGATGAGGAGCATGAGCCGAGTTATAAGCAGCAAGACCCTGCGCCTCGCTATCATGCTCGCAATGCGGCGATTATGTTGGCGAGTATGCACGGTGCTAAGGTGGTGCTGGGTAGTGCTACGCCTTCGGTGGAGTCGTTTTATAATGCTCAAACAGGAAAATATGGGTACGTGCGGTTGGAAAAGCGGTTTATCGGGGCTATTCCTTGCGATGGTGCTGATTGTCAGGGGATTGCGGGTCAAGCCCGCAATGACGGTGGTTGTTTTGAGAAGAATGAACTGCCGCGTATTATTCCGGTGGATGTGAAGGAGTTGCGGCGTACTAAACAGATGAAGTCGATTTTTTCGCCTTTGTTGCAGGAGGCGATGCAGGCGGCGTTAGAGAAAGGGGAGCAGGTGTTGTTGTTTCAAAATCGGCGGGGGTTTGCGCCTGTGATAAGTTGCAAAATATGCGATTGGACACCCAAATGCCGCTTTTGCGACATCAGCCTCACCTACCACAAGCAAAGCAACCGCCTGAAATGCCACTATTGCGGTCACGCCTACACCCTGCCGACCCAATGCCCCGAATGTGGCGGCGAGTTGGGCTTTATGGGCTACGGCACCGAAAAAGTGGAGGAAGAAATTAGGGCATTGTTCCCCTCCGTAGCGGTCGAACGGATGGACACCGACACCACTTCAACGAAAAAAGCGTTTGAAAACATCATCGCACGCCTCGAAAGCGGGCAAACGCAAATTTTGATTGGCACACAGATGATTTCCAAAGGCTTAGACTTCGAGAAAGTGGGCTTGGTGGGCATTCTCAACGCCGATGCGCTGATGAACCACCCCGATTTCAGGGCTTACGAGCGGGCTTATCAACTGATGTCGCAAGTGTCCGGTCGCGCAGGTCGCCGCAAGGAGCGGGGCGAAGTGATTTTGCAAACTTCGCACATCGACCACGCACTGATTCAGTCGGTATTGCAGCAAAACTACACCGAGATGTACACCACCCAGATGCAGGAACGCGAACTGTTTCGCTACCCCCCCCTCTTCCGCCTCATCCACATCACGCTCAAACACCGCTTGGACGACACCGTGAGGGATTTATCCGAAGCATTTGCCGCACAGTTGCGCGAAAAATTAGGCGACCGTGTGCTCGGACCCGACCGACCGGCAGTCAGCAAAATACAAAACCTCTACCTCCGCCAAATCGTGCTGAAAGTCGAAAACAAGGTGTCAATGACTGTGTTGCGCGAAATTTTGGAGGCGATTCAAGCCAACCTGTGGGCACAAAAAGCCTTCCGCTATGCAATAGTGCAGTTTGATGTAGACCCAATGTGACGGACTGTTAAAGGTAGGGGCGGGGTGCACGACAAATTAGGCAAAGTAGTTCAGCCCCATAATCTCGCGCACATCGCGCAGGGTTTTGCTTGCGCTTTCGCGTGCTTTTTCGGCACCAGCTTGAGTCACTTTGCGGAGGTAGGCGTTGTCGTTGATGATGTCGTTGATGCGCTCTCGGATGGGGGTGGTGACTTTGATGATGTCTTCTGCCAATTGTTTTTTGAGGTTGCCGTACCATTTTTGTTCGCCGGTGTTCCACAGATTGTCGTAGTGGGCGACCACTTCGGGGGTTGAAACTACCTTTAAGATGGTGAACAGGTTTTCGATGTATTCCGGTTTGGGGGTGTTTGCGCCTTCGGGACCGTTGTCGGTGAGTGCGCCTTTTACTTTTTTCTCAATCGTTTTGGGGTCGTCCACCAGGTAGATGCAGTTGCCTTCCGACTTGCCCATTTTGCCGCTGCCGTCCAAGCCGGGGATTTTCACGAGGGCTTGGTCTTTTGCGATAAATGGGGTTGGCTCTTTGAAATAATTGACGCCAAACCGCTGATTAAAACGGCTGGCGGTGTGGCATGTAAATTCCAAATGTTGCGTCTGGTCTTTTCCTACAGGCACATAATCGGCATTATGCACCAAAATATCTGCTGCCATCAAGACAGGGTAAGTAAACAAACCGGCATTCACATTGTCCGGATTTTGCGCCGATTTTTCCTTGAATGTCACCACTTTATTCAAATCGGCAACGGGTGCAAGCATGCTTAACAACTTATCTAATTCAACGATTTCCTTAATGTCGCTTTGAAGATAAATAGTTGCCTTTTCGGGGTCTAAACCACACGCCAAGTAGGTTGAAAGGATATTTCGCACATTTGCCTGCAACAATTTAGGGTCGGGGTGCGTGGTCAAAGCATGCCAATCGGCAATAAAAAAGAAACAATTAGTCACTGTATCGTCCTGCATTCTCAAAAAATTGACGATAGCACCATAGTAGTTGCCCAAATGCAAATTGCCTGTGGGACGAATCCCGCTCAATACTGTTTTCATATTATATAATTTATTTCGTAATTTGTAATTCGTTTGTCGCCCGTTTTTCCAACGGGTAATTTTTTTTGAACAACCGTTCGGCTTCTTCTTTCAAAAACGGGTCTGCAATGCTTTCTTCTATATAGGTCAGAAATTTTGAAGCTTCGTCTCGCCGATTTTTAAACAGTTGCTCAAATTTGGACTCCAAATCTCTCACCTTTGTGAGGTCATATACAATGCTGTACGGCATTTTCAACAGACCCAGATACGTCAAATCCTTTAGTCGCCATATTTCTAATGCACGCTCTAACCCTTTTTCCGGTATTTGTGCCCTGTATATGCCATAAGAAACGGCAGCATATTCGAGGCGATTGACAAAAATGTCAAAATCCGATGTGGACAACAATTCTTTATCGTTTGGAATCTCCTGCAAAAACTCGTAAAACTCAAGCGGCAATTCACCGGGGAAATGTTCTATTGTATCCCGATTGGCATACCCGTAAGCATCTTCATAATCCAGAAGGAACAGGGCAAACTTGATTTTATAACTGTCCTGCAAAATTTTTCGTGTCGGTGCCGAAAGATTTTCTGTTTCCAACAAACGCCGGTATTGGTTGGTATAATCCGCCGTGATAGATGTTAGAAATGCCTTGTAATCAGCAGGTTTTCGTTTCTGCTCAGCACCATAAATTTTGCGGTAGGGCAAATCGGGCAATTGGGCATTAAACGCCGTCAACTCCGTGTTTATTTGGGCTGAAACGCCTTGGTACTTTGTATTAGGAAATTTGTATTGAGTGTTTTTCATCCTGCCCGCTTTTAGAAATTCGTTCCAATCCAACACCATTGCCAAAGTTTCGCCGGGTTGGATATAAAAGTCGAAATACTGCTTTTGAAAAGTAACTCGCAACACTTCGGGAAACAGCATCGGGATATTCCCCTCAAACCGCCCATCGGCATGAACCTGAATCTCAACCGAATAATCCTCGCGAGTAATCACATTGTCGGCATGGACAGTGCCGGTAGTAAATCCGGCACGCGGGTTGTAGCCCTTGATATAGCCCACCAAACGCGCTGTATCGCGCGAAAAAAACTCGCCCGCTGTGAAATCCATCAACGCCTTGCGCTTGCTGCGTGCCACCTCGCCGTCCAACCAAGCCTGCACCTTCGTGATGCCGGAAGGCGTGAAATCCGGAACCGCCTTGTTCGCCGCCGCAGCGGTGAAAGTCGGCAACAATCCGAAAATCAATAAAATAAGCGGTGTCATTGCGGGCTTGACCCGCAATCCCCTCCTCAAAAATGCCATCATTTTCATATTCAATTTCTATTTGTCATTGCGGGCTTGACCCGCAATCTCATGCTCTATATCACCCTGTAGCCCAACATTCGGCTCCTTTTCAGGGGATTGCGGGTCAAGCCCGCAATGACGCAATGCGTTCCACCGCCTCAATCGTATCCTCTCTATTCCCAAACGCTGTGAAGCGGAAAAAACCTTCGCCTGCTTCGCCAAAACCTGAGCCGGGTGTTCCCACTACTTGCAATTGGTTGAGTAGCAGGTCGAAAAACTCCCATGATGTCATCTTGTTGGGTGTTTGTGCCCAGATGTAGGGGGCGTTTATGCCGCCGTAGGTCTGCAAACCGAGCTTGTCTAAGCCGCTCTTGATGATTTTTGCGTTCTCCATATAATATGCGATGACTTCGCGAATTTGCTTTTGTCCTTCGGGCGAAAACACTGCTTCTGCACCGCGTTGCACGATGTAAGCCGTGCCGTTGAATTTGGTGGATTGACGGCGTTTCCACAGCGCATTCAGCAAAAGCGTTTCGCCTTTTGATGTTTGTGCGGTCAATTCTTTTGGCACCACCGTGTAACCGGCTCGCATCCCCGTGAATCCGGCTGTTTTTGAAAAACTGCGGAACTCTATCGCCACTTTTTTTGCGCCTTCGATTTCGTAGATGCTGTGCGGGATGTTTGGCTCGGCAATAAACGCCTCATAAGCGGCATCAAACAGGATTAACGCCTTGTTTTTCAGCGCGTAATCCACCCATTTTTTGAGTTGGTCGTGCGTCAAAACCGTGCCTGTGGGGTTGTTGGGGTAGCACAAATAAATCACATCGGGCGTTTGTGCGGGGAATGCGGGCACAAAATCGTTGGCAGGCGTGCATGGCAGCAGGGTGATTTTTCGCCCCGCCATTTTGTTGGTGTCCACATACACCGGATAGGCAGGGTCGGTGATTGCCACGAGATTGTCCGCGCCCAAAATGTCGCCGATATTGCCCGTGTCGCTCTTGGCACCATCGCTGACAAAAATTTCGTCAGCCGCCAAAGCAATGCCGCGCTCGAGAAAATCGCTTTTCAAAATCGCGTTAATCAGGAAATCATAACCCGCATCAGGCGCATAGCCACGCATGGTTTTCGCATCCGCCATCTCATCGGTCGCCTTGTGAATGGCGGCAATCACCGCAGGCACAATAGGTTGCGTCACATCGCCAATGCCCAGACTGATAACTTTTTTGTCGGGATGCTGCGCCTTATACTCCCTCACGCGCCGCGCCACCTCTGCAAACAGGTAATTATTACCTATCTCGGTATAATGCTCATTAATTTGTATCATGATGCTTCATATTTTTAATAAAGTGTTTGCTACTTTTTGCCTGCAAAGGTACGAAATAGTTATGAGTTATGAATTGTCTTAAAATAGGTGGTTGTATTAAAAAAAACCGTACTTTTGCAGAAATATTATTAATGACCGGTTTTAAAAACAGATATTTTACCGGTTTTTGGAATAAAATGTGTTATGTTTTTGTAAAGGAGATAAAATGATGAAACGAAAGTATGGTGGCGAATTTACGGTAAAAGATAAGATTTTAAACAGAATAAAGCGTTCAAAGGTCAATGTCTTTATTCCAAGTGATTTCAAGGGGATTGCAACATACCCCCAGGTTCTTCGTGCATTAAAACAATTGACCGACAGCAAAATTCTTATCCGCTTGGGATATGGAGCCTATGCAAAAGCCGACTTAAATCCATTTAATAACAAAATCTACCCTGTTGACGACAATGTTTCTACTGCAATGGAACTATTTAAAAAATTAAATGTGAAATGGGATTATTCAAAAGCAGTCAAAGATTATAATGCAGGGATTTCAACCCAAGTTCCGGTTCGTAATTATATTGAGATTAAAGACCGGTTTTCCCGCAAATTAGATGTGTTAGGAGGTGCTTATGTTGTTAGATAAAATGCTATTAAAGCGAGTTTCTGACGAATATGGATTTGATAACCTTGAATTTGTAAATAAGGATTTCTATGTTTCAGAAGTTCTGAAAATCATATCCTCAATTAAGCCTGACTTTTGCGATATTATTTTTACCGGCGGGACGTGTATGTCGAAGGCATACGGACTAATAGAGCGAATGTCCGAAGATGTGGATATGAAAATAAATCTGCACGACCCGGACATAAAATATTCGACATTAAAAACAAAGTTGAGTAAATTAAAACATACAATAGAATCGGCATTGTCAGCCAATTTTCCGGAGATAGAAGTGCGTGCAGACCACGGGAACAGGCATTTTACGTTTAATATAGCCTATCCGAATGTTGCAGATAATCCATCTCTGCGGCAACGGATTAAATTGGAATTTACCCAGTTTCCGCTGCGATTGAAATCGCAAGAGAGGTCAATTAGTTCGTTTGTAAATCTCACCCAAAAATTGCCGCCGGAAGTTGCCGGATTTTCCTGTATTGACCCCGTTGAAACTATTGCAGAAAAGATTATTAGTTTAACGCGGCGTACTTGTGCCGTTATGGAAACCGAGTGGAAGGAATTTGATACAACGCTCATTCGCCACGTCTATGACATCTATTCCATTCATCCGGTGGTTGATATCGTCCTGCTGAAAACATTAGTCCGGGAAATAGCAAAGCAGGATGCAGCCGCCTTTGAAACGTGGCACCCCAAATGGAGTGCGGACATTGCAACAAACACAAAACTCGCGATGAAAGAACTGCACGGCGACAAATATGCAAAAATGTATGCAGAATATGCCGGAGATATGATTTATGCCAAAGAAGTGCCGGATTATGAAACCGCACTAAATCGAATAGATGAAATCATCATTGATATATTTGGGTAGCTGCCCTGTTTCAATAAATTATCTTCAACACATCCGTATGCCCGCCTCGCACGGTGCGGACGATGCCTTGCGTGCCGGTGACTTGGTGTTTTAGGATTGCTTCTTGCTGACCTACGAACAGTGGTTGCTTTTCTATCAATCGCCCGTCCATGGAATAGACCGACAGGGTGCCGGCAGTTGGGTAGGTGTTGGTAAAAATCAGACGATGTTCGGCACGCTTGTAGTATAATGCCTGGTCTTTGGCAATCACATTCGGCTGCATTGTTGAGTCGTTCGCACGAAGCCATGCTTGAATATCCGTTGGGAACACCTGCGAGGATGCATCCGCCGACGTTTGATAGGTCACATAAAACCGTGTACCCACCGGCACAACAGGGTCAAAGGCGATAAATGTTTCGGACGACACCGTCATCGTTTTGTTTTGCAAAGCAAAATTGCCTCCGGCGTAACTCACAAATTGCGGCTTAAACAATTGTTCGGCAGCAGGATGTCCTTCACCCGTATAAATTGTGATGCGGGCTTGCTCCACATTGGCGACTGTTGTGTTTGGCATTTGAACAAACACGCCAAACAAATCATTTGGAGCAGCGATTGTAAACGTTCGCGTCACCTCGTTTGCGTCCGAAGTCACATCGCTTGTCTGCTCGCGGCGAAACGGGTTATTGAAATGCGGGTCAAATCCTGCCACTTGTGTTGCTCCCGAATGCTCCGGGTCTAAGGCGTCCACAAGTGCATTAGCACCACCGGTGACAGTCCAACCGATATTGAGGGAACTAAAATAATCGGAACCTCCACCCGGTGAGGTGCCCCTACAAGTGGATGCGCCACCGGTTAATCCGCCTACAATCAATCCATCATGGTCGAACAAAGCAGAGCCGGACGAACCGGCGTGCGTGGAGCCCACGTTCCAAGCCTCTACTTTCCAATGTGAGTTTCTATCAAAATAGAAGTTGCCATTCGTGCCTTTATTGGTATCAGAGCCGGTCGCCACATTGTTTGTCAAGCCGTATTTTGTGACCGCCGCATACGGATGATGGTAATTTGTAAACGGCGGTTGCGGATTAGCTCCCGCATTCCAGCCGGCAAAATAGGCATTGTAATAATCGGGCGGCGTATCCTTGAATCGCAACAAAGCAATGTCTTTTCCCTCCATAATAGCAACAGAGTAGGCACCTGCCAGCGACATTTCCTCCGTGCCTTTCATGTAGATGTCACACAACGGGCGATTGTAGTTGAAAAATGCAATCGCCGTATTGGCTAATCCCTGATAAAATTCGTCAGGCTTTGGAAATGCTACGGTCGCGTTGATGCAGTGCACATTTGTCAAAACGTAGGGGGTGCCGTCACTTTGAGTGTTATTAATCAAAGTTCCGGAGGACATCAACCCCCCGTTAACAATCAGCAACACAGACGCACGCACCAATCGGGCATCGGTTGCAGCATCACACAGCACATCCGGCATACATAAATAGGCACCACCGGCACCACCAGCCGCAATATTATCCGGATTAGGCTCTGCCCGCAGCACTCCGCGATAGTCGTGATTGACCTCCCCGATGACTAACCGCCCCCGAAAAGCGGTATGGGCAGGCTCTGAATACTCCACAATGATGGATTCCCCAAGCACAGGGCGCGTGGGCAACATCTTTTCAGGCGAATTATTCCGCGCATCAAACGACCCAATCACGTGCGAACGGTCGCTGCTGTATATGAAAAGCTGCCCACCCTCCGGAATATCAAATTTCGTGAATAGCAGATTGATTGAATACGCCCCGGAAGAGGAGATACCCACCTGCCACACCCGCGTGCCATCGTTCAAGACAGTTTCCGTACCGTCTTTCCCCCGCTCAATATGTGTAACAAACTTGTAGGCAAATGGATAGGCACGTTGCAAACGGTGTTCGTTCAATTCGTTAGCCTGCAAAACAGAATCCAAATTAAAGGGCGGCATGGCTACGAACCCGCTTTTACCGGACACCTGTGTCGCAACCCGCAACTCACTGTTTTCCAAGAAACGAGGGTTACCGCCATGACTAATCTGCGCCTGCAAACCACTCCACACAGCCAAACCCAATGATAAAAAGAGTAATATGTTCTTTTTCATGCTGCAAAAGTAGTCATTTTTTGGAAAAAGAGGTGCAAAAGGGGCACACAAATTTTCCCTCACCACGAATACCCATTCTCCTTCAGCCACCCCTGCACATCTTCTCTGCCTAATTGCGCGGCTTTTTGGTAGCATTTCAAGAATTGCTCTTCGTTGCCGGAGTTGGAGTAGGCTGCGCCCATGTTGACGTAGGCACTGGCGTAGTTGGGGTCGAGGTCGATTACTTTTTGGTAGCTTGCTATGGCTTGCGTGTAATTTTCTTGTTTGCCGTAGATTACGCCCATGTCGAAGTATGCTTTTTTGTTTTTGGGGTCTATGGCTATGGCTTTTTGGTAGCATTCGAGGGCTTGCGTTGGGTTGTCCTGTTCGCCGTAGGTCACGCCCATGTTGCTGTAGGCTTCTGCGTAGTTGGGGTTGAGGGCTATGGCTTGTTGGTAGCTGCTGATGGCTTGTGCGTAGTTCTTTTGGTAGTGGTAGGTGATGCCCAGATTGTAGTGTGCCGTTGCTAATGTGCTGTCGATGTCGATGGCTTTTTGATAATATTCGATGGCTTGCGTGTATTTTTTTTGGTCGCGGTAGATATTTGCCAGATTGTAGTAAGCCTCCTCGTAATTGGGGTCGATGCTGATTACTTTTTGGTGGCAGCTGATGACTTGCGCGTAATTGCCTTGCTTGCCATAGATTACACCCATGTTGTAGTAGGCATTGACGTGTTTCGGGTCGATTTCAACAGCATATTGGTAGGCACTAAGAGCCTGGTCGTAATCGTTTTGCGCACTGTAAACGACCCCCATATTGTAGTAGGCACTCGCGTAATTGGCATCCACGGAAACTGTTTTTTTGTAATTGGCGATGGCTTTGGCATAGTTTTTTTGCTCACGATAGACATTTCCCATGTTATAATAGGCTTCCAGATAGTTTGGAGAGATGTCTACGGTCTTTTCAAAACTGCTGATGGCTTTTGCGTAATCCTTTTGTCCCTTGTAGGCAA
Source organism: Bacteroidia bacterium (assembly GCA_025996835.1). GTDB lineage: Bacteria > Bacteroidota > Bacteroidia > Bacteroidales > Azobacteroidaceae > Azobacteroides. Next base: position 25,407 of record BNTU01000016.1, read on the forward strand.
CGCCCAGATTGTTGTATGTTACCGCATCGTTGGGGTCTATTTCGAGGGCGGTTTGGAAGCAGACAATGGCTTCCGTGTAGTTTTCCTGCTCCACGAGTGCATTGCCCATATTGTTGTACGCCTCCATATATTTGGGTTTCACATCGATGGCTTTTTTGTAATAGGTGATGGCTTCGGCATACTTTTTTTGATAATGCTCGGCAAGCCCGATATTGAAATAGACTGCCGCATTGTCGGGGTCAATTGCAATGGCTTTCCGGTAATATTCGATAGCCGTTGCATAAAGTTTGTTGGCATACGCATTGTTGCCTTTGGTGATATACTCCTCCACCAACAGTTTGTCCACTTCCTTTTGGTAGGCAGCCTTCAAGCGTTCTTCTTCCAATGCTTTTTTGTTGGCATCGCGCTCCTCTGCCAATACTGCCATCTCTTTTTTCAACTTTTCGATTTCTAATGCGGCTTCTTGTGCGCGTTTGCGCGATTCTTCCAAGTCCTTCGTTTTTTGCTTGTCGTTGAGCACCTCAGCGATGCGTTTGTTTACGTCATCGGGGTCGACCGTCATCTCGGCTTTGACGTAATAGGTTTTTTTGTCCCGCTTTTCGTCCCACTTTTCCTCCAGCATCTTCATCTCCACAACCCCCGCTGTGATGGCTTCGGTGCGCTCAGTAAAGTCCTGTGCATTGCCTTCTACGGTCACTTGCTGCTCGGCACTGATAAACGTCCCAATCTCGCGCAACAAAATATTGCGCATCTCGTTCGTGGCAATCGTCCGCGCACTCTCCTTAGTGTCCAACTTGCTCGCCTGATAGGTGTATTCGCGAATAAAAGTCTTTTTCTCGGCGTAGGCATTGCCCACCATGAGCGACAGCCCGCAAAGCATCATCAATTTAATAACACGTTTCATTTTTTAATATAGGGGGACTTCTAAAAACACCAAATTTACATTTTATTTTACAACAGAGTCGAAGTCCATTTAAACTTCTGTTCAAAATCGGGGACAAAGTTAGGCAAAAATTCTATTCGACCCAAACTCATAACTCATAACTTTTTTGTACCTTTGTCGAATAATTGAAAAAACATTATGTTACAAGAATTACCTATTGGAATACAGTCGTTTGCGGATTTACGTAGCAAAGGCTATTTGTATGTCGATAAGACCCAAGTGATTCATCGCTTGATAACATCCGGCAAGCCGTTCTTTTTGTCGCGTCCGCGTCGGTTTGGAAAGTCGCTGCTGGTGAGCACGATGGAAGCCATCTTTAAAGGACAGAAAGACCTGTTTAAAGGGTTGTGGATTGCGGATAATTGGGATTGGACGAAGTCGTATCCGGTGATTCGTGTGGATTTTGGCGGTACGGCTAATCGCTCGCCGGAAGCATTGACTAATTCCTTAATGGGTAAGGTAAATGCCAATGCTAAGGAGAATAACATAAATCTTGAAACGATAGAACTTCCCGACCGTTTTGAAGAATTAATTACAAAACTGCATCAATTCACAGAGCAAAAGGTAGTTGTGCTGATAGACGAATATGACAAACCCATCATCGACAATCTCTCAAATCTTGATATTGCAGATGCTAACCGCTTGGTTTTGCACGATTTTTATCAAGTGATGAAAGCTGCCGATGAGCATCTGCACTTCATATTTCTGACGGGTGTATCCAAATTCTCCAAAGTTTCCATCTTTTCGGGGCTAAACAATCTGACTGATATTACACTTGAAGCCCAATTTGCCACCATTTGCGGTTATACACAGACGGAGTTGGAGTTATATTTTGACCCTTACATTGAGCAATTGGCTCAAAAGGAAAAACTGAGCAAACAGGAAGCAATAGAGAAAATTAAATATTGGTACGATGGCTATTCGTGGGATGGTGTAAACTTTGTGTATAATTCGTTTTCGACTTTGATGTTTTTTAGGCAGCAAGAATTTAAAGACCATTGGTTTTCAACCGGTAGCCCCACATTTATAGTCAATATTTTAAAGAAACATAATGATGTTAAATCGCTGTTGGAGCCATTTCAGATGCAGGATACGGACTTCGACAGTTTTGATATTCAGGCGATAGACCCACGCATATTGATGTTTCAGACAGGCTATCTGACAATAATAAAGAAAGAGCAAGACCCCTTTGACAGCACTATGCTTTACACATTGGGTGTCCCCAACGAAGAAGTGAATCGAGCATTAACGCGCCATTTATTAGCCAATTATGCCGAAATTTCGTTGCCGGAAGTTAATGAAGGATGCCGGCAAATGATGCGGCAACTTGTGTCGGGCGATTCGCAGCAGTTTGAGCGCAGCCTGCAAGCCATGTTTGCGCGCATTCCCTACCAATTGTGGGGCAACGATGAAAAGTATTATCATTCCATGTTGCTGCTGTGGCTGAATGCATTAGGCTTCAAGCCGGATGCCGAAATGTGCACCGACAAAGGGCGAATAGATGCCGTGTGGACGTGGCAGGAGCGGGTAGTGATTGCAGAAGTGAAATATGCTGCAAGTGACGGCGGTAAAGACGTTGCAGACAACACCTCCACAACAGCCAAATTATTAGACACAGCATTGGCACAAATCCGTGAGGTCCGCTATTATGAGCGTTATGCGGGCGAAAACAAGCGTATTGCACTGCTGGGCGTGGCATTTGTGGGGAAAGAGATTGTCTGCAGGATGGAGGAGCTATCCTAATTTGTCATTGCGGGTCAAGCCCGCAATGACAAAATCTTCTTGACAACCCACAAAAAACACTCACACTCATAACTCATAACTCATAACTCATAACTCATAACTATTTAAAAGCATCAATGATAGTAAACTGCACCTCCACTTTGCGAAACTCGCCGCCTTTTTCTTCTGCTACTTCTATGTGCGACTGATAATCGTTGCGGGTTTTTTGCAGTGTGGTTATATTGTCTGATAGCCAGTCTCTTACGCTGGCTGTTCTGATGTATGCCAACTGCGGGTTGGTGGTGATGCCGGATGCCTTGGTGATTGTGATGTTGTTTAGTTTGCCGTTGTGGTAGTAGGGTTCGCGTTCAAAGTTGCCGTAACTGCCATCGTATGCAATTTTCCCGCGTATGGGCGAACCGTCGGCGGAACCGATAATGGCGATTTTTACGCGCTTGCCGGCTGAGAGATGTTTTACAAAATCCTCACTTTCAAGTGTTTGCTTCACAATCGTCATCAGCGACATGGCGGCATTGGATTTTTTTACATTGTAGCCTCCGGGGGGATAGTCTTCGCCGTTGGCAAACACCACATACTTGTAATTGACCTGATAGTTCAATATCTTGTTGCCCTCCGCGTCCACATCTGCCATCACCTCTGTCCCGACTCGAATTTCCGTTTTGTCGGTAATCAGTTTGCTCGCCTTATTGCGCTTAATCACCTCTTCAGCAGCCGCTTTCAAATGGTCTTCGGCTTCGTTGGCGATTTGCACAATGGCAAGCGGCACAAAATTATCTTCTTCCGGCGGCGGCGCAGGAATGCCATCCGACAGCACAAATTCGTCACATTCGTTGAGCCGGTAAATCTCATCCGGCTTTTTATCTGCAACCACCGTAACGGCAAGTTCGGTGGTGACTTCTTGTTTGAAAAGTTCCCGTTGCGAAACCATCGTTTTATTCCTCACACGGGTTTTATAGGCATCATGCGATTCATCCGGCTTTTGTTTCACCCAATCATTCATCTTTTTATCTACACCTTGATTCACAAGTTTTTTGTAGGATGGTACTAACTCGCCTATTTGCCAAAGCATGATGGAAGCGGCACGATTGAAGCCAATGTATGTCCGGTTGTTAGATATGTTGTAATAAAAATTGCAGGTGTTGACCTTCTTCTCTTCCGTTCGTTTTTCTACAATCTGCTTTTTGCAAAAATCAAAAATTGCAATGTTGTTGCCATTGAGAATAAATGCCAGATATTTATCATCGGCATTAAAAGTGGGCGAAGCCACAGACCCTTCGGCATCATAGCTGTGTGCGACCTCCCAATTTATGGTGTTATAGATAATTATCCTGTTATCCCTGGTTGTAACGGCGAGCATCGAACCGTTACGCGAAAAAGCCACCCCTGTGGCAGCAGCCGTTAAGGGCAACTTTAGTCGAACGGTTTTAGTGTCTAAGTTCCAAATATCAATGTTATTAGCCGTTGCCGCTGCAATAAAATATTCGTTTGGACTCATATCCATCGCACTCGCAGATTTTTCTCCGCACAAGGTAAACTGCAACGCATACTTTTTTGTGTCATAAACATAAATTTCATTCTTTATACCGCTCACTATGAGGTATTTAGAATCACTCGAATAGATAACGGCGAGCGGGTGAGATGCCGGTCGTACGCTTTTCAGTCTTTTATCTACCAGAAACCTAAACATGTCTCCATCTTTAAGTGAATAACAGACTATGGCATTTTTCTCAATTATAGCAAATGAACTACCGGACGGATTGACAACAAAGTCACTGATACGTCTGGTGGTTAGGAATGCCCTTTGTGCAACAGCACTGCACGAAATAGCAACAAAAAAAACAATTAACCCACTAAAACACAATCTGTTAATACACAATCTATTTTTCATTTCATTTCATTTCATAACCCATAACTATTTAAAAGCATCAATGATAGTGAATTGCACCTCCACTTTGCGAAACTCGCCGCCTTTTTCTTCCGACACTTCTATGTGCGACTGATAATCGTTGCGGGTTTTTTGCAGTGTGGTTATATTGTCTGATAGCCAGTCTCTTACGCTGGCTGTTCTGATGTATGCCAACTGCGGGTTGGTGGTGATGCCGGATGCCTTGGTGATTGTGATGTTGTTTAGTTTGCCGTTGTGGTAGTAGGGTTCGCGTTCAAAGTTGCCGTAACTGCCATCGTATGCAATTTTCCCGCGTATGGGCGAACCGTCGGCGGAACCGATAATGGCGATTTTTACACGCTTTCCGACTGAAAGATGTTTTACAAAATCCTCACTTTCAAGCGTTTGCTTCACAATCGTCATCAGCGACATGGCGGCGTTGGATTTTTTTACATTGTAGCCGCCGGGGGGATAGTCTTCGCCGTTGGCAAACACCACGTACTTGTAATTGACCTGATAGTTCAATATCTTGTTGCCCTCCGCGTCCACATCTGCCATCACCTCTGTCCCGACCCGAATTTCCGTTTTGTCGGTAATCAGTTTGCTTGCCTTATTGCGCTTAATCACCTCTTCTGCAGCCGCTTTCAAATGGTCTTCGGCTTCGTTGGCGATTTGCACAATGGCAAGCGGCACAAAATTATCCTCTTCCGGCGGCGGCGCAGGAATGCCATCCGACAGCACAAATTCGTCACATTCGTTGAGCCGGTAAATCTCATCCGGCTTTTTATCCGCAACCACCGTACCGGCAATGGCTGTGGAAAACTCTTGCCTGAAGAGTTCCCTTTGCCGCCCCATGGTACCATCGTTTACCCGGGTTGCATAGTCTTCCGGCGATTCGTCCTCCCGTTTTTTCAGCCAATCGTTCATCGCTTGGTTTACGGTTTGATTGACCATTTTGGTATAGGACGGTTCCAACTTTGTTGTCATAAAAAGGATGGATTCGTTACGGTCCCACCCAACGTATGTGGCGTTGTTAGACACATTATGATAAAAATTGCAGGTGTTGACTTTTTGCTGCTCCGTGTGTTGTTGCACAATCAATTTTTTGCAAAAATCAAGGATTGCTATCGTTTTGTCGTTGATGACAAGTGCCAGATATTTATCCTCTGCATTAAAGGCAGGTGAAGTCACCGACCCTTCGGCATCGTAGGTGTGTGCGACCTCCCAATTGACTGTGTTGTAGATGATTACCTTATTGTTTTGAGCAGTAACCGCCAGCAATGCGCCATCGCTTGAAAATGCCACCCCATTGGCAGCAGCCTCCAAAGACAGTTGCCGTTGAACGGTTTTGGTGTCCAAATTCCAAATGTCAACAGTATTGCCCGTAGCCGCGGCTATAAAATACTCGTTGGGACTCATATCCATCTCCGTAGCAGCGGTTTGTCCATGCAGCGAGAACTGCAATTCATACTGTTTGGTGTCAAAAACATAGATTTCCTTGTCTATACCACTCACAATAAGGTACTTAGAATCGCTCGAATAGATAATAGTAAGCGGGCGCGAGGCAGGACGTATACTCTTTATCTTCTTCTCAATCTGAAACTTATACATATCGCCATCCACAAACGAATAAATGTCAATACGGTCATCATACATGGTAGCAATTGAACTACCGGCAGGGTTCACCACAAAATCCTTAATTTGCGCATAAGCACCGCCCCCTGTAAGCAACACTCCGCAAAACACAACTAATCTAATAATACGTTTCATATACAATAATAATTTTAAAAATTTATTTATTTCAAACTCATAACTCATAACTCATAACTACTTAAAAGCATCAATGATAGTAAACTGCACCTCCACTTTGCGAAACGCTCCGCCTTTTTCTTCCGCCACTTCGATATGCGACTGATAATCGTTGCGGGTTTGTTGAAGCGTAGTTACATTCTTTGATATCCAATCTTTCACACTGATTGTTCGGATGTATGCCAACTGCGGATTGCTTGTGATGCCGGTTGCTTTGGTGACGGTCATGCTGTTCAGTTCGCCGTTTTGATAGTAAGGTTCGCGTTCAAAGTTGCCATAGCGCGCATCATACGCAATTTTCCCGCGGATGGGCGACCCATCGGCAGAACCTACAATGGCAATTTTTACCCGTTTGCCTGCTTCAAAATACTTGGCAAAGTCTGCGCCTTCAAGTGTTTGCTTCACAATCGTCATCAGCGACATTGCCGCATTGGATTTCAACACATCATAACCGCCGGGCGGATAATCCTCGCCGTTGGCAAAAGTTATATAGTTGTATTTGACCTGATAGTTCAGTATCTTGTTGCCCTCCGCATCCACGTCCGCCAAGACTTCGGTATTCACCGCCACTTCCGTTTTGTCGGTAATCAGTTTTGCCAGCTTCTTTTCTTCCATCACCGCGTCGCGCGCCGCCTTCAAATTGGCTTCGGCTTCGTGGGCTATCTGCAAAATGTCGAGCGGCACCACCTCTTCTACCGGCGGCGGCGGCAACTCAATCGCATTTGCCAACACAAACTCGTCGCTGTCGTTCAAAAGATAGCTGTCATCCGGCTTTTTATCGGGGAGAACGGTGCTTGCCAATGCGGTGGTCACTTCTTTTTTGAGAGTCGCCACTTGCGAAGCCCGTGTGGCATCGTTCACGCGGGTTTTGTAGGCATCAGCCGATTCGTCCGAAGTCTTTTTTACCCATTCACCAATCTTTTTGTCCACATCTGCATTGACAATTTTGGTGTAATAGGGAGGCAAATCCTCCGCATTCCAATAAACAATGCCGTGCGTCCGATTGCCAACGATGAACGATTGGTTCGTGTTTTTCAAAAAACTGCACGCACCAATGACACCCGTTTCCGTTATCTTCTGAGTAATTTCGCGCTTGGGAACGTTTAACACAACAATTTCATTGGCATTGTGTATCAACGACACATACTTGTCGTCGCGATTGAACGAGGGCGAAGAGGTATTGCCCATAAACGAATGTGTTTGCGCCACTTCCCATGTGCGGGTGTTGTATATCAGCAACTTATGAGGCAAAGTGACCGCCAGTTGCGACCCGTCGTTGGAAAAAGCAATGCCCGTAGGCTCTTCTTCCAACTCCCATTTCGTGCGAATTTCCTGTTTATCAAAGTTCCAAATCTCAATTTGCTTGTCCTTGATGGCGGCGATAAAATAGCCGTTGGCACTCATCGCAAGCGCAGAGGATATGCCTAACCCGTTTTGCAAGATAAAATCCGGCTGATAGGTCTTGGTGTTGCAAACCAAAATCTCGCCATCCGAATAGCTGACAAGCAGTTTGGTGGCATCGCTCGAAAACGCAAGTGCCACCGGTCGCCTCTTGAGTTTTTTGTTTGCAGGCTTATGCACCACATCAAACAGTTTTTTGTTGACCTCTTCAAACGAATACACTTTCAAATGCCCGTCATGAAGCAAAGCAACCGAATTACCGGTCGGGTTCATAGCGATTTTTTGTACATCTTTGAGTGTCGTCATATTTCTATCCTTGTAGGTATTTACCTCGCCGGTATTCACATAATAGACCAGACGAAAACTGGAGTTGCTAAACATTCGAATTTCATTTTTTGCAGCATACTCTTTCGAAAATTTCACAGGATTAGCAGTTGTTTGAGCAAACAATCCGACGGGTGAAACACACGCACACGCCATCATCAAGTAGAATATTTTTTTCATGTTCTTAAAAAAAATTAAACTGCCATTGCGGGCTTAACCCACAATGACAGAAATTAATACTACTTTTCAGAGTTCACATTCTGGCGGTGCTGATTGGCACCGGCATCAATTTTCGCCCGTTGCTCATCCGACACACGCTGATTCACTTTCGTACTTCCGCAGCTCGTAACTATTACGCCTGCAAATGCTGCTATGGCAGCGATAATCATTGTTTTTTTCATATATTCTTTTATTTCTCAAGTTCGGCTTCCATTTTTTTGCGGAACTGGTCGAACTCGAAGTTCATTTTCAGTTTGTCCTCATCGGAAATTTGCTGCTGCACCTTTTTGGCTACTGCTGCCGCTATTTCCGACACGCCTGCCTGATATTCCAGGCACACCCACACATTGTACTGATTGTTGGGCATCAACTCTTTGTAGGTTTTGATAATCACCGTGTTGTTGACTGCCTCATTAGCAATACTTTGTGCCAAATCGTTCTGCTTTGAACCCTGGTCGGTCACTGCAGCACCCGTAGTGGCATCGCCTGAGTAGAGGTCGTAGCCCAACGATTCCTCAGAGGTTGCCGATTTGATTTTAGAGGAAATGGCACGCGCAAACTGTGCTCGCGCTTGCACTTCCGCAATACTTCGGGCAGTTTGTTCCTTGAAATGCGAGCCTTGTCCCACTGCGCGTGTGGCAGGTTTTTCTTCCTGCATCTTCTCGCAAATGTTTTGCTCGACCACTTTTCCGGCACTTTTTGCCACTTGTTTACCACCACCGCAGCCCGTCATCATAACGCCTGCGAACACTGCCGTAGCAGCGAAAATAAAAACTTTCTTCATCTGTTTATAAATATTTAATATTAATACAATTACGATTTTAGACACAACAACGCCACAGCAAGACACTAATGCCTTGATATGGCTCAAAATACAGCAAAACGCTATAATTCGCTTGAAAGTAGCGTGTGTAACTCGCTGATAATAAGCGTGTTGGGGGGGGGGGGGGGGGAAGTGGGGAAGACCCCACGTTTAACCCCCTTCCCCTGAACGCTATTCGGTTTGCCTTCTTCTCTTGAAAAAAAAAAAAAACAAATCACCTCATCGTATGTCACGCCAATACACCACATCA
>BNTU01000017.1 GCA_025996835.1 Bacteroidia bacterium
GGGTCAGTCGAGAATTTCAGTTCATAACTCGATGCTTCGTCCACCGGTATCCAGTTGAATGGTAGCGGGAACTCTCCCTCTTCGGGGTCAATCGTGATGGCGGCAACAGGCAACTTCAGGAAAACTACCGGCAGGGCATTATCCGCGATGCGAATGGTCATGGGCACCGGCAAGTCGATAGTGTCTTTAAGCGGCGCATCCAGGTAGTTAGGCACTACTTGCGCCGTGAATTTGACAGGCACATCGGTTGCTTTGTTGATGTTCACGACAAAGAAGTTGGGCAGGTTGCCGTCAGTGGAGTCGCGCTGTGTTAGTTCGTCTTTATCGGTATATTCGTAGGAATAACCAAGGAAACTGTACAAGTCCGATACGATAGGTTGCTGCCATCCGATAGACACGGCGTTGGTCGATTCGAGTATCGACGGCGGGGTCACTGCCAAAGCGGAAACATCTTCGCGCGTAAACGGCGTTACCGATACCTCTTGCGCTATCGAGGGATTGCCATACTGGTCTTCGGTGAAAATCTTAAATTCATAGATACGCGATTCGGTAAGACTGTCGATTGCTATCCACGAGTAGATACTATCAAATTCAACCTTCCCTACATTAACACCATCACCGGCATCGTATTTAACGATGATTTTCTTCGCTTTGCCCAAGTACATCTGGGAAGCAGGAACGCGCCCTTGCGTGCCAAAGTCAAACTCCACCCGCTCGTAACCGTACGAAACAGTCACGATATCGAACCTTGCCGGATAAATCCTCTCCTCAGGAGAAAAATCCTTAATGTTGTCATATATATCCGAACAGGATACTCCGACGAATGCCAATAACAGCACAGAAAATAATTTATTTGCTTTCATAACTTTCATTTTTTTAATAATTTATATTTTTTTCCTCCCATACAAAGTAATCTCAGACAACGAGAAACTATGATCATCAGTACCATCGAAAACACTAACTATCTCATACCGGAACCATCGGGTAGGTGCCGTGAACTTTATCTCATCGGGATAGAAATAGGTGAAATCTCCGGCACGGGCGGCAAGATTATATTGCCTTGGCACCGGAAATTGAGGTGGAATAATGCTGTGTTGGCGTATCAGCTCCCATTCTCGCGCTACCGAGTTATAGATATAAACCCGGTAAACGTTTATCTCTTTATCCAGATAGGCACTTCCCCGATTCATACTAGTCGCCGGTTCGCAGATTTGATGGGTAACGATGCGACTTAATTCCCACTCTGCGCCAAGGTCTATCAAGAAATTTATTGGTTTATTTCCTCCTAATGCCTCGCCTTTCGTAAAGTTCTCTCCACCAATTTCGCCGTCAATCAATACTCGACCGCCTGTTTTAATGGGACCGGGAAAAAATCCCATCTTCACGCCTAATGTATCGGTCAATTCCTTGGGTAGAAACCAATCTTCTTTCGGGATAATTTCGTCGTGTTTCAGATTGACCGTCACAGGTGCCAATACATTGGAATTTCCGTAGCGGTCTTCCACCCGCATTTTGAGCGTTATAGGCTCCGTTTCGGGAATATCTTCCATGCGAACAAATTCACGGACGTCCACGTTCATAGAGGAAACAACTGAATGCTTCTCCACTTGCTGACCGTTTAGTCTGTAGGAATAATCGATATACACATTGACGTTTTGTCGGAGTTCGTTCTTCCAGTCCACATAGAACGAGCCGAAGCCTCCCTTCGCCTGTATCGACTGGCTGATAAGTTGCACGGCAGGCTTATCAGGCGTAATATCAACCGGCACACTCTCTGAGCGATTGCCGGCGCGGTCCACGGCATACACTTGCACCCTGCGCGTCACACTGTCCGGAAAACCAATCACAGTGATAGAATCAACATAGTAAGAAGTAGAAAACCAAACCTCCTCGCCTCTCGGATTCGTATAAGAGGCATCAATAGAGAGCAAATCCTCATCTTCCGGCACCCGATAATGGATAACGCCTCCACCATTCACAGCCCTCCAGCCAAGAATCTCCGGCTTACCGGGAGGCGTTCCATCAGAATAATTAATCTCAAAGCGCTTGCTCTCATCGCAGCCGCAAAGGACTGTTACCAAGCAAGCCGTCACACATAATACTAAACATCTAAATTTCATAATCTTTAATTTTTAAATTTATAATTTTTCTCTTAATTTTTTGTCTGATTTTTTTGTCTGAACCGTGATTTTAATAAGATTTACAAGATTACCATGATAATCTTTTCTCTGTAATCTTGTTAATCTTATAAATCTTGTGAAAATCGTGGTTCAGACATTTATTACCAACTCGGATTTTGCTTCAAATTAGGATTAATATTCATATCATTCAGCGGAATAGGCCACAGATTATCGCGAAATTGGAAGCGACGCACCTGCTTAATACTCAGCTGAAAGAAATCATTCGCATTAGCGGCATTACCGGTCCAGCCCATAGTTGGCTTGTTAAACTCTTGAATAGCCAGCTTATGGCGGCGTACATCAAAAAAGCGTGACCCTTCAAAAGCCAACTCTATGCTGCGTTCCCGGAGAATGATGTCGAGCATACCCGCCTTTGTGGTGTGGTGATTGTGGTAGTTGGATGTAACCTTCGTGTCATCCGCCCACACCACTTCCACATCAGGAATGCCTGCACGGGCGCGCACTATGTTGATAGAAGCGAGTGCCGCTGCCGGTCCGTTCACCTCGTTCTCACACTCGGCTTTCATCAGATACAAGTCTGCCATGCGGATAATCGGAAACGGGAAGTTTTGAAAGCGACCGGCGTTTGCGCGCGTTTCGGGATTAAGAAGTTTATGAACGGCTATGCCCGACGACAACCACTGATCAGCATAGCGTGCTCTCGCACCACCGAATGAGTTGGCATACAGAGTGATAGGCACCGTCCTTACATATTGCCGCCAAAAGCCGCCGGTAACGCCCAAATTGGTATAGAAACGCATTTCGCGGTTGAGATAGAGATAAGACGTTCTGACGTTCGACTGCAAAATACCCGCCCACTCTTCGTTGCCGAGCACAGTGACATCAGGCGTTGGCGCAAGGTCATATTTCAGCGACTGGTTGAACTCCAAATCCGCATTGATGGGTAGCCCGTTCTTGGTATAGAACCGTTCGAGCATCTCATAGTTGGCACCGAGAGAATTATAGGAACTCACACCCGGATTACTGCCTTCGTTGCCCCACGCGGTAAAACCATCTATCCCGCTGGATATACCAACGGCATTAATATATCTTTCCCCATTGTCATAAATCGACATGGCTCCTTGCAGCGACACAGCGGTATTCGTCTCAAATGTTCGTCCCCATATCAATTCTTGGTTCCACCTTTCGATGGGTGCCATCTTGTTAGAATAAAACAACTTCATTCCGACCGGATTGCGCAACATCCAGGTATCGTCATCATCCGTAGAGGTGCTACTTTTATTGAACACATACAATCCGGCTCCCTTCGATTCACAGAATGTTATTGCCTCGTTAACGGCAGTCAGGGCATCCTGCCATTTCTGCGGAGCATCTGTCTGCGGGAAGAAAGGCTGTCCATCGAAATCAAGGAAGCTGGCGTAGCCGATATTGCCGTTGAAGAACGGGCTGGCACGCAACAGATACACTCGCGCAAGTATGGCGTAAGCTATTTTTTTGTCTATCATACCCAGATTGAGCGGCTCCGTCCTGTCTTCCAAGTCGGGGATAGCCTCTTTGATAAGGTTGATGACATAGTTGAAACAAACGTCAATTTTCTCTCTGCGCCCCATGATGACATTATCCGGCTCATCCACATTCAGGTTGCGGTCCATGATAATGATAGGCCCGTAATACTCAATCAACTGATAGTGAAAATAGGCTTTGAGAAACTTCACCTGCGCAATCCAATCTTTGCGCTCCTTCTCATCAAAATTGGCTGCCAAATGAATTTTTTCCAGGAAAGTGTTAGCAGCACGAATGCCGTCATACATCCCCTTGGCACCGCCCGTGCCATCCCAAAGGCTGTAGAGCGGAGCACCCACATTTTGGCTGCCCATCATCACCCCCATAGGCGGAAGCAAAGTAGCAGTATTGGCACCATCACTCACGCGCCAAACCCACTCGTCGCCCAAAAGCCAAGGCGAATAATACCGGTGATACACCTCCGGGATATAACTATAAACCCGAGCCAAAGCATTGTAAGACGTCTCGCGGTTGCTGAAAAGGTCATCTAATTTGACCGTATTATCAGGCACAACGTCTAAATAATCGCTGCACGATGGCAAAATACACATCGCCGCGATGATTGATAAAATATATTTTCTAAATGATTTCATATTCTTTAATTTTTAATTTTTAATTATTTTTTTTTGTCTGAACTTTGATTTTAATTTGATTTTCATGATTACCATGATTTCCATGATAATCATAATTTTCTATAATCATACTAATCAAATTAATCATATTAAAATCACAGTTCAGACTAAAATCACAGTTCAGACTAAAATGCAAGTTGCAATCCAATATTATACCTCCTATTAATAGGATAAGCCAATCCGTTGCCTCCCATTTCAGGATCCCACAATTTAAACTTACTGAAAGTAAGCAAGTTCTCTCCGCTCAAATAGAGGCGTATGTTCTGAATGCCATAACCTTTCAGTTGACTGATGGAATACCCTAACTCCACTGTTTTAAGGCGCAGGAAGGAGGCATCGCGCAACCACCATGTCGAATTGACATAATTGTTATCCACATTATCTATGGATAGACGGGGCCAGAAGGCATGTATATCCGGGTTCATCTCCGACCAGGTGCTGTTGGCTACGATAGCCGGCGCATTGCGGCGGTCTTTCAAGGGCGCAATTTCTTGCGGGGCGATAAAGAACGAGGATTGTGCATTGCCCTGAAAGAAGAACGACAAGTCCGCATCCTTAAACCCTGCCGACAGTCCAAAACCATACTGCACTTGCGGCACCGTCGGATAACCGATAGGAATCTGGTCGTTCTCATTTATCACGCCGTCATTGTTGATGTCCGTATATTTGATGTCACCCCGCATAGTGGGCCCTAAGGCATCCTGTTTCGGCGAGTTGTCAATCTCATATTGGTCAAGGAACAAGCGCTCGGCTACATACCCAAATGGCTGATTAACGGGCTGTCCTACCTGAAGTCTATACGAAGGCAAGTTCATCGGCTCGTCTGTTTTCAAGACTTTGCTGCGTGCAAAAGTGTAATTGGCGCGCCCTGTGAGCCAGAAATCTTTGTTGAAACTGTGCTTGTAGTCTATCGAGCCGTCTACACCCTCCGACTCCACCTTGCCGATGTTAGCACTTACCGCTGTACCGCCCAATCCAAGGCTGGCGGGCACGTTTTGTCGCGGCCAGTAGATTTGGTCGCGCACATCAGTAAAGTAATCCACTTGGATGTTCATGCCTTTGAGCAGGTCCAATTCGACGCCGATGTTCTGCTTGGTGGAAACCTCCCAGGTAACAAACGGATTCTCATATTGACCGACACGATAGCCTCCATAGATTGTCCTCATATCCTGCCCAACATAGAAAGGACTATAGTGGGTAGCAACATCGGTGGCTTTGGCAATTTCGATTTCTGACAGATAGTAGAACCGGTCGTCACGGGTTCCTGTATTCCCGATGGCATCATTTCCTACCTTTCCCCAAGAATATTTCAATTTTGCCATACTGAGTATATCCCGCAACGCATCGCTGTAGAACTTCTCGTTAGAAATGACCCATCCTACCGCTACGGCAGGAAAGAAGCCAAAACGATGACTCTTATCGAACTTCTCAGAGCCGTTAAAACCATAAGAGGCTTCCAGGAAATAACGCGAATCATAGTCGTAAGTAAGACGCGAGGAGTTGCCCAGATTGCGCTCCGGCAAGGTCAGTTTGATATTGCCGTCTGTACCACTGGTCAGAAGTTTCTCCTCTGCAATGCCGACGGTCATCAATCCAATATTGTGGACACCAAATTGCCGCCCCCAATTGAAACGAGCTTCAAAATAATAGTGCGTATTCCCGTCTTTACCGCCCACCACATCACCCAGATAAGGGTTGTTGTTAGGATTGGTGTTGAAAAGCGAGTAAGTATCCGCTACCTCATCATAACCTTCCAGCGAGTAATAGGTCGGGTCGAACGTACGTGTCTGAGTAGCACTGCTAAAAGCACTGATGGAGGCTTTAAACTCAAATTTCAAGTTCTGCAACAGGTAGTCCATCGTGTGCCGCAAAGTGGCCTGTGCCGAAATATTACTCTCGTCGGTTTGCGAGTAACCCTTTACCATCTCTGCAAAAGGGTTGATCTTGGCAGGGGTAACCGCTCCGAACATCGTGTGCCGAACATTCTCATACCCCGCACCGGGATGCCATACAGCAGGAAACTCCACCGGATTGATATCCATTATCTGCTTGAAGATGTCACTGGCACTCGTAGCCGGACCGTTGTACTTCTGGAAACGCCCGGAAATACGCGTGTCAAGTGTGGTAGTTTTGCTCAATTTAAAAATGACATTCGAGCGGAGATTGAAACGCAAGATGTCAATATTGCTGTTGAAATCATTCAAATTATCCTGCTCGTCCACTTTAAGCAAACCGGTTTCATGGTCCATCCCCACGGCTACATAATACGTGGTAGATTGGTTGCCACCCTCCAAATTGACATTGGCTTTCTCATTCACGGTTTGCGTTTTCATAATCATATCATACCAATTGACATTGGGATACGCCATCGGATTGTCGCCACGCCGGGTAGCCTCAATCTTATCCTGGCTATACCACTGCGCGATAGGCGTTGTCGCACCGCTATCGTAATGGCGCGACAATTGTGCTTCGTTGTACAATTCCATATACCGCACCCCATCGAGCAATTCAAGCATCTGTGTGGGTGTCGATACATTGACATCGAGGCGTGCCGATATTTTCACTTTATCCGATTCCCGTCCGGATTTGGTGGTGATAGTGATGATACCGTTGGCACCGCGAGCGCCATAAAGCACTGTCGCCGAAGCATCTTTGAGGATGGAAAACTGGTCGATGTCATCCGGCTGCAAGCGCGCCAGGTCGTCGGTAGAAGACTCAAAGCCGTCAATCAAAATCAAAGGCTCTTTCTTGTACCCGAAAGTGGTAACACCGCGCACAAAGAATTGCGCGTTGTCCTTTCCCGGCTCGCCGGTCGTCTGATAGGAAATCAGACCGGGAATCTTCCCCGCAAAGGCAGTCGTCAAGTTACTGCCCGCAATCTGCAAGTCTTTCGCGGCGATGGTGGTAATGGAGGCCACCACGCTCTCTTTCTTCTGCTTGCCGAACGCCACCACAGTGACTTCATCCAACTCATTCGCTTTGGGCTTGAGCGTAATCTCAAAACTCGCCTTGTTGCCCACCGTTTCGGAGTAGAGGTCGTACCCCAAAAACGAAACTTCCAAAACATCCGTCGGCGAAACGTCTATTTTGAACGAACCATCTATGTCGGTCACTACTCCACGAGAGCTCCCTTTGATGGTGATGGTGGAACCGGGGACTCCATCGCCGGTCTCATCGTACACAAAACCGGTAATGGTCTTCGTACCTGACGAGGGAATCGCCACCTCAATAATCTGCGCCGCCTCTTGCGGCGCTTCCTGCGCTGTTTCAGCGCGAACGTTTCGCACCCCCCCCCCCCAAGAGAATGCTACTCAACAGCAAAGGCTTTACAAACTTTGCAAAGTTCCTGTTTTTGAATCTTTTTCTCATTCGCATAAAAATTAAATTTAAATTATTAAAACATTTTTTTTTTGTTGTCGCGGGAGATTGCAGGTCAAGCCCACAACGACATCTCGTGATAACGGCGGCAAAGGTAAAGAATGTTTTTGAAATGACAATGGATTTGTTTAAATTTTAACATTTGTTTGTGTTAAAGTTTGTTAAATCATTTGCTCTGCTACCCCAAAGGGGCATAGCCGCCCGATTAAGGCTGAAAGCCTTCGAGCAATAGCGTAGGGCATCGCCCTACGGACAGGATACGGCATTGAATGCAAGCCCTGAAAGGGCGATAGCAATGGCTAATGCCCAATGTCATTAAGTTAAGAAAATGAGGTTGGGGTGTTTTTGTACCTATTTGCTACTGGGGTTGTTTTGTTTAGAAAATTAGGTAAAAATGAGGTCTAAGATTGCATATCAATTGAATCTAAGATTGCATACCAATTGAATCTAAACCTCATTTTTACCTAATTTTCTAAACAAAACAACCCCAGTAGAAAGAGAATACAAGAGGCACGCAACCTCGTACCTCATTACCTCATTCATTTTTAACCACTTATCCCTTAACTTAATGACATTGGGCTAATGCCCTTTCAGGGCAAAACGAGAGGGAGAGGGCATCTTTCGTAGGGCGATGCCCTACGCTATTGCTACAAGGCTTTCAGCCTTAACCTGACGGCTGTGCCCTAAGCTATTGCCACAAGGCTTTCAGCCTTAACCTTTCTGTTTAAACTTTTTGAGATAGGGGTACAGCGCATTGGCGAAGCGGTAAAATCCTAAATCGGTGTAGTGGCAGCCGTCTACGGTGGCTTCTCCATCCTTGCCTATGAAATCGGATGATTCTACATAGACGATGTTCTTGTATCCGTCTTTGATGAGTTGTTTATATACTGTTTTCCATTCTGCGTATTTCAGTGTTTCGAGCATGTAAATTTTCATCTGGGGCTTTGCTGTAGCGATATGCGAAAGGAAGCGATATGCACTGTCGGTTACTATTTGTGGGGTGCAGTTCCACAGACAATCGATGACTACAGCCTCTGCATCGAGTTGGGTAATCGCCTTTGCTATTGAAAAATCAAGTATTGCATTGCCCGAAAATCCCAGATTGATAGTTTCGCGGTTCAACATCCGCCCCAATATGGCAGGATAAGCCATCCCCGGACGGGAAGCACATCCGCCCTGGGTGATGCTCGTGCCGTAAAAAACAATCGGTTTCACATCCTTGTTTTTAATGAGATTGTTCTTTTTCGGAGTGTCGATAACAGCCCCTTTATCCACGCCGATTTCCAAAGATGTAACACCGTCGTATAGAGGCAAATAGGTCATATATTCATCCATATTACCGGCTAAATTTTTAGCGACGACAGCAAAATGGGCTGCGTCATTGCCATTTACTCGCGCCGTGCCGGTATAGCTCCATTGCCCTTTGTCATTGAGTTTATACATATCAAGCCCTTTAATGCCGGTAAACGCCATGTGGTCCATGATGCTATTGTGCCGCAATGTCCATTTAACGGCAATCGTTTTACTGTTAGTAGAAAAACGCAAGGCCAATCCGGCACTGTTAGTGCCCAGCGAAGTCAATCCGTTCCGAAATTCCATTCCGGCAGGAAGTCGCCCGAAATCTACCTGCGGATTGTCAAACCCTTGTCCGATGAGCATCAGTTCACGGGCTTCCACAAATGTCAAGTCTTCTACTTTTTGAGCCATGCCGAAATAAACGGCAAGATTCATCACTGCTACTAAAATCAATTTTATTTTCATTTTCATTATTATTAATTATTTAAACTTCAAACTATAATTTGCTGTAATCCGACTATTTTTGCACAAAAACCAATGTAGGGTCAAGCGGATAGCGACCAAACGATTTGCCGTAAATGGCAAGACCGCCGTTCACTCCTTCCGGCACTTCCAACCGAATACGGACAGGCTGCCCTTCGGTCAATGCTGCTACAGGAACGATTATTTTTATTAAATAACCGTAAGAACCGGCTTCGTTTAACTTGTTGTTGTGCGGCTGCGAGAACCACGAAAGCACACCCCGATGGTCGGCAGGGTCGTCCGGCAAAGATGCATCGCCACAGACATGCCCGTTCACACTCACTTTTATATACGTCGGGAACTTCTTGACACCCGTCATCGGATAAGCATTTTTGCTCTTGGATGCTTCAAGCAACCCTTTCCCAAGCATATAATCGTCGTTACCATCGTACACGGTGCCATCCATATCTTTGACATATAATTGCTTAGCCGAAGCTTCAAATACGAACGTAACAGACTCTGTTTGAGGAAGTGACACGTTGGCGGGCAAAGGAATCGTATATTCAAAATAACCGCTGCCTGTGCCATTGACCTTCAAGCCGTCCAACACATTCCACTGCTTGAAAGACCATTTAGCATCACTGAATTTGGCAGGGTCGAAAGTTACTAACTCCGTTGACTTATCCGAAACAGGTGCCTTCCCTTCTTTCACATAGATTAACGAAAAGTTTTTACCCAATGTAACTCCTTCCGTATTTTTCAATTCATACCGGAGTACATAAATCCCCCGTTGCTGCGGCAAAGTTACTTTGGCAGGAGCGAGCAATTCGTGCAAGAATGGTTTGAAGGCGACCGGATACGTTGTTCCTTTCAGCAAGGTTTCGTTGCCCAGCGCATCCCAGCCCGACAATTGGGTTTCCAAGCGCAGCGTACCCGGATATTTGTCCGTCATAAAGGAGGCAAACAGCGGGATTTCGATGCTTGAACCGGCCGCAGCTTCGCGGCAAAGGTCGCCCTGTGGGGCAATATAGTACAATGTATGTAAATCGGCAATGCTCATTCCGGGCACAAAAGCGTCCATCCCGTCAAACTTCGGGCTGCGGTCGTAGCGCACATAACCGTTCCATTCGTTAATCACGTCGTGATGTTCGGTATATAACCAGCCGGCACACATCGGATGTGAGCGGAACTCATTCATCATGATATGATAGTCCCACGAAAAATCGGCATCTCCGGTGCTTCCGTGATAGCCCCACACATTGCCACATTCGCTGTTGAGCATCGGTGCGCCGGTTTGCTTGTTATCGCCGATAAAGTTCCATGAAGAGCCGATGAATGTGTTTTTCACTGCATCCTCAATCACCCCTTTCCAGCGATACCCCGGCACATAATCATGCCACGAGTTCAAATCGGTTTGCACGTGGTCGTGCAAAGCGGCGGACATGTCTTCCACTAAACGGGTCGGGTCGGTCTTTTTTGTTTCCAAATACATCTTCCGCACCCATTCCTGCGTTTCGGGAAGATATACTTTTTTGTTGTCAACTTTGGTGCTCAAGCCCCAGGTTTCATTGAAATCGACCCAGGCAAAGATGGCAGGATGGTTGTAATCGCGCTTTATTTGTTGGTGCATGCAGTATTCCCAATCCTTCTTGGAAGCCTCGCCGGGTTGTCCCCACCAATTGGGCACGTCAGCCATAATTAACAAGCCCAACTTGTCTGCCCAATAGAGTTTTCGCGGTAGTTCCACTTTGATATGGATACGGTTGCCGGTCAGCCCCAACTTCTTGGACAACAGGATTTCGTCGCGCATAAAGGCATCCGACGGGAAAGTGTAGAAACCTTGCGGATGATACGACTGGTCGAGTGTCAATTGCAGGTACACAGGCTTGTTATTCAGCGTGACATAAGTGTAATCTTCTCCGGGGAACTTGGCAACGCCGATTTTGCGTTGCCCGAAATAAGAATTTACCGCGTCAACAGTCTGTTCGCCGGCGAGCAGGCTGACTTCCATTTCATACAGATAGGGGTCGTCCAAATTCCATAAATGCTGATTGGCGAGTTTGATTTCAAACTGCTGTGTCGTTGATTTGGCAGCATTTCCTTTTACTTTAAATAGGTACTCCGTTTGTTCGCCGTTCTTGAAACGCAGCCGAATTTGAGTGTTCTTCGCAGGAAGTTTGTCTAAGGCGACCTCCACTTTTACGGCGGAACGGTCGATGTCCGGCGAAAAATGTACGTAATCAATAAAATTTTCTCCGCGCGCTTCCAGATAAACCGTTTGCCAGATGCCTTTGGCGTTTCCGTAGCCCTGTTTGCCGTCCAACCGTTGGTCGCTGGGCGTATCGTCGGCACTGATGATGAGGGGCTGAGGCGTTCCAAACTGCACCTTGTCCGTCAGTTCAAATTCAAAGGGCGTATATCCTCCCTGATGATTTCCGAGCAAAGCGCCGCCAAACCATACCTTCGTGTCCCAATCCGAAGCCCCGATGACTAAGAAAATCCGTTTGTTTTTCCACGTCGCAGGCACGGTAACCGTTTTGCCATAAAAGCCGATATCACCTTTATTTTCCACTCCGGACAATTCGGAACCCCAAGGGAAAGGCACCTGTATTTTCAAATCAAAACCGGCAACGGCTTTGTTTTGAATACTTTTTTCAGCAATTTGCCGATTGAACGTAAACTGCCATTCCCCATTCAGGTTCAGCCATTCGGAACGTTCAAAGTCGGGACGGGGATGCTCCGGCAACGGAATATGTTCCTGTGCATTAACGATGGTTGCCATACAAAAAACGGCAACGAGCTGTAAGATTGTCTTGTTCATAAAAACATCATTTTATAATTTTGGGCGCAAAGGTAATTATTTTTTTTTGAATTATGTTATGTTCATCCTGTTAATTTACGCTATCAATTTCAAGCGGTTTATTCATTCCGACCATCCAGTTGGCAACGGTGATTTTGTTGACGCCGTCGGCACGATAAACCCGACGGCTTCTGTCCTTCGGCAGTTCAATGACTGCTCCGCCCATTGTTACCGAAACAGGTAATGAACTGATGTTGGTCAGTTCGAGTACACCGGGAGTGATGGTCTTAATAACGACCGATGCTTTAAACAACGCCGGAAGCCATGGGTCGCGACCCCAAAGAAGACCGTCTGCCCACGCAATGGTGCGCTTGGCAAACATGGCTTCCTTGACACTTTCCACGCTGCGTTCTTTGGCTAAAACCAAGGTGATAGGGCGGAGGGTGCTTTGGACGCCATACGCTTCCAACTCGGTAGGATGAATATCACTATTGGCGAAAAGTGCCAAATCGTGTTCATTGCACCAATCGGAAACAATGGGATAATATTCCTCCCAGTTAAAAATCTCAATGCCATGCATCCACCCTTTTTTATAGATTTCTTCGTGGATTTCCGTGAAGCGAAGCGCACCGCCGTTTCCTATTTGGGCTTCCCATCCCGGATGATTCCATAGCAAAAATGCGCCTTGGTCGGCTGCTACTTGCAGCATCTTCCGCCAGTCGGATAAGACGGCACCTATGGCATTGTTGTCCTCCGTGAACAGTGTATTAAAATGACCGGGAGGCATGTCTTTGGTGATTTCCCCGCCCCGCACGAGCAGCAAATTCTGCTTATCGGCATCGGGCTTGGCTGCTTCATACGCTATATTATAGTTGGCGTCTTTGTGTGTGGCAATGTTCCAACGCTTGGACTGGTATATATTCGGGCTGCATTCAAAATGGTCGGTGATGGAAATAACATCCAGACCGTTTTGTACGGCATCGGCCACACGTTCGTCAGGTGTGACATTACCATCGGAAAAAATCGTGTGGATGTGAAAATCACCCTTGAGCACCTTGAAGCCTTCCACATCGGGGATGATAATCTGTCGCGGCGGAATGGGCACAGCACGAATATGGTTCATATTGACCGTGTAAGTGTCCGGTTTTTTAACAGGAGTTTTTTTAGCGGGAGTCTTCTTTGCAGCAGAAGCCGCTTGAAATGGCAACATTGTTGCAGCCCCTAAGAGGGCAGATTGTTTTAAAAAATCACGTCGATTGTACATAAGCATTATTTTTATTTATTTATTTATTTTTTGTTGAATACAAAGCGTTAATCTGCCGAAGCAAGGGGACGTTTCTATGTTTTTACAGTAATCACCCCATCCGATTTCCGGATAATCCCAGCGGTTATTGACGTGTAGCAGAAGTTGTTCCTGTTTATTTTTATTAATCCGGCATGCTACAGAGGCATCCGACGACAAAACCGATAGCGAAGCCTGTTTTGTTTTTGTCGAAATAGTGTATTGATAAATATTCTCTTTCATCCCTTTAGCTATCTGTGTCAAAGGTTTTTTGCAATTGGCACCGACATCGCCCCAATAAAAATAATTGTGCGTATCCAACGCCCAGTCTTGAACAGGCGGTTGACCGTAAGCCGCTTGCTTGCTTCCGTACAAGGTGGCGGTTCCTTCGTTGCCGGCAAAACTGTTTTCGGGATAACAGCTCCAATAGCCTTTTCGGTTCCATTCCAGATTTTCAATGCTTTCGGGCAAAATAAATTTAAGACCCGTTTCCCGCACATAACCGTCGGGTGCTCCCGTTACAATATAATTCGTTTGTATTTCGCCCTGCGCGGAAATACGGATGTTGAAGTCAACAGAAACCTCTTTGTATGAACCGGATAAACTAATTTTCACCTGCCGGTCTTCTTTCTTGTATGTGAAATTGACTTTTTCCCAATCGTTCTCCGAGAGAATCAACCGCTTATAAATATCCAAATTCAAAAACGGACCTTGCTCAATAATCACTTCCCCGTGCGAGGTGGCACGACGTATCAAGCCTGTCTTTTTGTCGAATGGAATTTCAAAACCGGTGCCTTTCACAATGACCAACTCATTGGTTTCGTCAACGGTAAGACCGGCATTGGCTGTTTGTCGGGCGGGTACCACATTCTTCTCCACTCCGAGCGAGACCAATTCCGCATCCACCAATTCACCTGCCGCGTTGAAGAAACGAATGGACAGTTTTTCTCCGTCTTTCCATTTCTCACAGGGGATAATTAAAACACCCTTTTGATGCGGTTCGACAGATGCTAATTTCACTTCTTTCTCGACGCCCTGATACGCATATCGGGCAACTAACTCATTCAGGTTTGTGTTATCGAAGCGGTTGTGAATCGGAAGAATCAAGCGTTCTCCTTCCGCAAAATCGTTTATGCGGGTGGTTAATAGCCGAACAGGTGAATAGGCTTTCTTCGTCGCCCAAAATTCCGGTTTTTGCCGACGCCATATATCTACAATGCCCCATTCGCCATAGCCTACACTGTTTCCCTGATATTCACCTTTATCCGCTAAATGACTGGATTTTGTAAATTCTATCCACCACGGTTCGCCGACTTTAAGCGTCGCAGGAATACTAAATGTTTCATCTACAAATCCCCAGATGGCTCCTCCCAAGCCTCCCGTGACATTGAAAATATTTGTCCACATCTTATCCAAAGAAGCACCCCAGAACTCGCGGATATTGGGGTCGTTGCACAAAGTTAGGTCCGAGTTTGTATAGCAAGGGACGTGCGTCCACTCATCGAACACAGACGGCATATCCGGTCTTTGAAATCCTGTAAGTGATGCGCCGTTCTGTGATACATTGCCATTTATGTTGGGATAGTGCATACTAAAGATGTCATACACCTTAGGCTCGTCGTTTTGCGTGCCGGGATAACTGTATGCAGCCGGACGGGTACTATCCGTAGCAGTCAACCAATCCCGACACAGCCTGAAATTACTGCCATACACATTTTCATTCCCCAGCGACCAGAATAACACTGCCGGATGTGAACGAAATGTTTTAACCATTTCTTGGAACTGAAACAAATAACGGTCGGAGAAATCGGGGTCACTTTCCGTGTTGTCGGGGAGGTAAGTTTTGGAACGGGATGTCCGAACAAAGCAAACGGCAGTCTCACATTCCACATAGATACCGAACTTGTCGCAGAACTCCACAAATTTTTCGGAAGGCGGATAATGCGAAGTCCGGACAAAATTCATATTTGCCTGCTTGTACAATGCAGCATCCAGACTATCGTATTCTGCCCTCGTGGTACGCCCCAAGAGGGGATGAACATCATGTCGGCAGGCACCCCGCAGTTTTACAGGCTTTCCGTTTACAAGCAGCTGATTCTTGACTATTTTTATCTCGCGGAACCCTATCCTTTGTTGGAAACGACTTATTTCTTTTCCATTATTCTTGACAATGCTTGTCAGCGTGTAGAGATGCGGATGTTCTGCATCCCATTTACGAGGCATTACAATGGGTATCGAATCTGTTTTTTCTCCGTTTGCTGTCAAAGAGAATGTGTTCTGCGGCAGTCTGACCGCTTTCCCTTCCGCATCTGTCAGTTCGTAAGTAATTGTTCCATCCGGATGATTGTCTGTAGAATAGGTGATTTTCAGAGTTGCATCCTGATATTGAGCATCGAATTTTGTCTCCACGTGAAAATCGGATACATGGATTTTCGGAAGTGCAAAAAGGCTTACATCACGTAAAATACCGCCGACAGGATGATGTGCATAGCCTGAACCATAAGATATTTCATCTTTCCGGTCGGTAATTTCCAACTCAATTTTATTCTTTTTGCCGGGTTTCACCCATTGGGTCACATCCGTTTCCCAGCGGGTAAAACCGCCATGATGTTCGCGGACAAATGCGTCGTTGACACTCAGACGGGCGTAACTGTAAACCCCGTCAAAACGCAGGATAATCGTATTCCCTTGAAAATCTGCCGGTACAGTGACTGTTTTCCGGTACCGAAACGGTTTGTCGTGTTCAATGCCATAACCCTGCATGGCTAATTCTCCGGGCACCTGCACGGAAACCCATTTGCTCTTAGGAGAAAATTGAAACTCCCAAGCACCGTTGAGCAGGATGCCGGATTGCCTGACATTCTCAGTTTTCGAGGGGATGATGTAGGCACGTTCTTCGGCAAATGCCGAAAAACTCATTAAAAAACAGCCCATCACGATTAAAATACCTTTGAACTTCATGCGATAATCATTTATGAGGACTTCTAAAAACACCAAATTTACATTCCGATTTTACAACAGAGCCGAAGTCCATTGAAACTCTGTTTCAAAATCGGGGGCAAAGATATGCAAAAAATCTATTCAATCCACACTTTTTTTTTTAGCAATGCCTTTATTCTTAATTTCTCATTGCTGTTCCTTTAACCGTTAGCAGATATTTTTGACGGGGATGATTAGGCTTTTCGGGGTAAAGAACTTTCACAAGACCGTCTTTTATTGCCGGATTAATATAATTTGCCAAGAATGTAGGACGATGTTTTAATCCAACTTTTTCCATCAGCATTTTTAAAGTAAAATGTTCGTTTCCCATTACTGACAACAGAAGTTGTTCTTGTTCGGTTAGTTGTTCGGTTAGTTGTTCGGTAGGTTGTTCGGTAGGTTGTTCGGTTAGTTGTTCGGTAGGTTGTTCGGTTAGTTGTTCGGTTAGTTGTTCGGTAGGTTGTTCGGTTAGTTGTTCGGTAGGTTGTTCGGTACTTGTACGGTTTTCTGCTTGTTTCTCTACTTCTTTAAATTCTTCAGGAGTTTGTATGAGCAGGTATCTGTTCCTTAATTCGTTCTTTTCTTTCATCAGCAGATTGCGAAAAAAACGTTCCAGATATTCAGGATTACGCTTGATGCCTTTTTGCACATTCTGATAGTTTGCT
Organism: Bacteroidia bacterium; assembly: GCA_025996835.1. Taxonomy (GTDB): domain Bacteria; phylum Bacteroidota; class Bacteroidia; order Bacteroidales; family Azobacteroidaceae; genus Azobacteroides. The sequence goes on from BNTU01000017.1 coordinate 17,199, forward strand.
CGTACCAAAGCATTTCTAAAATACCATGAATGACCGGCAAAGAGGTCATTCTCTACATCAAATCCCATGGAGCGCAAATACTGAATGGTAAACACGGCAGTTGTTCGTGTATTTCCCTCTGCAAATGGATGTATCTGCCATAGTCCCGATACAAACTGTGTTATATGACCGGTTATTTGCCTCATACTCAATTCCGTATAGTCGAACGCTTTCTCTTGTTCGATGTCATATTCTATCGCTTTGCGGATGTCCGGAGCAGACACATACAATACTGTGTCGCCATTAAGCACCCATTCCTGTTTTGTAATATTATAATCGCGAATCTTGCCTGCAAATTTGAATACACCATCAAATATATGCCGGTGTACTGCCGTAAATCCGGCTACGGTGAAGGCAAATGTCCGTTCGTTCAGCAACTTGGCAATATTGGCTGATACTTTGTCTGCTTCTTCCGTGTCATCGGTGTTGGCAACACGGTTTTCCTTCGATTCATAATAACTTTTAATAAGTTGGCGTACCTCGTCAATTGTAATATCTCCTTCGATATGTTGACGGGCTGTTGCTATCAGATACTCGGATGGCTTCAAACCATCCACAGCCTGGAGTCCGACAGCAGTCTGCCAAGCATAACCTCTTTCTTTCTCTTGAGGTTCGCCCTGCCGAATATATTCGTCAAAATCGCTCATAACTCATAACTCATAACTCTTTTCACCTCTCATAGTTCTTTCCCATGATGTGGTATGTCATATAACCAAATAGCATACGAATATATACCTTTCCATTTATCCGGTTGGTTATTTTTATCCCGGTACCATTGACCTGTATTAGCAAATGGAGTCAGCAATATAGTTACCTCTTGATTCTTGCAAGTAGCCACAGTTTGATATATCGGACCTAACATGTCATTATCCGGTTTGGAGGTTATTACAGGTGTTTTATCCGTATAAATCAATACGTCCGTACTTGTTTGAATGGCTTTATCGGCAATATTATCGTTCCAAACCATATCCAATGCGTAAATAACAGGTCCGCGCATCCATGCGTATGGGATTCTGTCCGTTGGCAATTCGCTGTACATGTGTTCTCCTCCGGGAAGGTTTGTATATGAATAGTCACTATGGTGCTCCCGTTTTACCCATTTTAAGTCCATCGGAAAGGTTATTTCAATCACATCTCCTTTTTTCCATTTTTGGGAGAGTGTCAAATAGGTTCCGGAATGTAAATTACTTATTTTCTTGCCGTTCAACTTCACTTGGGGGCGGTTGCACCATTGGGGCAAACGCAAATGAAGTTTTTGCTTCGTGGAAACGGCAGACGATATTTTGATGCTAATGTTCTCTGTTTCAGGATATTGGGTTTCAACTTTGAACCGGAAATCTTTACCGGCATACTCCGAGTCCAAATATTGATTCACATACAAACCATTGTCGCCTTCAGCATAGAGAAATGTCGGCAAGAGTGAAATTATGCGGTGCCCACTGGCTGTGCAACAATCGGGACGCCGAAAGTAACCCGCAGGTTTGGTTCCGTTAGGTGCTGTGTGATAGCGCAATCCGTCACCATCACAGGATTGTGCGGCAAAAACATGATTGAGCATCAAACGTTCCATGGCATCGGCATATTTAACATCACCCGTCAATTCCAGCAAAAATTGCGTCAATTGCATCCACGACATGGTAGCGCATGTTTCCACAATATCACCCGACAAGGGTTTTACAAATCCGTGTTCATAATGCTCTGCCACGCTCACACCTCCTGTAATGTACATTTGCCTGAGACTTATGTCATTCCAAGCACCGGTCACTTTTCGCAGGAGCGATTCATCGCCCGTGGTGCGATAAAGTCGCAAAAATCCCATGAAATTCATGTGGAAAGTATGAGAGTGTACGTAGGGTTGAAGCTGATGTACGCCCATAGTGCCGTCAGCCACCGAATCCAATTTTGAGAAAGCATTCCATCCACTCCATTTATCAATGTTTTGCACAACCCATTTACTCCAATCCAGGTACTCTTTTTTGTTTGTTATCTCATATAATCGCAAAAAAGGGTCTATCAACAGGGTTCCTTCCCACGAATAATGCACGGAATGACCTGCCAAAAGGGACTGACCGGCTACTACTTTGTGCACATTGTCGGGGTATCTCAAGTCTGAGGGCCAAAATTCGGCTTTTCCGGGACCGATGTATCGTATGATATAATCGCATAGTTTTTCGGCAGAAGCTAATGCGTCTTGATTGGCTGTTTCTTCGTAGGCGGTGATGAAAGCGTGAATCACAAAATACAATTCATACGCATCCATTCCGCGCAAAGGTCTTTCCGGCGAACGATAGCTTTTTGCCGTGGCACCCACATAGCCATCTGCCTCTTGCGAACGAATAATCCGGTTCAACATTTCATCTACTTTCGTACTCAATGCTTTATCTTCGCTCTGTATGGAGGACAATAAAGCAGATTCAACCCATTTCCCATGTTGCTCGGCTTGTTGCCAACCCCAACCTGTATGTTCCCTTTTTTCAATAAATTGAACATATTCATCAATGGGAAATGTTTTGATATAATTGTTCCTGTTGAGTTCCATCCGATGACCGAAAAATCCACCTATGTTCTTTACGGAGGAGATTGGTACAGGGGTTATGTGATTGCCGCTGCTTTTTGTTTGCGAAAATCCTGTAAGACAAGTTATTGTCAACAAGGATAAAGTGATGATATTTTTCATTTTTCTATATTTAATCATTTATAATAACTCGATGATTCATCTCTACCGATTTAGTCCGTTCAAATTTTGCAATAGCCAAACCGACATCTTACCACTGCCCCGATGATTCCATGCGTAATAGGGTATCAATGAAAGCGTTACATCTTTCACTTGTAAACGTCCCGTTTCATTTTGGGCTACTAACTGCGCAGTCGTTTTTAACTGATGGATGCCTTTTAGTAAATCCGGCTTGGTTTCCACCCTGATTTCAGGTTTTTGATTTATCACGACACCGAAAATGTCAAAATCATTATCCGCCCATTCGGCGCAATAAACAATGGGTCCGCGTTCGATAGATATTTTTCCGTGGTCGGCTTCCACTTTGTCGTTGGCTTTCACTACGCGCGGTTCCATGTCGAAATGCACTTCCACCACGTCGCCTTTTTTCCATTGACGGGAAATATTGAAATATCCTTTGTCGAGTGTGCTTTCTGTCTGTACGCCATTGACTTTTATGGTATAAGACAATTTCTTTCCATCGGAATATTTATACAAATCGCTTGGAACGACTTCTCCCAAAACCCATCCCGGAACACGTACTTTTAAATTGAATGACTGTTTAGAGCGTGGTGTAACGGCTATGCGAACATCTCCACTCCATGGATAATCGGTCGATTGACTTATGGTCACCTTTTTCCCTGCCACTTCCAATACGGCATCATTGCCCATAAACAGGTTTACATAGAGGTCGTTGTTTTTGACGGCATATACATAACCCGGCAGGGAAGGAATAAACCGGCTGACATTCGACGGGCAACAGGCGCATCCAAACCATGGCTGGCGGACAAGCGTACCTTCCGAATTGAATTTGTATTTGCCATCCGATTCCAATGGATTAGGATAGAAAAATGTACCGCCGTCCAGCGAAACGCCTGAAATCAAGCCGTTATACAAGGTGCGTTCCAGCACGTCGAAATATTTGGCTTCGCCGTGCAACAGAAACAGGCGGTAGTTCCAATAGACATTGGCGATGGCTGCACAGGTCTCGTTGTAAGCCGTCAGGTTAGGCAATTCATAGTTGTCGCCGAAAGCCTCCCCTCTATGACGGGCACCTATTCCACCGGTGATGTAGAGTTTTTTCGACACCACATTGTCCCAGATGCGGTCGATGGCGTGGATGTAAGCCGTATCGCCCGTGAGTGCCGCCACATCGGCAATTCCCGAATACATATAACCGGCTCGTACGGCATGACCAACGGCTTCGTCCTGTTCCAAAATGGGTTTATGCGATTGGGTATAACTACCCTTTATCGCTGTATAACCCCGTTTATCCAAGAAATATTTAGCCAAATCAAGGTATTTCTTTTCGCCGGTGAGCGTATAAAGTTTGGCTAATCCCATTTCTGCAATCTGGTGCCCCGGCACACGTTCTACCTGACCGGCTTTATTTCCGATTGACCGTTCTACACAGTCGGCATACCGGATGGCAATATCCAAGAAATTTCTTTTTCCGGTCGCCTGATAATGGGCGATGGCACCCTCCAGCAAATGCCCCAGATTGTAAAATTCGTGGCTGTTTTCTTCCACTTTTTCCCACCGCTCATGACCTGCCCAATGGTGTGGATGTTGCGGATTCATCGTTCGCGCAGTATAAAGATAGCCGTCCGGTTCCTGCGCGGCGGCGACTATGGTGAGCACACTGTCGATGTAACGTGCCAACTTCTTATCTGGCCATGTCTGCATGGAATAAGAAGCACCCTCAATGGTTTTATAGACATCCGTATCATCGAAAGAAAATCCAACCACTTTATAGTCGGGGCTTGGATGGGCAGCCTTGCAAAAATTTTCATACCGCCCCGTTTCTTCACATTTGCCAAAAGCCAACGGAATAGTCACTTCATGGCTGGCTACCAGCCGTTGTCCCCAAAACTGGTCGGTCACTTTCACCGAAGTAAACGGTACCGGATTGATGGGATAACCGCTGTTTGTAGGTTGAGAAATAGCCGACAAACAAGGGATTGTTGCTAAAAATAAAATACCTGTTTTTTTCATTATGTAAATAATTTGTTTTTTTTTAATTTCTATCTTACTAATCTTTATAATCTTTTTAATCTTGTGAAAATCCCGGTTCAGACAATTGTTCTATCCTGCAACCAACCTCTTTCCCACTGAATGCAATGCCCAACAAAATAATTTTCCGGTCAAGAAAAGGCTCATAATACCGTTTCTCGCGGATTTGCGCGATGGCCTGGTTGAGCAAAGTGTCGGTTGTTGTGGTAGCGTGGTATTTCAACTCTGTCACTATCGCTACTCCCTCTTGCTGCAACACGGCATCTATACGTCCCCGGTTGGTCATCCTTTCGCTCTGAATATTGAAGCCCAGCATGGTCATCCACATTTGAAAGATGTTGTGATAAAAGGCTTCACTTGCTAAATTTTCTGCTTCCGCTTCCGCTTCGTCTTGCGCCTTGGATGGCAGCAAAGTGTAAGGAACGTCGGCAAGCATGATACGCATATTATTTGTAAAACCCTCTGCATCGAAATCAAGGATTTGTTTCAACATTTGTTGTCCAAGTGCCGACATTTTTGAAAGGGGGTAGTTGGTATATGCACTTAACAGATATTCCATCAGCGACTCTTTTACCTCCATATTGGGAACTTCCAATGTATATTGAGGACTTTTACCCACTCGTTGTTTATTTTTGATGGTCAAGTAGCCTGTTTGAAATAACAGGGGAATATCTTCCAACTCATCAGGGTCGTAGCTGTTGAAAGCCGTCTGACCTGCAACAATCGGTTCCAATACGGTCTTAGCAAGACCGTGTTTTTTGAGCCGGTTGATAAGGAAAGTGGGCGTACCTGTATCAAACCAGTAATTGGAAAATTCTTTCATTTTGAAGAACAACAAAGTAGAAACCGGATTATAAACCGGCGTTTTACCATCCCAGGAGTAGCCATCATACCAATTGCGAATATCGTCCAATAAGCCCGCCTTAGTCTGCATGAGATGCACTGCCGTTTCGTCTATATGTTCCGAAAAATCACGCTCCAATTCTTCCTGCGTATAACCGCAAATAGAAGGAAATTGCTCACTTAATGAGATATCTTCGAGACTGTTTAGTGCTGAAAATATTGACACTTTTGCCACTTTTGTTACGCCTGTCATAAAGACAAATTTCAGGTGGTCGTCGGCACCTTTCAATATCACATAAAATTCCTGAAGAAACGCACGAATATCAGCTGCTTCCGGCTTGCCTATCGCATCCAATATGGGCTTGTCGTATTCATCAATGAGCACAACCACTTTATTGTTTTTTTTGCAATGCAATGACTCTATCAATTCGGCAAAACAATCGGAGGCGTATTCTGAAACAAGTTTTATTTTCTCTAATTTAGCCTGTCGTTTCAGAAATGATGACATACTGCGTTCCATCTCTTCTTTGCTCCCATGCTTGATAGTTGTCCAATCTATCCGAATGACAGGATAGCGCTGCGTCCAATCCCATTTATCATAGATATAGAGACCTTCAAACAAATGCTGACTGCCGTTGTAAAGTTCCTCCAAGGTGCTGACAAGGAGCGACTTTCCAAAGCGGCGCGGACGTGAGAGAAACACGATGTTTGAACTTGTAAGTTGGAGTATGTCTTTCGTTTTGTCCACATACAAGAAACCGCCATCGCGCAACTTTTCAAACGACTGGATACCAATTGGTAATTCTTTCATGACTTCTCATTTCTAAAAATATCCGCAAAGGTAAGCAAAATAATTGGAATCAAAACGAAGTTGCAGCAAATCCTTGTGGACAAAGAGGCTGTTATCGAAATATCCCCATCTCAAAAACTGTGTGCGGTCAAATAAATAACAAATATTAACATAATAAAAGTTAAACTCCTCAAAAATCCATTGTCAATTCAAAATCATTCCTTACCTTTGTCGCCGAGTTGTCATGGTGGCAATTCACAACAACAATTTTGTTATACAATTTAAATTTAATTTTTATGCAGATGAGAAAAAAATGCAAAAAAAAGAAAGTCAGCGACTTTGCAAACTTTGCAAAGCTTGCGAAACCTTTGCTACTAAGTAGCATCCTCTTGGGGGGGGGGGGCAAAGAATTTGCGCTGAAGCAGCGCATGAGGCGCCTCAAGAGTCGCCGCAGATTATTGAGGTGGCGATTCCCTCGTCAGGGACGAAGACCGTTACTGGTTTCGTGTACGATGAAGCCGGAGATGCAATCCCCGGTTCCACCATTACCATCAAAGGGAGCTCTCGTGGAGTAGTAACCGATGTGGATGGTTCATTCAAAATAGACGTTTCGCCGACGGATGTTTTGGAGGTTACTTTTTTGGGGTATGACCCCTACACTGTGACGGTGGGCGACAAGGCGAGTTTTGTGATTCCGCTCAAGCCCAAGGCGAATGAGTTGGACGAAGTCACTGTGGTGGCTTTCGGCAGGCAGAAGAAGAGCAGTGTGGTTGGCTCTATTGAGACTATCAGAGCCTCCGACCTGCGGGTGCCGGCCACCAACCTTACCACCGCTTTTGCCGGTAAGATTCCGGGGGTTATTTCTTACCAGACCAGCGGAGAACCGGGTGCGGACAATGCACAGTTCTTTGTGCGCGGCGTTACTACCTTCGGATACAAACAATCGCCGCTCATTCTCATTGATGGTTTCGAGGCAGAGACTGAAGATTTGGCGCGTATTCAGCCTGACGATATTGAAAGTTTCTCCATCCTGAAAGATGCGGTAGCTACCGCTTTGTATGGTGCTCGTGGTGCCAACGGTATCATCATGGTGAATACCAAGCCGGGGCATGAAGGCAAGGTGAAAGTCAATGTCCGTGTGGATATGAATATATCTCAACCTACTAAAATCCCCGAAATGCTGAATGGCATAGACTATATGCGGCTTTACAATGAAGCGCAAATATCCCGTGACCCGACCTTGGGCTATTTCTACGGTGAACAGCAAATTCAGTCCACCATCAACGGAGAAAATCCGATGGTTTATCCCAATGTCGATTGGTACGGCACTTTGTTTAACAATCAAACGTACAATACCAAAGCCAACATCAATATTTCGGGCGGAGGACAAGTCGCCACCTATTATGTGGCGGGAGGATATGACAAGGAAACCGGTTTGTTGAAAGTGGATAACAGGAACAATTTCAACAACAACATCGACATCGACCGTTTTCACTTGCGTACCAATGTCATTTTCAAGTTGGGAAAAACTTCTACCCTGGATACGAGAATATCGGCACGGTTTGAACGCTTTACGGGACCCTACGAATCGGCAAGCAATATTTTCAGAATGGTCATGAATGCCAATCCTGTGGATTTTCCCGCCGTGTTTGCACCCGATGAGGCGAATAAATATACCAAGTACACGCTTTTTGGCAACGTTTTTATGGGCACAGGATGGAAACAAAACCCTTATGCGGAAATGGTGAAGGGATATCAAGACAAAAACGAAAGCACCATTTCGGCGCAGGCTACCTTTCTGCAAGACTTGGATTTTATTACCGAAAATCTGAAATTTCAGGCAAAAGGAGCCGTCAACACATGGAGCCTGTATTCCAGCAGCAGAAAGTATAACCCGCTTTATTATGCCGTAGATGCTTACAATCCGATAGATGAAACCTACAATTTGCTCGCACTGAACCCAAACGAGGTGGCACCCTATCTGGGACCGGTGGAACCCGGACGCGACGGTACCCTGCACTATTATTTTGAAGCGCGACTGAATTGGAACCGTCAATTCGGTGAGCACTCCATAGGATTGATGACCGTGGGTGTGGTGGAAGAAAATCTGCTCACCGGTGGAAACAGCAATTCCATCTACGAAACTCTGCCGGAGCGGAACATGGGAAATTCGGGACGTCTGACCTACGATTATGGTGACCGCTATTTCGTGGAATTTACCTACGGATACAACGGCTCGGAAAAATTTACCGGACAGAAACAATTCGGTTTCTTCCCTTCTGTCGGTGCCGGTTGGTTAGCCTCCAACGAATCGTTTTGGGAGCCCATGAAAGACGCCATCAGTAACTTGAAGCTGAAATTCTCTTATGGTTTGGTGGGCAATGATGCTATTGCCGGAAGAGACGGTCGTTTCTGGTTCCTTTCCAACATAACGTCAGGTTCCGCCGTACCGGCAGGTAACGGCTATCGGTGGGGGCAAAATTTTATGACGCAATATGGCGGATATAAAACCGGTCGCTATGCCAATCCGGATATCACTTGGGAAGTATCTACCAAATACAATTTAGGTCTGGAATTAGGCTTTTTCAAAAACGAAGCCTTGAAATTACAAGTCGATGTATATCGCGATATTCGCGACAAAATTTATAGACCCCGTGAAAATCTTGTAGCCTCGGCGGGGTTTGAGGCACCAATCAGCGGAAATGTCGGTAAAGCGCAAGCGCAGGGAATAGATGCTTCGCTTGATTACAAACAGTTCTTTGGCAAGGATTTATGGGTAACAGGACGCGCCAATTTGACCTACGCGGTGAATAAATATTTGCGATTGGACGAGAAACAATACCCCTACGAATATCTGAAACATATCGGACAAAATATCAATCAAGGCTACGGGCTGATTGCCGAACGGCTGTTTGTGGACAAGGCAGAAGTTGACAACTCGCCTAAACAGGATTTTGGTCCTTATGGGGCGGGAGATATTAAATACAAGGACATCAACGGAGATGGCATAGTGAATGCCAATGACGTTGTGCCCATTGGCTATCCCACCGTACCGGAAATGCAGTATGGCTTTGGGTTATCGTCGGGATACAAGAACTTTGACCTCTCGTTCTTCTTCCAAGGCAATGCCCGGGTTTCTGTCTTTATTGACACCGATAGCGATGACACCAATGGTGCCGGTATTTCTCCGTTTTATGACAGACGGAATGCGATGGCTCTCATTGGCGACAACCACTGGAGCGAGAAAAATCCCGACCCGCAGGCTTTCTGGCCTCGGTTATCGACCGGAATTGTAACAAACAACCAAGAGGTGCCATCCACCTGGTGGACGCGCGACGCCTCGTTCCTGCGTCTGAAATCAGCAGAATTTGGCTACAGCTTCCCGAAAATAGAAAAAATAGGGGTGCAAGGGTGCCGGATATACGTCAGCGCGGAAAACCTGTTTGTCATCAGTCCGTTCAAATTGTGGGACCCCGAAATGGGTGCCAATGGGATGGCTTATCCGCTCAACCGGAGGTTTAATGTAGGATTGCAAGTATCATTTTAAAAATTAAAAATTAACAAATATGAAATCATTTAGAAAATTTATTCGTACAGACGTGGCGCGCCACGTCTCTACATTCATGGTTGCGGCGATGTTTCTCTTGCCATCGTGCAGCGATTATTTGGATGTGGTTCCGGACAATGTGGCAACATTGGAAGATATTTTTTCCCGGAAATCAGAGGCTTGGAACGCCTTAGCCAAAGTATATAGTTATATGCCTGAGGACGACAGAGTCAACATGACAACATGGACATTGGGCGACGATTATCAGGTGTATCGGACTAATACTACCGAGAAATGGTGCCTTGCCCCCCTACTGATGCAAGGTCAGCAAACGACAGGCGACCCCCTCTTGGGAAACTGGTCGGGGACAAAACTTGGAACGCTACCATCCGGTGGAAAGCCGCTGTATGAGGGAATCAGAGTGTGCAATATTTTTCTGCAATACATCGACGGCGTTGGCGATATGGACGATAGCGAAAAAAGGCAATGGGCGGCGCAGGCAAAATTTATGAAAGCCTACTACCATTTTCTGCTGCTGCAAAAGTATGGTCCCATTGTTATTTCCGACCACATAGTGTCGGCTGACGCGGTGGATGACGAAATGTTCACCAGCCGTTCCAAAGTAGAAGATTGTTTTAAGTACATCATCCGTGTGATGACCGAGGCTATTTCCGACCTGGAACTGAAGACTTCAGCCACAGCACTCGGTCAAGTGGACAAAATTGCGGCAACTGCCATCAAAGCCAGAGTGCTCCTTTTCAGGGCAAGCCCTTTTTTCAACGGGAACAGAAGTTTTTATGAAAGTTTCCTCGACCACGATGGTGAGCCCTTTTTCCCAATGACTGAAGAGCCGGAAAAATGGAAAGAAACCATTGATGCGGTGGATGAGGCTATCCAGCTCTGTTTGGACAATGGGCTGGATTTATATACCTACGCCAAAGGTCCATATTCCTACGATGTGGAAGATTATGCAATCAGTGATACACTGAAAAGGTATTACAATCTGCGCATGGTCGTTGCTGACCCCTGGAACAAGGAACTTATATGGGGACTCAGCAATATTGCCCTCTATGACGGAGCATATTTGGGCACTGCCGCGCAAATCATAGCGCCGACCGGTCTTGACTTAGCCGGCGGGAATACTAGTAATAGTTTTGCATGGAATTGGTTGGCGGCGACCTATCAGGTAGCTGAAAGGTATTACACCCGCAACGGACTTCCGATTGATGAAGACCTTACGTTCGACATGAGTACCATGCACAACTTGGTAATGACCCCCGGTCCTACGACAGACTCGGTGGGATATGAGGGTATCCGGGGGCTTTTGCAGCCGCAAACGCGGACTATCAATTTTCATCTCAATCGGGAGCTACGTTTTTATGCCAATCTGGGCATTTCCGGTGGTTATTGGCGTTCGCACGTCAATAGAATTCCTGTTACTTTTTATCCCACTACAGCCGAAGGATGGAATACCGGTAAAAGAGGTAACGATTACCTTTGCACCGGCATTGGCGTGCAAAAATTCGTACATCCCGAGTCCAAAGCCGGTTACTGGTCATTCACCGTAAGGACGCCGATGCCTATCATCCGTATGGCTGATTTATATCTGATGAAAGCGGAGGCGATGAACGAGTATTACGGATCTTCTCAAGATGTGTATGACGCTCTCAACAAGGTACGTCGGAGAGCCGGCATTCCCGATGTAGAAGTTGTGTGGGCGGATCCGGCACTTGCCAGACATCCGAGTAGCCTTCGTGATAAAGGAGAGATGAGGAATATTATCCTCCGCGAACGGGGCATTGAACTGGCGTTTGAAGGTAGTCGCTATTGGGATATGGTACGCCACAAAAGAGCGCACCTCGAATTTAACAGCCCCATCATGGGATGGTCGGTTGAGGAAACAAATCCGAGCAATTTTTTCATACGGCGACCCGTACAAGCCAACCGATTCTCCAGCAGGGATTATCTATGGCCCATCGATTTGGATGAGATGAATACAAACAACAGGTTGATTCAAAATCCCGGATGGTAATCTGAACCACGATTTTTACAAGATTAAAAAGATTAGCAAGATGAAAGAAATATGATTATCATGGTAATCTTGAAAATCTTATTAAAATCACGGTTCAAGACAAAAATTAGAATTAAAAATTAAAAAAATTACAAATATGAAACAGATAAGAGATTTATTTTTGATGACAGTGCTTATTGCGGGCTTGCAGGCTTGCACGGAAAGCACTATGTTCCAAGTCAATTCCGATGATACGAATCCTCCCGGCGTACCCGTTTTTCTGAGGTATAATCCGCTTCCCGGAGGTGTTACGTTGTATTATGATTTTCCGTCCGACAACGACTTGCTCCGTATCGAAGCCGCCTATACCACCGCGCAAAATGAGACGTTCCACTTTACGGCTTCTTATTTTGTTGATTCGTTAAGGGTCTATGGCTTTGCCGACTCCACCGAATATACCGTTCAGTTGTATGCCGTGGACCGTGCGGGAAATCGCTCTGCGAGTGTACCGGTTACGGTTGTTCCTTTGAAACCTGCGATTAGAGAAGTAGCCCAATCAGTTGTTGTAAAACCCGGATTCAGTGCTTTTTATGTGGATTGGAAAAACGAACAGCAACAAACTGTTCATATTCATGTGGATTACAGTTTTCAGTTAGACGGGAAGCCGCGTAAACTGACTTCGGTATTTACCTCCATGAAAGCGGAGGATAGGCGATTTATCAACGACCTGACCTTGGAATCCGGTCAATCGGTACATGTTCAAGTGCGTGTTGCCGATATCTATGGCAATATCATCCAAGCGGGTGCGGAGGAAGATGTAGTGGTATGGTCGGATGTTGAAATTCCAAAATCAGGTTGGCGTCTTCCACTCACCAACGATACTATTGGCGGCGAACCGATGTTCCAGGGACACAAATTTGAATCGCGGGATGCATATCTCATAGACGGCATTATTGACGAGGGCGAATTGAAAAATTATACGACCGCCTATGGGAATATCCGTACGGGTAAGACGGGTGATGGCGAACTACCTTTTAATATCATCATTGACCTGGGCGATTCTTATGAATTGAGCCGCATCGTCACTCACCAGCGCTATGATGCGAATCTTAACAATGCTGCCGCTACACCGCCCGGCAGTCGTGGTATGTATTATCTCGGGGACAACATTCGCCACTACAATATGTATATATTAGATGAAGCCACCGATACATGGGAGCTTCTGTCGGACAATACCATATTCCCACCCAATGTTTTGAATACAGTGGAAATTATCAAATTGGGAAAAGCCGGAGATATGGCTTACATGTATCCCGATGCTCCGAGATTCACAAGACCTGCTCGATGGTTCCGCTATGAAGTGGATACTCCCAGTTTTTCGGGAGGATTGGGTTTTTGTTTATCTGAAATCACGCTCTATGGCAAGAAAAAATAATAAAAAATTAAAAATTTAGAATTATGAAACAGACAAAGTATTTAGTTTTTGTTGCAATAGTGATGCTATTCGCAGCATGTAGTGAAATGTATGACAATGCGAAAGAGTTCGCTTCCGAAGAAACGATTTATCCGGGCAAGTTTGATTTTGCTACCGGTGTCGTGGGTTTCAACCGAGTGGAAATAGACTTGTTGGCAGCGGGTCGTATTCCGTCAAGCCAACTCAAATTGGGCAGAGCCACACAGACGGTGGTCAAATACGACGACCAAGTGATTACAATCGACAGTGTGTGTTCATGGGTCAATGTGACCGAACTGGAAAAGTCAAAATTGTATAAATTCACCATCTATACCATAGACGATGTTGGGAACAAAAGCGTACCGGTAGAAACCGAACTGACTCCGTTTACAAGTGCTGATTTGGATGCTATAGATGTGAATTCGCCAAGAATTACCACTGAACCCTTAACAGCTACAGCCACGTCGTTAGCGGCAAGTCTTGAGTGGCCATCCGGCATTTCGTCCGCGATGATGGATTGCGACGGCTTTTCGTATGAATACACCGACAAAGATGGAGCTGTTCAATCAAACGAAGTGACCGCCCATCAACTGGATGTAACTAATCTGCCTATCGGAGCGGCGACTGAAATTAAAATCACCTACCATGGCTTGCCTAAAGTAGGAGGCATACCCATCCTCGACAGTGTGGATATGGTGCGTACTATTGTGGTGAACACACCGTCCGCCGATTCCCGTTTTTATCCGGTTGAGGAAGCTATGCTTCGCGCCAATGGGATTTCCGATTTTACGCTCAATGGTGTTGCCGGTGTAACAAGTTTGATTTTCTCGCCCGCTACATTAACCACCTTCGAGGATGTGGTCTATTTCCCTGCATTGACCGAAATAGATTTGACCGATGCCGGACTTAATTATCCCATACCAACCTTTACTTACTCCTCACCGGCGGGTGCGAAAACCGGCGGATGTAGTTGGCTCCCGTTCTTGCAACAACATACCCTATCTATTGACGGGTTGACAGCCTTACAAGGTTTATTGGATGCAGGTCAAATCACCAGAATCCGCTATTATCCCAATTCATTGGGAATAGATGCTTTTTTGGCACCTTACGTAGCAACAGGACAGGTGGAACTGGTTGCCAACCCCACCGAAGTGTTGATGCCTCATGAATTTCAAGTGCCTGCCGAAGTACAGGACCCCGGCACCTGTGCAACAGACATTACTTTTCCTGCAACGGATAATCCGGCAGGCATCGGTTTGGAGAATGTTTACAAAGTTAAGTTTAACAAGGGACGTCCTACGCTGTTGTTTACTTTCCCGTCGCAATATCAAATCAACATGCAGGAATACAGATACCTCAAGATGAAAGTATATCCGCCTGCCCTAAGCAAAATTGACACATGGGGTAATAAATTCCAAAGGGTATGGCCTCGATTTCTCAATAGGCTCTGGACAGGCGCAGATGGTAGTTCGTGGGGACAGGGTAGTGGTTACTGGGATCAGACACGTATATTTATAGACAGCGAAATGGAAACATGGGTGGATATAACCATTGACTTAACGCCCATCGCAGCTAATCACACTCGTGTAGTGTGGATAGGATTTAATGCAGAAGCAAACAACGATAACACACTGTCTCTCGAAAGTGATGATATTGTTTATTACGTATCGAATATACGGTTTACAAAATGATGAAACGTTCCGGGGCAACCGTAGATTTGACGGTTGCCCCGGATTTTTTTTTGCATTTCGTTTTGACTTCCAATTATTTTGCCTATCTTTGCGGATATTTATAAAATGAGAAGTCATGAAGAAATTACCAATTGGTATTCAGTCGTTTGAAGATTTGCGAAGCAATGATTATCTGTATGTTGATAAGACAGAAGATGTTTACAGGCTTGTGACGTCATCAAAAGTAGTTTTTCTTTCGCGCCCGCGCCGCTTCGGAAAGTCGCTCCTTGTGAGCACCCTGGAGGAGCTTTACAAATAACATGCGTATCATGCTTGCCGACGTTCCTTACACTTTAAAGCCATCCAAGTCGAAAAACCAAGCCAAAGCGGAAGCAAAAAATTTAGCAAATGAAGCCCGTTATCACATCATCTTTCAAATGTGGATGACCATGCTGGGTTTCATATTCAGAGCGAAAGGATGACCAACCGGGGGCGTATGGATGCAGTTTTGCTGCAATCAGGAGTGGCGATAGAGGTAGAACTGAAATATCATGCCAAAACGAAATTGAAAACTTTGCTCAAGCAAGCTATCGCGCAAATTTATGATAAACGGTATTACGAACAATTTCTTGACCGGAAAGTCATTCTGATGGGCATTGCATTCAGTGGGAAAGAGATTGGTTGCAGGATAGAACAGATTGTCTGAATCAGGATTTTCAGGATTAAAGGATTTACAGGATGAAGTTAAACCTGTTAGGTCTTCGAGACCTAACAGGTTTTTGATTTACAGGGTGGATTTATGATAATCCTGAAAATCCTTTAATCCTGAAAATCCTGATTCAGACAATTTTACTCCTTCGCTTTAATCCTCAAAATCGTAAACGAATTAGGCTTAAAAGTGTATTTAAATGTTGTCCCGAATCGGTGATAATCTTCTTCCACCGGAAATATCTTTTTCGGTTCGGCGAATGAGTTTTCATCGGTTGGTGCATTGGCTGACAGCGTGATAGCTCGACCATCGCGCGATACTTCTTTGAAACCTTTTAAGTCGATAGTTGACACTCGGGGGCTGTTAGTGGCGTTCACTACTTTCAGTATCAATTCTTGGGTCGATTCGTCGTAGCCGGCGAGCGCGAAATTGCGTTGTTCGATTTTGTCTTCGAATTTACCTATTGCGATATCGTCTATAAATAATTCTACATCAGATTGGTTTACAACGAATTGGATGTCATACCACTTGTTGGTTTCGAGGCTGTGCGGGACGCTCTTTGATGTCCGCACCGCAGTCCCGTTTTCTAACTTTTCCACGGCGGTTCTCGTATTTCCCCAACCGCCAATGTTGAGGAAATAGCCGTTTTTGTTATCATCCTGCATGCCGAAATAAATGAAAAAACCTTCTTTACCGCCTGTTTTGCGGGCTTTCAGACTCAAACTGTATTTTTCGCCTTTGAAATTATTCCATATATCCATTGCTCCCTTTTCTTCGGACAGTTGCGACAATACGCCGGAACTTTCCGTCCATTGCCCTTTTACGGCATTCCACTTCTCGTTTCCTATTTCCATTGCAATATGTCGAAATCGGCAATGAAAATGGCTGACCTGTTTACGATGCTCGTTTTGACATTCTCTACAAAGCCATTCCCGGTTGTTGCGGTTTT
>BNTU01000018.1 GCA_025996835.1 Bacteroidia bacterium
TTTTTCTTGGTCGTTTTCGACCCGCAATAAATGCAAATTTTTTACTCATGTCTCTAAATGCTTGCAAAGATATGTATTCCAATTAGTTATCACTACTTCCAGCCTGAATTTTGTCCATTAACCCAAACAATCATACAAATCAATAAAATCATACGAAAATCAAAGTTCAGACAAAAATAGTCTCTACCATGATTGCCACGTCTGTACCATGATTGCCACGTCTCTACCATGATTGTCACGTCTGTTATATTGAATGTTCCAAAATATACACCACGCAGCCGGATGCATAGCCCAGCAGAGCCAGCCAGGATATTTTTTTGAGATACCAGATAAATTCGATTTTTTCCATCCCCATCACGGCTACACCGGCTGCCGAGCCGATAATCAGGAGGCTGCCTCCCACGCCTGCGGTGTAGGACACAAATTCCCAGAAATAGTGGTCTATCGGGAAGTCGTACATCCCGATAGCCGCAGCCACTAACGGCACATTGTCGACAACGGACGAAAACAGCCCGATAAGTATCGTAATCACATAGTATTTGTTTGGTTCCGGCAGCGGAATGCTCTCTAAGGATTCGGATAGCATGGTCAATTGTCCGCCATCTTTCAGCGCGTTCACAGCCATCAGGATGCCCAGGAAAAACAGGATGCTCGACATATCGATGCGGCTTAACAGGTTGGTAATGCTGTAATGGTCTCTGTCGTCTGCCAAACGGCGTTTGTGCAGAAATCCCATATATATCCACAAGATACTCAAACCGCCCAACAGTCCCAAATACGGTGGCAGATGCGTGATACCTTTGAAGAAGGGCACAAACAGCAGCGAGCCGATGCCGAGGCACACTACAGTAATGGTTTGTCCGCGTGTCACATTGCTCGTTTTTTCGCTCTCTGCGATGGGTGGACGTTCCACATCGCCCTTCATCGTGAACGTCAGCACGAGTAGTGGCACCAGGATGCTCGCCAAACTGCAAATCAAATCATTGGCGATAACACCTTCGGCACTCACTTTGCCGCTAATCCAGAGCATCACCGTAGTAACATCACCGATTGGCGACCACGCGCCACCGGCATTCGCCGCCACAATCACCATACCAAGAAAAAACCAGCGGTCGTGCTTGTCGCCTACCAATTTGCGAAGCAGAGCCACCATAATAATCGCCGTAGTCAGATTGCCGGACACCGAAGCCAGAATAAATGCCAAAAAGCAGGTAATCCACAGCAGTTTCACGCGATTTTTTATTTTCAAGTTGTTGGTAATCAGCCGAAAGCCGCCGTGCACATCGACTATTTCGACCACCGTCATCGCACCCATCAGGAAGAATAGAATTTCTGCCACATCGCCCAGGTTTTCAACCAAACCGGCGTGCATTTCGGAAGCATCGGGTGCGATTTGACTCAGGCAGACCCAAAGAACAGTGCTCAGCAAGAGAGCCGTAGCCGTTTTGTTGATATGTATCACGTCTTCCAGCGCGATAAACACATAACCTACCACAAAGATGGCAATCATAAGTGTTGTAATTGACATACAATAATTTTTAAATTTTTAAGGCGCAAAATTAGATATAATTTATGAGATGTGCAAGTGCATGAATAAAAAAAACTTTTATTTTGGCTCCAATGTGATGAGCGGAATCATCATTTCTTCCATCGACACGCCGCCGTGCTGAAAAGTGTCGGAGTAATAGGATACATAGTAATTGAAATTGTTGGGGTAGGCAAAGAAGTCGGCATTTTGCGCGAAGATGTAGTGCGTGCTCATGTTGGGCGACGGCAGTCCGAATTTGGCGGGGTCGGCCATTTCAAACACCTCTCTGGGGTTGTAGGTCATGCTTTTTCCCAATTTATAGCGCAGATTGGCGTTCACGGTTTTGTCGCCTATCACTTTGATGGCGTTGTTGACGTGGATGGTGCCGTGGTCGGTTGTCAGGACTATTTTGAAGCCTTTTTCGGCTATTTTGCGAAAAAATTCGAGTGCGGTCGAATGTTGAAACCACGAGCGGGTGAGCGACCGGTAGGCAGCCGCGCTGGATGCCAGTTCGCGCATCATCTTGGAGTCGGTGCGGGCGTGCGACAGCATATCCACAAAATTGAACACAATCACATTGAGTTGCGAATTGTCGAACTGATTGAAGTGTTGCAACAATTTTTCGCCGAAACTCGATTCGTTGATTTTATGGTAGGAAAACGTGTATTTTTTGCGAAAACGCTCCAATTGGGTCTTAATCAAGGGGGCTTCGTTCAAGTTTTTGCCATCTTCGGAGTCTTCGTCCACCCAAAGTTCGGGAAACAGTTTTGCAATCTGGATGGGCATCAAACCCGAAAAAATGGAGTTACGAGCATATTGCGTGGCTGTCGGCAAAATGGAATAATAGAGGTCTTCCTGAAACGTAAACGCCTCAGACAGAAGCTCTTTCACCACCTGCCACTGGTCCCAGCGGAAATTGTCAATCAGGATGAAAAACACCTTGTCGCCTTGGTCTAACAGCGGGAACACGTTTTTTTTGAAAATATCCGGACTCATCAGCGGGCGGTTGGGATTTTCGGGCTGTGAGAGCCAACTTTCATAATTTTTTCTGATAAATTTGCAAAACATCTGGTTGGCTTCCGTCTTTTGGGCGTTCAGCAGGTCGGTCATGCCTGTTTGCGATGATGCAAGTTCTAACTCCCAATGTACCAATTTTTTATACGAGTCTTTCCAATCGTCAGCTGTGAGCGAATCGCCTATCTGTGTCCCGATTTTCATAAACTCCTGTTGATAACTGCTGGCTGTTGTTTCGGTCACAATCTGATTTTTATGCAGATTTTTTTTGAGCGACAGCAAAATTTGATTCGGGTTGACGGGTTTAATCAAATAATCGGCAATCTTGCTGCCAATCGCCTGATTCATAATGCCTTCGTCCTCACTTTTGGTAATCATCACCACCGGCACAGTCGGTTGCGCCTCTTTGATGACCGCCAATGTCTCCAAACCACTCAATCCGGGCATATTCTCGTCCAAGAAAATCAGGTCGAAAGCCGCCTCATGAACAGCCTCAATCGCATCTTGCCCGCTACACACGGTCACCACCTCATAGCCCTTATCCTCCAAAAAGAGAATATGCGGCTTAAGCAAATCAATCTCATCATCAGCCCACAACAGGCGGTCTTTTTTCATAAATTTCAACTTGTTTCGTTTCTGTTGCGATTTTTTCAAAAAACCAATTAGTTGCTGTTGCAACTAACTGATTTTTAATGAATTAAATAGCATTTGTGGAGCTGGAGGGACTCGAACCCTCGTCCAAACGAGGAATTAACTTGCTTTCTACATGCTTGTCTTCGCTTTAGTTTTCGACTCTGCACAAGACCGAAGCCACCAATGCCGAGCTTATTTCCTTAGTTTCATCTGCGATTCGGAACATCCCGCAGACTATCTCCGATATTGCCGCACCACCGTATCTGATTGCTTCGAAGCCAGAGCTTCAGGGTGATGTATGGTCCCCTCTCCTTGAGTGGGGATAAAGCCAAATAATCTACTATACTTCGATTAGGCAGCCATAGCGTAAGTATTTTCGCCAGTTAAATTTGTATCATCCGAGATTAAGGTGCCGAACAACGACGCACCGCATGCTTACAAATCACTTCTGCCCGCTGTCAAAACCGGTCAACCCCATGATTCATTTTGCAAAGGTACGATATTTTTTTTGAAATGATGCTAAAAGCCGCTTTATTTTATAATTTTAACATTTCGCACTCAAAAATTTTTCATTTTCGGCAAATGTTAAAAAATTTTCCACTAACTTTGCCTCCTGAAATGGCAAAAAGTTCAATATTATGATGAGGAGGTCTGCTATATGGATGTTGGCTGGCGTGATGGTTTTCGCGTTCTGGGGGTTGTTGTACCTGCAAATCAACTATGTGCGCATCATTTTGAACACGCAGGAGGCTCAGTTTGAGGATGCAGTGCGCCGAAGCCTGTATCAGGTATCCTACAATTTGGAACTGGATGAAACGAAGCAGTACCTCGCAGAACAAATTTTTACTTTCAATCGAAAATCCCTCCATAAGAAGCCGTTTGTGCCACAGGTTACGCCTCCGGAATTGACTTCTACTATCGAAACGCATGTGCGCGGATTGTCTTCCAGTTTTGGCAAAAACAACATTAATACGGCTTCTATGCATATTCAAATGGTGCTGGAAGACCGGTATTTTTACCAGCAAAATTTGTTGGAGCGGGTCATCAAAAACGCCTTGAAAGCAAGCGAGAAGCCGATTGAAGAGCGAATTGATTTTCCTGATTTGGAAAAAAATATCCATACGGAGTTGGCTAACAACAACTTGACGGCCCCGTTTGTCTTTGCCGTTCTAAACCGCAACAGGCAAGTCATTTACAACGGTCAGGGCTATGACCCTGATAATTTGAAGTATGTTTATTCGCAGATGTTGTTTCCGAAAGACATCGGCAGCAATCTTTATACGCTTCAAGTGGCGTTTCCGACCCAGCATCAGTATATGCTTGATTCGATAGGCTTTATCATTCCGTCGGTCGGGTTTACGCTTGTGTTGCTAATTGTTTTCGTTTCAACGATTTACATATTGTTGCGACAGAAAAAATTGACGGAGATTAAGAACGACTTTATCAACAATATGACCCACGAACTAAAAACGCCCGTTGCAGGTATCTCATTGGCTGCTCAGACATTGAGCGACGCGGAGGTCAATCAGTCGCCGCAATTGTTGGAGCATGCCAAGCAGGTCATCAGCGATGAGAGTAAACGCTTGGTGTTTTTGGTCGATAAAGTGTTGCAAATGTCGCTGTTCGACAACCAAGCAATCCAATTTAAAAAGTCAAAATTGGATGCTAACGACCTGATAGCCAGTGTTGCAAGCACGGTTGCTTTGCATGTTGAAAAAGTCGGAGGCACGATAGATGTTGATTTGGGTGCGATGGATTCGACCATTGCGGTGGACAAAATGCACTTCACCAATGTGCTGTTCAATTTGATGGAGAATGCCATCAAGTATCGCAAGCCCAAAATGCCGTTGGAATTGATGGCGCGCACGAAAAATGTGGGCGATAAAATTCAAATAACCATTGAGGACAACGGCATCGGCATTAAAAAAGAGGACACGAAGCGGATTTTCGACCGGTTTTATCGGGCGCACACCGGCAATCTGCACGATGTGAAAGGTTTCGGATTGGGATTGGCGTATGTCAAACGCATCATCACGGAATTGGATGGCTCCATAAAAGCAGTGAGTGAGATAGGTGCAGGCACGAAATTCATCATACAATTACCAATTACCAATGAGTAATTGATAATTGGGTAATTGATAATTGGGTAATTGATAATTGGTAATTGATAATTGGTAATTGATAATTGGTAATTGATAATTGGTAATTGATAAGTAATATTAAAAATATAAAGTTATGGAAGAAAAAGTGAGAGTCTTCATGTGTGAAGACGATGAGAATTTAGGGTTACTCTTGAGTGAGTATCTGCAAGCCAAGGGCTTTTATGTGGACTTGTTTCCCGATGGAGAAGTGGGAGAAGCCGCGTTTGGGAATGCCAAATACGATTTGTGTATTTTGGATGTGATGATGCCGAAAAAAGATGGTTTCACGTTGGCGCGCGACATTCGGTCGTTCAATACCAACATCCCCATTATCTTTTTGACTGCCAAAAACATGCAAGAAGATGTTGTGGAAGGGTTTAAGGCGGGTGCCGATGACTATCTGACCAAACCGTTCAGGATGGAAGAGTTGTTGCTGCGTATCGAAGCCATTCTCCGCCGTGTGCGTGGTCGGAAAGCACCCAAAGAAGGTCCGTACGTCTTCGGGAAATACATTTTCGATTGGCAAAAACAAACGCTGTTTTTCGGCACCGATGCCAACAAATTGACCACCAAAGAGAGCGATTTGCTGACCCTCTTGTGCGACAACATGAACGACCTGCTCGACCGTGATGCCGCCTTGAAAACGATTTGGGGCGAAAACAACTATTTCAATGCCCGCAGCATGGATGTGTACATTACCAAGTTGCGCAAACTATTGAAAGAAGATGAGCGCATCGAAATCCTGAACATCCACAGCAAGGGCTACAAACTGATTGCGCCCCCCGCGGATGCCGCCAAATGATGGTGTTGGGGAACCTCTGTTCACTAAATCATCAAATCAGCCATGATGCCGTCAGAAACAAAAATGCCGGCACGACTAAGGCATAAACGCTGTTTAGCAACGGTCAAAAGACCGCTGTCTAAATAGCGTTTGGCTTGTTGCAGACACTTGTCGCGCCGTTCTGCGCCAAAAAGCAAAACAAGTTCATCCAAATCAATCCCGCGCATAGTACGCAAACGGGTGATAATGAAGTCGTTGTATGCCATCCGTTCATCAATCATCTCAACCTCCGGCGCAAAATCAAGGTACGAGGTAAAAGGTAAAGGGTGAAGGGTGGGGGGTAAAGGGTGGGGGGTAAAGGGTAGCTGGTAATTGGTAACTGGTAATTGGTAACTGGTAACTGGTAACTGGTAACTGTTCCACTGTCGGCTGACCCCATTGTAGGAATGTGCTGCTGCACCGATGCCGAGGTAGTGCTTGCCCGACCAATAGGCGGAATTGTGCCGCGATTCGTAGTCGGCTTGTGCAAAATTGGAAATTTCATATTGCACAAAACCTGCCCCTGCAAGCGTGTCAATCAACATTTCAAACATTTTGAGGCTTGTTTCTTCGTCTATTTCAACAATTTTGCCTTCTTCCAACAATTTATGCAGCGCAGTTCCTTCTTCATATATAATGTGGTAGGCAGAAATGTGTTGTACTCCCAGCGCAATTGCTTGATTGAGAGTGGATTGCCATGTGTTGATGGTTTGATTGGGCAAACCATACATCAGGTCGATGCTGATATTGTCGAAGCCATATTTTTGCGCCCGTTTGACGGCTTCAATGGCAGTCAGTGCATCGTGGCGGCGGTGGAGGAATTTCAACTCGCTGTCGTTGAAACTTTGGACGCCGATGCTTAGGCGGTTGAAGGGTAGGGGGCAGATGCTTTCGAGGTAGGCGGCGGTGAGGTCATCCGGGTTGGCTTCGAGGGTAACTTCAGGGGTGATTTTTGGCAGGGGGGGGCGGGTCAAGCTCGCAATGACGGAAAAGATTTTTTCAAAGTGGGCTGCGGATAGTTGAGAGGGGGTGCCACCACCAAAATAAATTGTGTCAACGGGCTGGTTTTGCAAATAATCGCACCGTAGCCGAAGTTCACAACAAAGAGCCTCCACATACTCCGAAATTGGTAACCGGTAACTGGTAACTGGTAACTGCGAAGAAAAGAAGTCGCAATAGATGCAGCGTGTTTTGCAAAAAGGAATATGAAAGTAGATGCCTGCCATAGGTGCAAAATTAGATAAAATTTTTCGGATTTCAAGCGTATGAATTAAAAAAAAATACATACCTTTGCCGAAAAATTATTTGTTATGCACAACTTCAATCCATGGCACCACGTTTCGCCGGGCTATAACAAGCCTGACATTGTTAATGGCATTATTGAGATACCTAAGGGTACGCGCGCCAAGTATGAACTCGACAAAGTGAGCGGGCTTTTGCAACTCGACCGTGTTCTGTATTCGTCGGTATATTATCCGGCGAATTACGGGTTCATTCCGCAATCTTATTGCGGCGACAAAGACCCGTTGGACATTCTGATACTTTCGCAGATTGAGGTGGTGCCCTTGTGCATTGTGCCGTCCAGAATCATTGGCGTGATGCGTATGTTGGACAATGGCGAGGCAGACGACAAAATTATAGCCGTTGCGGCGGGCGACCCCAGCATGAACCATTACAACAATATCGGGGATTTGCCATCGCATATAGTGTCGGAAATCATGAGTTTTTTTGAAGACTACAAAAAATTGGAAAACAAAACCGTAGTAGTCGAAAAAATGTTCGACAAAGCCACAGCAACCACAATTTTGGAAGAGTCGTTCGATTTATACAAGGAATCTTACGGCTCGTTGCATAATTATTTTTTCGGCAGTTGAATGCGGTATCCCCTGCTACAATCCCAAAGTCTTATCCAAATCAGCCTTTGCCGTCAAATAGTCGGATATGGCTTGCTGATATGACAGGTTTGATTGTGTCATCGCCACTGCGGCATTTTGCAATTCGAGCATAGTACCCATACCTGTTTCGTAGCGTTTTGCAGAAATTTCATACGCCTTTTGCGAGAGTGTAACGGCTTTTTTGGCTGCATCCATTTGCTTTGTTGCTTTGTTCATGTTGTCGCGCGAAGTGAGAGCCGCCACAGTTAGTTGATTTTCAGCATAATCGCGCTGTATTTGCAACTCCTGAGCCTGTATTTTTAGTTGTCTGTCTTTGTGATAATTGGTAACGTGCAAAATGGGCACGCTCAATTGCAATCCAACTATAAAGCCCTGTCCAAACCATTCTGTGTGTGCCGGCTGAACTCCCGCCTCACGATTGAACAAGCTGACTGCTTCTTTATCCGATTGACCGGCATAAGTGTATTGACCAAAAGCCGCCAATGTGGGCATCCATTGTGTTTGCTGTATTCCCAATGCCTTTTTCGTTTGCAGATATTGAATATCCAACTGTTTCAAATCGGTGTTGTTGCTCAATTCAATGTCGCGGTTGGCATTCAGTCCGAAAACATCGTTTTCAAAATCGGCAAGACTGCCTTGTACGAGCAATTCTACTGACATTTCCACGCCCATCAACACTTTTAAATATAACTTTGCCTGTTCAATGCCATTTTCAACCTGCAACAAATTAGGCTGCAAATTGGTCATCTGCACTTCTGCCGAAACGCAATCATACTCGGCGACTACTCCTGCCTCAAAGCGTTTTTTGGCTTGCTTGTAATTTTCTTCGGCAAGCGCATAGCCGTCTTGCAGCACTTTGTAGGAATCTTGCGCCAGCAAAATGCTGTAATAAGCCTTCGTTACATCGTTGCGCAACGTGATTTTCGAGGCGCGCGCCTTTTCTACGGCTAATTGCATATCCAAATGGCTCATCTGAATCGATTTCCACAACGCCGGTGCCACAAGAGGCAATGACAACTGCAATCCAACCGAAGCAGTCCAGTCGGTAGGCAAGTCTATTACCATTCCGGCTAAAGCCATCGTTGCCGGCGACAAGTATTTACCATATTGCGCCGTACCATCCACCGTAGGCAACAATCCAAACCAAGCCGCCTTTTTGGAATAATCCACCCGCACCAATTCATGGTCGGCAATCTTAATCGTAGGGCTTTCGCTGAGCGCAATTTCGAGGGCTTTGTCTAAGTTCACCTCTAACGTTTGATTTTGTGCTTCCATCGTAGGAAGCCCCAGCGTCATTACTAACGCCATCACAATCATCTTTTTTTCTAAAACTAATTTCATTTTATTATAATTATTGTTATTGTTATTTCTTGTTACATTGCTTTTTCTTTCAATTGCTCCATTGTTTCGTCAATCAGTTGATAGCCTTGCAGCGTAGCCATGCCGCGCAGAAAATTGAGAATACTCATACGGGCAAATTCATTGTGCGTAAAACGGTCGGTTGGCAAAAAATCGCCAATCATCAAACTCCGAAACTGACTTTTTACAAGCCACAAACACACTTCCATATTGATGTCTTCGCGAATAAACCCTTCATCAATGCCTCGCTGAACCAATGGGATGAAAATATCCACGCGATTGTAATGCTGTTGCTCCGCCGCCAAATAAATATGGTGGTAATGTTTTTTCAAATCGTAGACAAATGCCTTACAGACCTGATTGGAGTCGCTCAAAAGTTTGGCGTACATCTTCATCATAATGGTAATTATATTTTCCGAACTATTAATGATACGCTGTAATTCATCGTCGGCGCGCATACTGTGCATCTCCATACAGGCCTCCAAAAGGTCCTCCTTGTCCTTGAATTGTTCATACAGCGTCCGCTTCGATATGCCCAAGTGATTGGCTATATCGTCCATCGTCATGCTCTTAATCCCGTGTCTCAAAAACAAATGACGCGCTTCATCAATAATTCGATATCGTAATTCCATTTCGGCGACAAAGGTACAATAAAACTTTTGAAACTACCAAAGTTTTTTGGTTTTATTTGTGTTAAAAAAACGTAAAAGGGTTATGAGCTATGAATTATGAGCTATGAGTTATGAATTAAATGCTACCTTTGCGGGCGATTTAAATAACAAAATAATATAATATGGAAAAGATAATCAAAAACAGCGATTACAGGCAGTGGTTGGGCGAATTAAAAATGCGCATCCGCCAAAGCCAAATTAAGGCTGCCATTCGGGTAAATACCGAATTGTTGCAACTTTACTGGGATTTAGGATGCGATATAGTTGTGCGACAACTGGATGCGGTGTGGGGGAGTGGAGTTATCAAGCAACTAAGTGCCGATTTGCGGTCAGAATTTCCGGATATGCATGGTTTTTCGGAAACGAATTTAGGGTATGCCAAGAAGTTTTATCTGTTTTATAGTCAGGACAATCTAATTTTTCCACAAGTTGTGGAAAAATCAGAGGGTGCAAAATTGACCCAAGTTGGTGTGCAATGTACTGAACAACAAGAGATTATAATTTCCCAGCAAGTTGCTGGGAAATTAGAAACTCACCCAATTTTCCAAATTCCATGGGGGCATCACATGGTAATTATCACCAAATGCAATTCTGTCAAAGAAGCTCTCTTTTATGTGCGGAAAACTTTAGAAAACGGTTGGAGCCGTGCTATGTTGATGAATTTTATGGAAACCGGATTGTATAAATCGCAGGGGAAGGCTCTTAATAATTTTTCGCGGTGCTTGCCTGAGGTGCAGAGCGATTTGGCTGCGGAAATTCTGAAAAACCCACACAATCTTGATTTTTTGGCTCTGACCGAAGGCTATAAAGAGCGGGAATTGGAGAATGCTTTGACTGCCAACATCATCAAATTTTTGTTGGAACTGGGGCAAGGGTTTTCATTTGTGGGCAGGCAAGTTTTGCTCAAGGCAGGCACGAAAGACCTGTTTATTGATATGCTGTTTTATCATCTCAAATTGCGGTGCTATGTGGTGGTAGAATTGAAAGCCTGCGAATTTGAATCCGCGTTTATTGGGCAATTGGGCACCTACGTGGCGGCAGTCAATCATCAAATGCGCGATGCTGCTGATAACGACACCATTGGATTGTTGATTTGCAAAAACAAGGACGATGTCTTGGCGCAATATGCATTGGAGGGTAGCAGCCAGCCCATCGGCGTTTCCGAATACGAATTGTCAAAACTATTGTCGGAAAAATTTAAATCAACATTGCCCAGCATTAAAGACATAGAAACTCAATTACAAACGACTAATTAAAAAAAACAATGAAAGCATATTTAGATTTATTGCAACGGGTTATCAATGAGGGTGTTTCTAAGGACGACCGCACGGGGACGGGTACGCTGAGCGTGTTTGGGCATCAGATGCGGTTCAATCTGGCGGACGGGTTTCCGCTGATGACTACCAAAAAGTTGCACCTGAAATCCATCATCTACGAATTGCTGTGGTTTTTGAAGGGCGACACCAATATTCAATATCTGAACGACCACGGCGTGCGGATTTGGAACGAGTGGGCGGATGCGACCGGCGATTTGGGACCCATCTACGGCTATCAATGGCGTTCGTGGCCCGATTATGCGGGCGGACACATCGACCAGATTTCAGAAATTATCGACACTCTCAAAAACAATCCCGATTCGCGCCGCATGATTGTCAGCGCGTGGAATGTGGGTGCCATTCCACAGATGAAACTGCCGCCCTGCCACTGCTTTTTTCAATTTTATGTGGCGAACGGCAGGCTTTCGTTGCAACTCTATCAGCGGAGTGCCGATATTTTTCTCGGCGTACCATTTAATATAGCATCCTACGCATTGCTTTTGCAGATGGTGGCGCAGGTTACAGGATTGCAGGCGGGCGATTTCGTCCACACGCTGGGCGATGCACATATCTACAAAAACCACCTCGAACAGGTCAATTTGCAACTCTCCCGCGAGCCACGCCCCTTGCCAACGATGCGTATCAACCCCGCTGTGAAAAGCATTTTTGATTTTCAATTTGAAGACTTTGAATTGCTGAATTACGACCCGCACCCGCATATTAAGGGTGAGGTGGCGGTGTAATGAAAATATTGCTAACTTTGCACAAAAAATAACACAATATAATATGGTACGAAAATTTGGTTCAGGTTTGCTTTGGGTGTCGCTTTCTTTGGGTGTTTTTTCTTGTGGCGAAGAGCCGCAGTTTACGATTAGCGGCACAATCGGCGGCACGAGTGGCGGAATGGTCTATTTGGAGAATGTGGGGGTGTCGAGTGTCACGCTTTTGGACTCGGCGCAGTTGAAAAAGGGCACTTTCTCGCTGAGGCACCATCGCCCCGATGCGCCGGATTTTTATCGCTTACGGTTTGGAAAACAGCTGATTAACTTGGCAATCGACAGCACGGAAACCATCGTTGTGACGGCTGATTCTGCCCGTTTTGCGCGGGATTACACGCTTACCGGTGATGCCGCCGAGAACTTGAAAATCAAGGAATTAACGCTCTTGCAGTTGGAAGCGGCGCAGCGTTATCACGCGTTGCAGAAGCAATACGATGGCGGTGCCGTTTCGTTGGACGATTATTATGCGGGTGTGAATGCTTTGTCGAAGGACTACAAAACGCGGGCGCAGGACTATATAGTGGCAAATTTCGGCTCAACGGCGGCTTATTTTGCTCTGTTTCAACAAATTGACGGACAAATGATTTTTGATATTTACAACCCGCACGACAGCAAACTGTTTGGTGCCGTTGCCAATGCGTGGAACACGACCTGCCCCGATGCGCCGCGCACCACCCAATTGAAGACCTGGTATGCACAATCGCGGGCTGCATTGCGACCCAACAAAACAC
Source organism: Bacteroidia bacterium (assembly GCA_025996835.1). Taxonomy (GTDB): domain Bacteria; phylum Bacteroidota; class Bacteroidia; order Bacteroidales; family Azobacteroidaceae; genus Azobacteroides. The sequence continues at coordinate 12,888 of BNTU01000018.1, forward strand.
CCGTAGAGGTAGCTGAAACGGACACAAAAACCTATTTCGACATCACGCTGCCCGGAACAGCCGGACAAGCAATCACCCTTTCGCAAACAGCGCAAGGGCAAGTCAAACTGATTGACTTCACAGCCTATTCAATGGATGGCTCCCCCGCACACAACCGCCAATTAGCCGATTTGTATAGCAAACATCGCACCAAAGGATTGGAAATTTATCAAATTTCGCTCGATTCCGACACCCACTTCTGGCACAATGCAGCCGCCAACCTGCCCTGGATTTGTGTACACGACGAGCAATCCATCTATTCGCCCACCGCCAAAAAATACAATGTAACGCAAATCCCAACCATATTCATAATCAACAGACAAGGCGAAATAGCAGAGCGCATTGACGATGTGCAACGGCTGGCGGGTTTGCTGGCGAAATATCTGTGAAAAATGTGTGGGGGCAAAAAGTTGACAGGGCGACCGCATCAAGAACTATCATAATTTTGATGCGGTTGCCTTCACCCCTACCTGCTTGATAATGATGCCAATAATATCCTCTTCGCTGAACACGGAGGAGTTGATACAGAGGTCGTAGGAGGCTGCCATCCCCCACGTTTTGTTGTTGAAATAGTTGTAGTAGGCGGCGCGTTTCCGGTCGATTTCTTCGATTAGGGCGGCGGCTTTTTCTTTGGATATGCCTTGGTCGTGGCTGATGCGGTTGATGCGGTCTTCGGTGTTGGCGGTGATAAAAATTTTGAGGCAATGCGGGTGGTCGCGCAGGATATAGTCGGCACAGCGACCGACGAAGATGCCGGATTTTTCGGCTAAGTTGCGGATGACGTCGCTTTGTATCTTAAACAGCATTTCATTGGACAGGTAATTGCCCGAATTGTCGCCCATAAAGCCGGAACGGAAGCCAAAGAGGTTGCCCAGAAAACTGTGGCTGCTCTTTTCGTCGATTTTTTCGAAAAACTCTTTGCCCAAGCCGCTCTCCGTAGCCGCGAGTTCGATTAACTCCTTGTCGTAGCAGGGGATGCCCAAACGTTCCGAGAGCAGCCCGCCAATCATCTTGCCGCCACTCCCCAACTGTCGCCCAATAGTAATAATATAATTCATAATTGCTAATTCGTAATTTTTAATTCGTAATTCGTAATTCGTAATTTTTAATTCGTATGACTTCTAAATTCCGTCCAAAGCAACACGCCCGCCAGCACCACCGAGAAGGCATCGGAGATGAACATACTTTCCCATACTCCCGTTACTCCCAGATAGTTAGGGAGTATCAACAGTATTGGTATGAGGATGAGCACTTGGCGCGACATTGCCAAAATGATTGACTTTTTAGGCTTGCCTATGCTCTGAAAAAATGCAGAGCAGACCATCTGAAAGCCGATAAGCGGATAAATTGCGAACACCCAGCGCAAGCCTGTAACAGCGATGTTCACAAGGTTTTCTTCGGTCGTGAAAATGGAGGCGACGGCGTGCGGGAAGAGTTCTACAAGGACTGTGCCGGCGGTCATAATCAGCGTGGCGTAGAAAATCGACTTTTTCAACACCTCCGTCACGCGGTCGTAGAGTTTGGCACCATAGTTGTAGCCCGCGATGGGTTGCATCCCCTGATTCAGCCCCATCACAATCATGATGAACAGAAACGCCACCCGATTGACGATGCCGTATGCACCCACCGCCAAGTCGCCACCGTGCCTGAGCAACTGCTGATTGATGATGATGATAATCAGGCAACTTGCGGCATTCATCAAAAAAGGAGCCATCCCGATAGCAAACGAGTCGGAAACAATCTGCCGTTTCAGTTTGTAAATGCCTCGTTTCCAATGGATAAAGTAATTTTTGTCGTTGAACGTATGAACCAACCATCCGAGCACGAGCACCTGTGAGATGATGGTAGCAATGGCAGCCCCCCGAATGCCCCACCCGAAGCCGAAAATGAACAGCGGATTGAGCACAATATTGATGAGCACGGTATAAATCGTTGCCATCATCGCCCGCTGCGGATTGCCCGCCGAGCGCAGTAAAGAGTTGAGTCCGAAGTACATGTGCGTAAATACATTCCCAAGCAAGATGACGAACATAAAGTCGTAGGAATAATGCAGCGTTTCGTGGCTGGCACCGAAAAAGAGCAAAATCGGCTCAAGAAAAGGGATGGTGGTAAGCGAAATGAGCACCCCCATAATGAGATTGAGCGAGAAAACATTGCCCAAAATGTGGTTGGCAGTCTCATAGTCCTTTTGCCCCATCCGAATAGAGAGCAACGTGGAGGCACCCACGCCCACCAGAGAGCCAAAAGCAGCAGCCAGATTCATCAGCGGAAAGGTAATCGCCAAGCCCGACAGTGCAAGCGGACCAACGCCGTGACCGATAAAAATACTGTCGGTGATATTGTAAAGCGAAGAAGCCGTCATCGCAATAATCGCCGGTATGGCATACTGCTTCAAGAGTTTCCCGATACTTTCCGTCCCCAAAGAGATGGGGGCACTTTCAATTTTTTTCATCGTGCAAAGGTACGGATTTTTTTGCAATTTTATTTTTTCGGCTTTTTGCCAAAAAAGTTAATTGTGGGATTTTTTGTACTTTTGCAGCAAAAAAACAACCGCCCGAAAGGGCAAAAAGAGTAAAAAACATGAATATTCAAACAAACATTCAACACCGCCGTTCTGTGCGGACTTACACGGGCGAACCGTTAAAAACAGAGCATATCTCTGCAATTAAGCATTTTATTGCAGCACTCCAGCCGCTCCATGATACAAAGGTGCGAATAGAAATGTTGGGTGTTTTAGACAGCAACAGCCCTGTGAAACTTGGCACTTATGGAAAAATAGCGGGTGCAAAAAACTTTCTTGCGTATCGCCTGTGGGCTATGTGGCTGAAAAACAGCGATTTTTGGAGCGACTTGTCAATGTTGATAAATTTCACAACACGCGAAAGCCATTCGGCGAATTGTTTTTTAATCAAACGTTCGACACCCCATTAACAGAAGCAACAGCCGACATTTATGCAGTTCCTCTGTCAATGGTGCGTTTAGCACCTTCGGGACACAATCGTCAAGAGTGGCGTGCCGTAAAAGAAAATGACGTTTTGCATTTCTACAAAACACCTTCACCAACTGCCTCTATCGACACAGGCATTGCGCTCTGCCATTTTGTAAAAACGTGTAAAGAATTGAATATAAACGGTAAATTAGATTTTTTATCAAAAAATTCTGAAAACGATTTACAATATGTGGTTTCGTGGGTAAATGGCTGAATAGCAAAAAAATCAAATAAAAATAACTCCTAACTCACAACTTTTTTTCGTACCTTTGCGCCCACAAAGCAATCTCAAAATGATGAAACAAATATCTTTTTTCTTAACGTATGTGTGTTTGGGGTTGAGTCTAAGCCTGAATGTGGCGGCTCAGACGGCTGTTCCGGTGTTGCAGTTCAAGACTTCGCCTGCTGTTGCGGTGTTTAAGCCTGTTTTGCTGGACACTATGGATGTGAATCGGAAGGCGTTTGAGGACAAAAACCTGCTTCAGACGTCTGTCGATGCCGATGTGGTGCGCCGCAGTCAGAGTATTTTGACTGCTTCGGCGGATAGCGTTTTGACATTGCCGACTGTTGCACACTACACTGCGCAGTTGCTGGCGTTTCATGTGGATGCCGACCGCTATTGCAAGGCGGAACTCACTGTTACGGCGACAGATATGCTAGAGGTGTATGTCAATGGCACTCACGAAAAGACGAAAGAAACGGCTGAGGATAGCCTGCAAAAAGCAAAAAAACTCACCATTCCCCTGACACTTGAACCACGTCGCTACGAGGTGATTATCAAGCGTTTAGCCACTACGGATACTATTATTTCCGCACTCAAAGCGGAGATTGTGCCGGACAAAAAAGACAGTCTGGCGCAAATCAGCGTTTCCACCGACCCCAAGCGGCGCATTTTCATCAATGATATTCTGGAAGGCAACCGTCTGCAATGGGGGACACTGTCGCCCACCGGACAATATTATATAGTGAGCACGCGAAACCTTTTTGCGGGCGGCAAACACACGGTGCAAAATCAGGAAATTCGCGAACTGAAAACCAACAAACTCATCACGCGCCTGCCATTGGAGCTCAGTCCGCGCTGGTTGCGGGGCAAAAATCAGTTGATTTATTCGCGTAAAGGCAAGACAGACAAAGATTTAGTGTTACTCGACATCCCAAGTTTGAAAGAAACGGTTTGGGTGGAAGACATCGCGTTTGACTCGTATCTGGTGACACCGGATGCGCAAACGATTATTATTTCGCGCAAGGAGGAAATTCCCGAAGACAAGGGCGATTTGAAGCGCGTGTTGGCACCCAACGACCGCTCAGGGGCTTTTCGGGGGCGCAATGCGTTGTATATTTATTCTCCACGCGACCGCACGACACGGCAAATTTTGTTTGGACGTGCCAAAATTTATGTTGCCGACATCAGCCGCGACAGCCAAAAAGCGTTGTTGATGCAGTATGAGGAGGATTATACCAAACGTCCCTTTTCAGTGAACACGCTTTACGAACTGGATTTGAAGACATTGCAACTCGACACCCTCTTGCGTGATGCCTTTATGAGTGGTGCCGATTATTCGCCCGACCGGACAGAAATTTTGCTCACGGGTGCGGCGGCGGCATTCAATAAACTTGGCGAAAACCTGCAAACAGAGCCAATTTCCAACGATTACGACAAGCAGGCGTATATATACAACTTGCAAACCAAACAGATAGAGCCGATTACAAAGAATTTCAACCCCAGCATAAATGATGCGAATTGGTCGGTTTTCGACAACAACATCTATTTCCGAGCGGAGGACAAAGATTGTGTGCACATTTATCAGTACAATCCGAAAACGAAGATTTACACGCAGCCGGATTTGCCGGAAGATATAATTTCATCATTTCAAGTGTCTGAAACACAGCCAATTGCATTGTTCAGAGGCGAAAAAGCCACCAACGCCTATCGCCTTTACAGTTACGATTTGAAAAGCAAAAAATCCACATTGCTGGAAGACCCATTCAATGAGCAGTTGAACGAATTAACATTGTCGCCCGTCACACCTTGGAATTTCATGGCGCAGGACGGCACCACGATTGAGGGACGCTACCTTTTGCCGCCCAATTTCGACCCTGCCAAAAAATACCCGATGATTGTCTATTATTATGGTGGCACATCGCCCACGTCCCGCAACTTTGAATCATCCTATCCCTTGCAATGCTACGCCGCACTGGGCTATGTGGTTTACACGCTAAATCCCTCCGGCGCAACGGGTTACGGACAGGACTTTGCCGCCCGCCACGTCAATGCGTGGGGCAAACGCACGGCGGATGAAATCATCGAAGGCACACAAAAATTTGCCCGCGAACACGATTTTGTAGATGCCGCCAAAATAGGCTGCGTAGGTGCCTCCTACGGCGGATTTATGACGCAATACCTGCAAACGCAGACCAAACTCTTTGCAGCCGCCGTGTCGCACGCGGGCATCAGTGCCATCTCCAGCTACTGGGGCGAGGGCTATTGGGGCGTAGGCTACAGCGGCGTGGCAAGTGCGGACAGTTATCCGTGGAACAATCCAGATTTGTATGTGAAGCAAAGTCCTCTGTTTCAGGCAGATAAAATCAACACCCCGTTGCTTTTGCTGCACGGCGCGGTTGATACCAACGTCCCCATCGGCGAAAGCATCCAGATGTACAACGCCCTGAAAGTGCTCGGCAAAGAGGTAGAATTGGTCACCGTAAAAGACGAAAATCACGGCATCGCCGCCTACGAACGCCGCCTCGAATGGAACAAAACCATCTACGCCTGGTTCGCCCGCTGGCTAAAAGACCAACCCCAATGGTGGGAAGCACTATACCCTGAGCGTTAATTTTTTCAAGGCTATGTCCCAATGAACAAAAACAAAATCACAACAATCCTCACAATCCTCATCTTACTGGTAACCGGTAACTGCTCACCGGTAACTGCCCAAGACTTTCAGCCGGAGTGGAGCTTTGGCGTGAACGGCGGCGTGACGTTCACCGAGATGCGCTTCAACCCCACCGTGCCGCAAACTTATTTGCAACAATACGAGGGTGGAATCACGTTTCGCTACATTTCTGAGCCGATGTTTGGACTTCAAGCCGAACTCAACTATTCGATGCGCGGCTGGAAAGAAAAAGTGGATACGGCAGCCTATTTTTTCAATAACTATTCCCGCTCGTTAGCGTATATCGAATTTCCGCTGCTGACACATGTGTATTTTGAAACGAGCAAAAACACGCGAATTATCATCCACGCAGGTCCGCAGTTGAGCTATTTTTTGTCAGAAAAAGTCTTGGAAAACATCCAAGACCCCAATTCGCGCGGCGATTACGCATATTACGACCTGAAAGTGGAAAACAAGTTGGACTACGGCATAGCAGGCGGCGCGGGGTTTGAACTGCGCACAAGTATCGGAAAATTTGTGCTCGAAGGTCGTTATTTTTTCGGTTTGTCCGACACATTCGGCAACGTGCGAACGGAAGGCGACTACTTTGAAAGTTCAGGCAATCAGGTGATTGGAGTGAAAATGACGTATTTTATGAAGTAGCGGTGTGAGGTGTGGAAATGCCGTGGGTATGATATTGCCCTGTCACTTTGCCGCAAAAACTTTCATAATTCAATCAAAATGCTTACCTTTGCGCGATTTTAATGTAAAAAAGCAATGACGATGAGGAAAATTGGACTTTATCAGGCAGAGAATGAGCACGATGCGTGTGGTGTGGGCTTGTTGGTGGATATTAACGGCAACCGGTCGCACGAGATTGTTGAAAAAGGGTTGCAGGTGTTGGAGCACATGCTGCATCGCGGTGCCGAGAGTGCCGACAATAAAACGGGCGATGGTGCCGGTATCATGTTGCAAATTCCGCACGAGTTTATCCTGTTGCAGGGTATTCCGGTGCCTGAACGTGGAAAATACGGCATGGGCACGGTTTTTCTGCCTCGCGACCCCAAGGAGGCGGATGCCTGTTTGGAGATTGTGCGCAATACCATCGCGGCAGAGGGGCTGCAACTGCTCACTACTCGCGAAGTGCCCGTCAACAGCAGCGTGTTAGGTGCCATTTCCTCCGGCAACGAACCGCAAATCAAACAAATTTTCATCGTGCCCAAAGAGCGTATCGAAGCCGATGTTTTGGAACGCAAATTGTATATTCTCCGCAAGAAAATTGAGAAAAATATGCAACAACAGGGTGTTTTACCCGTTTCCAAGCCCGGTACTTCCGGATTTTATATCGCAAGCCTTTCCACGCAGCGCATTGTGTATAAAGGGATGCTCACTTCTACGCAGTTGCGCGACTATTTTCCCGACCTCACGAGCCCCTATTTTACAAGCGGATTGGCTCTTGTGCACTCCCGATTCAGCACTAACACGTTCCCCAGTTGGGATTTGGCACAGCCGTTTCGCCTCTTGGGTCACAACGGCGAAATCAACACCATTCGGGGCAATCGCTATTGGATGGAAGCCCGCGAGAGCATCCTCAACGCACCCGAATTGGGCGATTTGGAGGATATTTTCCCGATTATCCAGCAGGGACTGTCCGACAGCGCATCGTTAGACAATGTATTGGAATTTTTGGTGATGGCGGGAATGTCGCTACCCAAAGCCCTGTCGATTTTGGTACCCGAAAGTTGGAACAACAAAAACCCGATACCAGCCGAATTGAAGGCATTTTATGAATATTACAGCGTGGTGATGGAGCCGTGGGACGGTCCTGCCACGCTCCTGTTCACCGACGGTCGCTATGCCGGCGGGATGCTCGACCGCAACGGATTGCGTCCGGCACGCTATCTGATTACCCGCAACAACATGCTCGTGATGGCGAGTGAAGTGGGTGTGCTGCCCTTTGAAGCGGTCGAAATCAAGGAAAAAGGGCGTTTGCGACCCGGCAAAATGCTGATGATTGACACGGCAGAGGGCAAGGTGTTTTACAATGATGAACTGAAAGAAACCCTCGCCGCAGAGCATCCTTACAAAGATTGGTTGGAGAAAAACCGCATCTCGCTAAGCGACATCTCATCGGGGCGCACGGTGAAATATGCCGTTGAAAACTTCACGCAACAGCTGCAAGCCTTCGGTTACAGCAAAGAAGACATTGAAAAAATCATCGTCCCCATGGCGATTGAGGGCAAGGAGCCTATCGGGTCGATGGGCAACGACACCCCGCTGGCTGTGATGTCCGACAAGCCCCAACTGCTGTTCAACTACTTTCGCCAACTCTTCGCACAAGTTACGAACCCACCCATCGACCCCATTCGCGAAGAATTGGTGATGTCGCTGGATTTATATATCGGTCAGGACAGCAACTTTTTCAATGCGGAAGAAAAACTTTGTAAAATGGTGCGCCTGAAATCGCCCGTACTCACCAATTTGGAGTTGGATATTCTCACCAATCTGGGCTACAAGGGCTACAAATCGCAAAAATTGTCGATGCTGTTCCCCGCGTCAGACACCCAAAAGGCGACTGCTTCGTTGTCGACTGCCCTCACCACGCTCTGCCAACAGGCGGAGAAGGCGGTGGACGAGGGTTTTCACTATGTGGTGCTTGGCGACAGGGGTGTGAACAGGGATAAAGTGGCTATTCCGTCGCTGCTGGCGGTGTCTGCCGTGCATCATTACCTGATAAAGAAGCGTAAACGTATGCAAATCGCGATTGTGGTGGAAACGGCTGAGGCAAGGGAAGTTAACCACTTCGCGCTGCTGTTCGCCTTCGGGGCATCGGCGGTGAATCCCTACATGGCTTTTGCCATTTTGGACGAAAAAGTGAAAACCAAAGACCTGCAATTGGACTACCACACAGCCGAAAAGAATTACATCAAAGCCATCAACAAAGGCTTGTTGAAGGTGCTTTCCAAGATGGGCATTTCCACACTGCGGTCGTATCGCGGCGCACAGATATTTGAAACGGTGGGCATCAGCCAAAAACTCTTGGATACCTATTTTGAGGGGATGACTTCGCGCATTGGCGGGATTGAGTTGGAGGATGTGGCGCGGGATTTGCTGATTTTTCACGAAGCAGCATTCCTCACCGGCACCGCAGAAACGTGGCGCACATCTCTACAACCACAACAATCATTAGACTTGGAAACCGCCGGAAATTACACGTTCCGCAAAACCGGCGAATTTCACGCTTGGAACCCCGAAACCATCTCAATGTTGCAACTCGCGACCCGTACGGGCGATTATGCCAAATTCAAAGCATATACCAATATTGTGGATAATAAGTTGCAGCCAACGTTTATTCGGGATTTTTTGAGTTACAAACCCAATCCGATTGACATTTCCGAAGTGGAGCCGGTGGAGGCTATCATCAAGCGGTTTGTGACGGGGGCGATGTCGTTCGGGTCAATCAGCAAGGAGGCGCACGAAGCCATTGCAATAGCCCTCAACACCCTGCACGGCAGGAGCAACACGGGCGAAGGCGGCGAAGACCCTGCGCGTTTTACAGTCGGCGAAGACGGACTTAATCGCCGCTCGGCTATCAAGCAAATTGCATCGGGTCGCTTTGGCGTGACGGCAGACTATCTGGTGAATGCCGATGAACTGCAAATCAAAGTAGCACAGGGCGCAAAACCCGGCGAGGGTGGACAACTTCCCGGCTTCAAAGTGGATAAAATTATTGCGAAAACGCGCCATTCCATTCCCGGAATCACGCTGATTTCGCCTCCGCCTCATCACGACATCTATTCGATTGAGGACTTGGCGCAATTGATATTCGACCTCAAAAACATCAACCCCGAAGCGTGCATTTCGGTGAAATTGGTGGCAGAAAGTGGGGTAGGGACTATTGCAGCGGGTGTGGCGAAAGCAAAAGCCGACCTGATAGTGATTGCAGGAGCCGATGGCGGCACGGGAGCCAGCCCGATGAGTTCGATTAAACATGCGGGCGTGTCGTGGGAATTGGGCTTGGCAGAAACGCAACAGACGTTGGTAATCAACGACTTACGCGGCTATGTGCGCCTGCAAACCGATGGGCAACTCAAGACGGGTAAGGATATTGTCATCGCGGCTCTTTTGGGGGCAGAGGAATATGGTTTTGCGACCTCTGCGCTGATTGTTTTGGGCTGTGTGATGATGCGCAAGTGCCATTTGAATACCTGTCCGGTGGGTGTGGCTACGCAGGATGAGAAGTTGCGGGCGCGGTTTAAAGGGAAGCATGAGTATTTGCTTAACTATTTTACTTTTTTGGCTACTGAGGTGCGGGAACATCTTGCTAATGTGGGGGTTCGCAGTTTGGATGAGATAATTGGTCGGGCGGATTTGCTTGTTGCACAGGGGATTGCGGGTCAAGCCCGCAATGACAATCCAGCAAAGACTGCGAAATTGGATTTTGCTAAACTTACGCAGTTTATTGATAATGGTAAGGATATTCGCTGTACTAAAACGCAAGACCATAAGATTGACAGCGTTTTAGACCGCGAGATTATTCGCAAGACGAAATCGGCTATTGAAAATTCGCTGCCTGTGGAGTTGGAGGTGGCGATTGCAAACACCGACCGCGCAACAGGGGCGATGCTTTCAGGCGAAATTGCGAAACGCTATGGCGATGTGGGTTTGCCGGACAACACCATCACGGTGGGTTTCAAAGGCTCTGCCGGACAAAGTTTTGGCGCATTTTTGGCAACGGGCATCACGTTCAACCTCGAAGGAGAAGCCAACGACTACCTGGGCAAGGGCTTGTCGGGCGGGAAAATCGCCGTAGTGCCTCCCAAAACAGCCTCATTCGCGCCCGAAGAAAACATCATCGGCGGCAACACCTTATTATATGGAGCCACATCGGGCGAAGTCTATATCAACGGACGGGTGGGCGAACGCTTCTGTGTACGTAATTCCGGTGCCGTAGCGGTGGTAGAAGGCGTTGGCGACCACTGTTGCGAATACATGACGGGCGGGCGAACAGTAGTCTTAGGCTCCACCGGCAAAAATTTCGCAGCCGGAATGAGCGGCGGCATAGCCTACGTCCTGGATATGAAGGGCAATTTCGACTATTTCTGCAACATGGAAATGGTAGAACTGTCGCTATTAGAAGAAAAATCGGACAGCCTCGAACTGCAAAACTGGATTACCCAACACTATCAACACACGCAAAGCCCACTGGCAAAGCGCATTTTAGACAATTGGGACAAGTATTTAAAGCATTTCATCAAGGTGCTGCCGATAGAATACAAGCGCGTGCTGCAAGAGGAGAAGATGGAGGCTATTAAGAAGAAGCTTGAGATGGTGGAGTCGGATTATTAATGTTGTAGTAAGAGAAAAAATCGTAACTTTGCACATAAACAAAAGAGATAAATATGCTTTTTGACGAATATAAATATTTTGATTATCAGTTTCCTGAGCCGCAATATCTGGGTGCTAAGCACACTCATTTGTCGTGGATAAATCAGTATATTCCAAAAAATGTTGAAACGGCACTTGATGCTTTTGCCGGCTCTCAATCGGTTAGTTTTTTGTTTAAACAATTGGAATTTAGGACGATAACCAATGATTTTCTTAACTTCAACAACCAAATCGGCAAAGCACTGATTGAAAACAAATGCAACAAATTAGACGATGATGACTTAATGACTTTGCTTCAACAATCGCCCAATAAAAATGATTTTCATTTGATGGAAGATATTTTTACTGATGTGTTTTTTGAGCGAGATGAAGCCGTTTTTTTAGACAATTTCAGAGCAAATATTCCATTATTAGAAACCCCATACAAACAAGCGATGGCGTTTGCCGTAATGAATCGCAGCATGACACGAAAAATCACAATGGGGCATTTCGCGCATACGCAGGCGTTGGTTTATGCCGGCGATCCCGAACGGATAAAACGCAACAGGAGTCTAATCAGACCGATAAGAGATTTATTTTTAGACCTCTTGCCGAGTTACAATAATGCCGTTTTCGACAATGGACAAGATAATAAGAGTGTCAATGAAAACATTTTAGACCTCTTGCCGAAATTATCAAACATCGATTTGGTCTATTTTGACCCACCCTATTGCGACAGTCACGCCGATTATCAGGGTTTTTACCATTTACTTGAAACTTACACGGAATATTGGTGTGATAAAGAATTTGTGAACGGCACAAAACGCTATGAACCACAGCGTTATAGTGGGTTTGACAAAAAACGGGATGTGATTACCTCTTTTGAAAAATTGTTTGAATTATCCGGTGAAATTCCCTATTGGTTAATTAGTTACAACGACAGGAGCTATCCGGGTATTGCAGAATTTCAAAAAATAATTTCCAAATACAGAGATGTACAAATTGAGGTAAAAACCTACCAAAATGGCAGAGGTGGCAAAGGTAGCGTGGCGGGCAGTCAAGAGATTTTGTTTGTGTGCAAGCCAAAGAAGCAATATTTTGTATCAACCATAAAACAGAAAGAACTTGAATATGCAGAACTTTGACTATTGGGATAATCTCCATAAAAATGAGCAATTGGAAGCGTTCAATCACGACCGTAGTGGCTTGCTGTGGCTAAAACTTAAATCAATTATTCGAGTTGAGTTAGTAAATGGTTTTTTAGCGTTTTCCGGATACAAGACTAATACAAAAAAACAAAGCGATAATTTTAGAACTTTGTTTGATTTGCTTGTAAAGAATGTTGACAAAGCGCATTCTTTATTGGATACTTATATTAGAAATGTGAATAAAAAGCAAATTAATGGTATTGATATTGCTAAATTAGTATCTGAACTTTACAAACTCAAACATTTTGACTGGGGTGGTGATTATCAAAACTCATTGGACAAGTACTTGGTAAGTCAATATGTCAAAGTCCCTAATCCGTCCTACGATTATTTGATGTCAAAATTTGAGACGGAAATTAATCCTGCCGTACAAGGTTATGTTTTAAACAGTTGGTACAACTATTGGAGTAGCGTTTTGATTGAAAATATTTTCAAATCCCATCCGGCAGTTTTACCGACAGTCGGAAAAATCAAAAGCGTGGATTTCTTTATCAACGACATTCCATTTGACTTGAAAGTCACTTATTTACCTGCCGAATATATCAAACAGAAGCGCAAAGAAAGAGGCTTGCCGATTGAACTTACTTATCTGAAACAAAAAGCAAAAGTGGCAGGAATTGATTTTGATAAAAATGCAAAACCAAACAACATTTTCTATGAAATAACCGAAAAAATGAAAGACCGAAATGATACATTTTGCAATCAAATTTTGGCAACATTGAAAGCCGAAAAGTTAGAAATACTGAGCGAAGTGCAAGCAAACCCGAAAATGTTGGCTAAATGGCTTTATGAAAATCAGGGCGAAATGCGCTTTGGCTCTGAAAATCGCTTGTTTCTTGTGCTTGTAGATACGGATGATTTCAACAATTCATGGAAACTCAAAAGGAACATTGATTTGTTGAAGCCAACCATTGTGTCATATTTGGATGATTTTAATTCCGAGAGCATTAACAATTTGCAGGTTTTGTTTGAGTACAAGAACAAACCGCATGGGTTTACGGCTCTGACGGATGTAATATTTGTGGTAAAATAAAAGTTTTTATGGGAAACTCAAAAGCATTTTTGACAATCAACAGAAAAGAAGCGGGCTACAGACCCGTTGTAGAACGTATTGCGGACTTCGGCGAGGTGGAACAGACCCTCAACTCCGACGACCGGCAGCAGCAAGCCTCCCGCTGTATGGAGTGTGGCGTGCCTTTTTGCCATTGGGCATGTCCGTTGGGCAATGTCATCCCGGAGTGGCAAGACCTTTTGTACAAAGGTAAGTGGGCAGAAGCCTATTATGGGCTGCTCAAAACGAACAACTTTCCGGAGTTCACCGGTCGCGTGTGCCCCGCACCCTGCGAGAAAAGTTGCGTGCTGAACCTCGAACAGCAACCCTTGACCGTGCGCGAAAACGAAGCCGCGATTGCCGAACATGCGTTCCAGGAAGGCTATGTGAAGCCCAATCCGCCTAAAACGCGCACCGGAAAGAAAGTCGCCATAGTTGGTTCCGGTCCCGCAGGATTAGCGGCTGCCGACCAACTGAACAAAGCCGGTCATAGCGTAACTGTCTATGAAAAAGACGAATACATCGGTGGCTTGTTGCGTCTGGGCATCCCCGACTTCAAACTCAACAAAGAAATCATCGAACGCCGCTTAAACATCCTCAAAGCCGAAGGCATCACGTTTGAAACCGGCGTAGAGGTAGGCAAAGACCTCCCCGCGGATAAGTTATTATCCCAATTCGATGCCATCTGCCTAACCATCGGGGCAGGCGTACCGCGCGACTTACCGATTGAAGGACGGCAATTACACGGCATACACTTCGCATTGGAACTGCTAAAACAACAAAACCGCATAGTCGGCGGACAAGCTTTCCCCGAATCCGAACGCATCTCCGCCAAAGGCAAAAACGTGCTGGTGATAGGCGGCGGCGACACCGGCTCCGACTGCGTAGGCACCGGCATCCGCCAAAAAGCGAACAAAGTGACCCAAATAGAAATCATGCCAATGCCCCCCGAAGGCATCAATCAGGCAACACCCTGGCCCCAATATCCCAACATATTAAAAACCTCCAGCTCCCACAAAGAAGGTTGCGAACGCCGCTGGTCATTAGCCTCCAAACGCTTCATCGGCGAAAACGGCAAAGTCACAGGCGTGGAAGTGCAGCCGGTAGAATGGAAAACGGTGGACGGCAAACAAACCATGACCGAAGTAGGCAAGCCGGAAATCATCCCTGCAGACTTGGTGCTACTCAGCATGGGCTTCACCCAACCACAGCACGAAGGTTTGTTAGACAATCTCGGCGTGAAATACGATGCGCGCGGCAATGTGCAAGCCGTGAAGCCGAATGAGAGTTCGGTCGCAAAAGTTTTTGTGGCAGGGGATGTAACCTTGGGAGCCAGTTTAGTAGTGCGGGCAATTGCTTCGGGACGAGCCGCCGGAGAATGGATTGGGGCGTTTTTGAATGAGTGAAAATTCGCTAATCGCCTCTTTTGCAATACTATAAACGCATAGAGTTAAAGTAGATTTTAATTTTAAATAGTAACTGTTTATGCCGGTTGTCAGTTCGCATAACGATTGGAACTTTACTTCTCTAACTGAAACGACTTTCGCCCAATCAGATTGCCATCGGCAAAAATATCGGCGCGATAGCTGCCCGGAAGCAGCATTTCCTCTACCTCCCAATAGATGCTGAGGGGCATTTCTTCGCCTTTGTATTCGATGCTGCGCTTGGCGGAATAGGGGATGTTTTTGCTTTCAAAGAAAAACACATTGCTTGGCTCTTTGACCAAAATGTCTTCATCGGGCTTCTGGATGCGGATGTAGATGTCTTTTGTGCCGGATTTGGCGGTGATGTTTTTATTGATGGTGAAGCTGACTTCTATTTTCATCATTTTTTTGATTGCCTTGGTCGGTTTATCTTTTTTGTCCAAGCCGCGCACGTTGACGTTGCTGGCATCCAACTTGGAGGCTATTTGAACCCGCTCCGTCAGTTTTTCTTTCTCGGTCGATAGTTGTGTCACGGTTTGTGTGGCTTCCCGATAGCGTCCGGTAATAGCCTGGTTTTCTTGCATCAACTCCTTGTTGAGCCTGTCTAACGAGTCTATCTGTGCCACATAATGCCGCATGATGGTGCGTAATGTTTCCAATTCTTTTTTCAACGCGCTAATCTTTTTCGCATCGGCAACCTTCGTATTTTTCAGTTCTGCCTGAAGTTTTCTCACTTTTTGCTGTTCTGCTTCCAACTGTGCAATCAGCGAATCGTTGCGGAGTGTGATTTTGAACCCATCATACTGCGAGTCGAGGTCGTTAAACTGGTCGGTCAGAGCCTCGGTTGCTAAACCGATAAGCTCCTCATTATCCTTATTTTGTTTCTCCCTTTCCACCCGCAATTGCATAATGAGATACACTGCATTGACAACAATCAACACCAGCACCAGAGTAATACCTATCCAAATGGACCGCTTTTTCATAAAAAACTATTCAGAATTTCGCTGCAAATTTAGGCATTATTTTTGAATTTTTGACTGTTTTACACAAAGATTTGTACCTTTGCACCCGCAAAAAAGAAAAATGGCATCAATGTGGATTTATTTAGCGTTTCTATCAGCCTTATTTTTAGGCATTTATGAGGTATGCAAAAAAATATCGCTCAATGGCAACGCGGTCATTCCGGTGCTGTTTTTGAACACTTTTTTTGGCAGCCTGATTTTTTTGCCGGTCGTGTTGATTTCCCGCTTTTCGCCGGAAACATTGCAGGGCACCCTTTTCTACATTCCTCCGGCATCGTGGCAGGTGCACGGGCTGATTTTTATCAAATCGCTGATTGTATTGGTGTCGTGGATATTCAACTTTTTTGCTACCAAGCATTTACCTCTCACGCTGTCGGGACCAATCAAAGCCACCCAGCCGGTGGTGGTGCTGATGGGGGCACTGCTCATTTTTGGCGAACGCCTCAATGTCTACCAGTGGCTCGGGGTGTTGCTGGCTGTTTCGTCTTTTTATTTGCTCTCGCACACGGGCAAAAAAGAGGGCATCAATTTCAGTCACGACAAATGGATTTTGTTTCTGGTCGTTGCCGTGATTTTCGGT
This sequence comes from Bacteroidia bacterium, assembly GCA_025996835.1. GTDB lineage: Bacteria > Bacteroidota > Bacteroidia > Bacteroidales > Azobacteroidaceae > Azobacteroides. Next base: position 29,441 of record BNTU01000018.1, read on the forward strand.
GCCACCAGTGCCCTGTACGACAAATATCTGATGCGCAGTCTGGATGCGATGACCGTTCAATCGTGGTTCAATTTCTACCAATGCTTGATGATGGTGCCAATCATGCTGCTCCTCTGGTATCCGAGCAGGCGCAAAACCACGCCGTTTCATTGGAGTTGGTATATTCCGTTGATTTCCATGTTTTTAGCCATCGGCGATTTTTTCTATTTTAACGCACTGACCGACCCCGTTTCGATGATTTCAATCGTGTCAATGATACGTCGCAGCAACGTCATCGTCATCTTCATCGCCGGCGCATGGCTCTACAAGGAGAAAAACCTCAAAAGCAAAGCCCTCGAATTGGTGCTGGTGCTGATAGGGATGGTGTTTTTGGCGATGTGAAATAGCGGCTCAGTGCCATAATTAGTCTGTGATTTTTATGAAATTGTACATTCTTTTTTACACCCCACCATGCGGGGTAGAAAACAGATTTGGTACACATTAGTGACTAATATGTACCAAATCCGGATGTAGTACCCAGAGCCGGGGTCGAACCGGCATGGAAGTGAATCCACTGGTGTTTGAGACCAGCGCGTCTACCGATTCCGCCATCTGGGCATTGCGGGCGCAAAGGTACGGTTTTTTTTTGATTTGACAAACTTTTTCGCAAAAATTTATTACTTTTGTGCATTATTTTATTTGAAATTGTCCACTATGGCACAACAAATCATCCGCTGCACACACGTAGAGCACGAATTAGCCCCCTTTTTGAAGCAATTCAAACAGGATGGTATTTTTCTGCTGACCGACGAAAACTCGGACAAATTCTGTTTTCCCCGCATCCAATCCGTCCCTGAATTGGCAAACGCAAAAAAAATCGTCATTCCGGCAGGCGATGGAAACAAGAATGTGGAAACGCTTTCTGAGGTTTGGCAATTTTTGTCTGCCAACGCCGCTACGCGCAAATCGCTGTTAATCAATCTCGGAGGCGGGATGGTGACTGACCTCGGCGGCTTCGCCGCCGCCTCGTTTAAGCGCGGCATCCCGTTTGTCAATATCCCAACCACGCTGCTGGGGGCTGTGGATGCGGCTGTTGGAGGAAAAACCGGCATCAATTTCAATGGGCTGAAGAATGAGATTGGGGCGTTTGCGCCTGCTGAGGCGGTGTTTATTGATGCTGCATTTTTCCGGACGCTTGACCATCAAAATTTGCTGTCGGGGTATGCTGAGATGCTGAAACATGGGTTGCTGTCTTCGGCGGCGGAATTATACAAACTGTTGCGTTTTGATTTTGACCGGGTGGATTATGCGCAGTTGAACGACCTGCTGTTTGAATCGGTGCTGGTGAAAGAGCGCATTGTGCAGGACGACCCCAAGGAGCAGGGCATTCGCAAGGCTCTGAACCTTGGGCACACTTTTGGGCACGCTTTTGAGAGCCTCTCTTACCAACGCAAAAAACCGATTTTGCATGGCTACGCGGTGGGTTACGGCTTGGTTTGCGAACTTTATTTGTCGTTCGTGCGGCTGGGGTTTGACAAAAATTTGTTGCTGCAAATGGCGCATTTTGTTAAAGCGCACTATGGCACATTCGCCTTTGGCTGTGAGGATTATCCGCAATTGCTTGAATTGATGCAGCACGACAAAAAGAATGAGAACGGGCAAATCAATTTCACCCTCCTGAAAGCCGTTGGAGAGGTCGAAATCAATCAGACTGCCGAGCAAAAGGATATTTTTGAAACGTTGGACTTTTTAAGAGAAAATTAGAAATTTATGGCAATCATTTACAATGCAGTTGGGGTCAAAATACCCCCGTTTAAGCACCGCAAAACTACGAATTGGATACGAAAAGTGGCGGAAACCTATCACAAAAAGATTGGCGACATCAGTTATGTTTTTTGTTCCGATGCGGAAATTTTGCGGGTCAATCAGGAGTATTTGCATCACGATTATTACACGGACATTATCTCGTTTGACTATTCGGCGGGCAACACTCTCTCCGGCGATTTGTTTATCTCGACGGAAACGGTGCGCTCGAATGCCGCTCAATACCACACGGACGAGCAGGAAGAACTTCGCCGCGTGATGATTCACGGCATTTTGCACCTGTGCGGCTTTGGCGACAAAACGGCGAGGGGGGCGGCGATGATGCGTATGCAGGAAAATGAGGCGCTTCTTAGTTATGAGTTATGAGTTATGAGTTTGATTATTAGCGATATATTGGATATTCGGGAGGCGGCTTTTGAGTTTGTTGGGCTGATGGGTTCGGGGCGTGTTTTTGCGTTTGAGGGGGCTATGGGGGTTGGTAAGACTACTTTTATTAAGGCTATTTGTGAGGAACTTGGCGTGACCGATGTTATCAACAGCCCTACGTTTGCTATTGTGAATGAATATCGCTCTGAGCGCACTGCCGAGTTGATTTATCACTTCGATTTCTACCGCATCAATGGTGTGGACGAAGCCGAAGCGATTGGGGCAAGCTACTATTTCAACAGTGGTGCCGTCTGTTTCATCGAATGGGCTGACAAAGTGCGCGCATTATTGCCCGAAGATACCGTGCTGGTTCATATTGAGGAGCTGCCGGACGGGGCGCGGGAGGTTTCGAGCAGTTTGATGAACTGTTTGAATTAGCAGAATTTGAAAATTTAAAAGAAGAAGATATGAGAACGTAACCTAACAGGTTTTTCATGCAAACAGCCGCTTTTTTGCCAAACCTTCGTACTCGGTGCCGGGCTGACCATAATTGCAGTGTGGCTCGATACTGATGCCGCCGCGTGGGGTGAAAAAGCCTGTTACTTCGATGTATTTGGGCTGCATCAGGCGCACCAAATCGTTGAGAATGATGTTTACGCAATCTTCGTGGAAGGCTCCGTGGTTGCGAAAACTGAACAGATAGAGTTTCAAACTCTTGCTCTCCACCATCTTGACGGCGGGGATGTAGTCGATGCGGATGGTCGCAAAGTCGGGCTGCCCCGTGATGGGGCACAGGCTCGTGAACTCCGGACAGTTGAGCCGCACCCAATAGTCGCGCTCAAGGTGCTTGTTATCAAATGTTTCCAGCACCTCCGGCGCATAATTTTGCGCGTATGCTGTTTTGTTGCCTAATGACTTTAAATTGTAATTCATCCTGTTAATCCTTTAATCCTGAAAATCCTGATTCAGACATTCTCCGTCGTGCTTGGCGGCGGTCGTGCACCTTGCTGATAAAGTTGAGAAGGTGTTGCTGCAACTTTTTTGTGGGGTTTTCGTTCAAAAACGATTGGATGTGACGCAGCCTTTTTTCTTCAAAAATATCTTCGATAGTTACCAAAATGCCTGTTTCTTCCACCTTGCCAAATTCTTCGTTGATAGCCGTTCCAAATACGCGCATTGTGGGCGAGAGGTTCATGTAGGCACTCACTAAGGGCGGGATGTTGACATCGTGTTTGCGCACTTCGGTGTTGAGAATTTTGTAATCATCCTTGTAATTGTCCTTTGAGAACAGTTGTGCGAGGCTTTTTTCGTCCATATTGGTGATTAACGGCACGAGGGGCGTGACCAAATTTTCTTTGTCCTCAAAATATTTGTTGAGGAAAAACAAAATCAGATTGCGCGCTTCGGTGTTGTAAGAGCCATACATCGTGACTTTTCCGAAAAAATAGCGCAAATCGGGGTCGATGACCGAGAGCGCACCCAACCCGTCCCAGAGATTGTCCAACGCAAACAGCCCTTTGGTGCCAAACAAGCCCGCCTGATAGTCCAGCGATACGAACGAACGCCCCAATTCGACCGTGGCGGGCAGATATTGTTCGATGAATTGGGGCGAAAAGTTGAACAATTCGCAGGTCGCGATATTATCCGGCTGCCCGTTGGCATCAAATGTAATCTCATTGCCGCATCGAAAGCGGTAGCCGCCAATGATTTGTTCTGCCTGCGGGTCCCACACAATCAACTGTCGGTAAGGTGTTTCCATCGTGTCGAAATGGTCAATATCCACCGCATTGCCTGTTCCACCACCATAATAGCGGAACGCAATTTCGCGCAAACGCCCCACCTCCTGCATCAAATTGGGTGCATTGTGGGCTGTGAACAGGTAAATTTCATTACCCGACTTATTAGTCTTCCGAAAAAGTTTGTCGGCAGTCAATTCCGACTTAATCACCTCCTTAGGGAAGGTTGGAATAATCTCTTCCATCTTTTCAATTATGAATTACGTTTATTACGTCAGTAGAAAAATCATTTCTGCCCCGCAAAGGTACGATAAAAATTTAGAATTGAAAAAAATAGCACCTCAAAAGCACAGGGCAAACGCATCTTAATTTATGTTAAAAAATAGTTGTCTAAATGCGCAGGCGATGCTCACTGCATTTGAAATTGCTGGCGACAGATGTGGCGATGGCTACTGAACATGATTATCGAGCCCGCGAGTCGTAAAAGTTTGTGGAATTGGCAGA